>NZ_CP131130.1:0-370000 GCF_033705735.1 Shinella zoogloeoides
ATGCAGATGAATACGGCCAGGACGGCTGGTGCATTCGCAAACGGGGAAAATGCACGACAGACGCTCCCGCAAGAAGGGGCGCAAGAGGCGGCGGGGGTTGCATCCGACATGAAGCATGATGCGCTTTTCGAACGGGTCAGTGCGCGCCTGAAGGCGCAGGTTGGACCGGACGTTTTCGCAAGCTGGTTCGGACGCCTGAAAATCCATTCCGTATCCAAGAGCGTGGTGCGTCTGTCGGTGCCGACGACGTTCCTGAAATCTTGGATCAACAACCGTTATCTCGACCTCATCACCAGCCTCTTCCAGCAGGAAGACGCGGAAATCCTCAAGGTGGAGATTCTTGTGCGGACTGCGACCCGCGGCGTGCGCATCGGCGTGGCCGACGACGCCGTTGCCGTGGCGGAGCCCGCGCCGCAGGCCCAGCCGCGCCGTTCGGCGGGTAGCCCGCAGCCGGTGGCAAGCGTCGCCGCTTCCGTCACCGCCACGGCCCAGCCGCGCGCCCAGCATTCCGGCCCGCTCTTCGGCTCGCCGCTCGACCAGCGCTACACGTTCGACGCCTTCGTCGAGGGCACCTCGAACCGCGTCGCCCTTGCCGCCGCCCGCACCATCGCGGAAGCCGGTGCCGGCGCCGTGCGCTTCAACCCGCTCTTCGTCCATTCCAGCGTCGGCCTCGGCAAGACGCATCTTCTGCAGGCCATCGCGCTCGGGGCCCTTTCGAGCGCCCGCAACCCGCGCGTCGTCTATCTGACGGCCGAATATTTCATGTGGCGCTTCGCCACCGCGATCCGCGACAACGATGCGCTCTCCCTCAAGGAAACGCTGCGCAACATCGATCTCCTGATCATCGACGACATGCAGTTCCTGCAGGGCAACTCGATCCAGAACGAGTTCTGCCACCTGCTCAACATGCTGCTCGATTCGGCCAAGCAGGTCGTGGTCGCTGCCGACCGTGCGCCCTGGGAGCTGGAATCGCTCGACCCGCGCGTGCGCTCGCGCCTGCAGGGTGGCGTCGCCATCGAGATGGAAGCGCCGGACTACGAGATGCGCCTTGAAATCCTCAAGCGCCGCCTTGCCGCCGCGCAGCAGGAAGACCAGTCGCTCGACATTCCGGTCGAGATTCTCAGCCATGTCGCGCGCAACATCACGGCCAGCGGCCGCGAGCTGGAAGGCGCCTTCAACCAGCTCCTTTTCCGCCGCTCCTTCGAGCCGAACCTGACGATCGAGCGTGTCGACGAGCTGCTCGGCCATCTGGTCGCCGCCGGCGAGCCGCGCCGCGTGCGCATCGAGGACATCCAGCGCGTCGTCGCCAAGCACTACAACGTCTCGCGCCAGGAACTGGTCTCGAACCGCCGCACGCGCGTCATCGTCAAGCCGCGCCAGATCGCCATGTATCTGTCGAAGACCCTGACGCCGCGCTCCTTCCCGGAGATCGGCCGCCGTTTCGGCGGACGCGACCATACGACCGTGCTGCATGCCGTGCGCAAGATTGAGGAACTGATCTCGGGCGATACCAAGCTCAGCCACGAGATCGAGCTTCTGAAGCGCCTGATCAACGAATAGTACGGATCCGACCGGGCTCTGCTTAAAAAAGGGGGCCGCAAGGCCCCTTTTCTTTGCCGCGGGATCGAAAGTCCCTCTGCGTCATGGGTTGCGTGGGCGCGCGCGGACCCTCGGAGCGAGCCCGGCGGTCGGCGTTCAAGACAGATATGGGAGAGAGCGCCGGCCCTAGCAGGCGAGATCGGCGACGACGGCGTCGAGGATCAGCATCCCGGCCGGCGTGCAGCGCAGGCGCGAATTGCCGAGCCGCTCGATGAAGCCGTGATCGATGAGGAATTGTTCGCGGTCCGGGTCGAGATCGCGGCCGGAAAAGGCCTGCCAGCGGGCAAGATCCACGCCTTCCTTCAGCCGCAGGCCCATCAGCAGGAGCTCGTCCGCCTGCGCCTCGTATTCCAGCACTTCCTGGTCGACCATGCCGTGGCCTTCGGCCTCGACAAGCGACAGCCAGCCCTCCGGCTTGCGCTCCGTCGCGGTCGCGATCTTCGCGCCGCCCGTCGTCAGCCGGCCATGGGCGCCGGGGCCGATGCCGACATAATCGCCATAGCGCCAGTAGGTGAGGTTGTGGCGACTTTCCGAGCCGGGGCGAGCGTGGTTGGAAACCTCATAGGCCGGCATGCCCTCGCGCTCGGTGATCTCCTGCGTCGCCTCGTAGAGCACGGCGGACTGCTCTCCATCCGGCACCACCAGCTTGCCGGCCTTGGCGAGGCCGTAGAAGGGCGTGCCCTCCTCGATAGTGAGCTGGTAGAGCGAGAGGTGATCGACCGCGTAGGACACGGCCTCCTTCAATTCGCGGTCCCATTCCTCCACCGTCTGGTTCGGGCGGGCATAGATGAGGTCGAAGGACATGCGCGGGAAGATGTCGCGCGCAAGGCGGATCGCCTTCAGCGCGTCGGCGACGTCATGCAGCCGGCCGAGGAATTTCAGGTCCCGGTCGTTCAGCGCCTGCACGCCGAGCGAGACGCGGTTGACGCCGGCGGCGCGGTAGCCTCGGAAGCGCTCGGCCTCGACGCTGGAGGGGTTCGCCTCCATGGTGATCTCGATACCGTCAGGCACATGCCAGTGGCGGGCGATGCCGTTGAGAATGGCATCCACCGTCTCCGGCGCCATCAGCGAGGGCGTGCCCCCACCCATGAAGATGCTGGTGACAGTGCGCGAGCCGGTCAGCCGGCGCATCGTCGCCATTTCCTTCAGGAAAGCCTGCACGAAGCGCGGCTGGTCGACCGGCTGGTGGCGCACATGGCTGTTGAAGTCGCAGTAAGGGCATTTGGCGGCACAGAACGGCCAGTGCACATAGATGCCGAAGCCGGGATCGGAAAGGTCCGCTCCCGTGCTCGGCCGGATATCGAAGGGCACCGCCGTCATGACGTTTCAGGCTTTCAGGCAGGTTTCGACGAAGATCTTGAAGGCGCGGGCGCGGTGCGAGAGCGCGGTCGCGTCACCCGGCTTCCAGCCGTGCTTTTCTTCCGCGCTCATCTCGCCGAAGGTCGTCTCGTACCCTTCCGGCTGGAAGACGGGGTCATAGCCGAAACCCTTGTCGCCGCGCGGCGGCCAGACCACATGGCCCTCCACTTCGCCGCGGAAGAGTTCCGTATGGCCGTCCGGCCAGGCAAGGCACAGCACGGAGACGAAGCGCGCGGTGCGATCCTTGGCGTCCGTCGCGCCTTTTTCGGAAAGTGCCTTTTCGACCTTCTCCATGGCCATGGTGAAATCGCGCGTGCCGTCTTCCTTCTCCGCCCAGTTGGCGGTGTAGACGCCCGGTGCACCGTCCAGCGCGTCGATCACGAGGCCGGAATCATCGGAAAGGGCCGGCAGGCCGGAGGCCTTTGCCGAGGCGAGCGCCTTGATCGTCGCGTTTTCCTCGAAGGTCGTGCCGGTCTCGTCCGGTTCTTCGAATTTCAGTTCCGCGGCGGACTTGGCGGAAAAGCCGAAGGGGCCGATCAGGTCCTCGATCTCGCGGATCTTTCCGGCATTGTGGCTGGCGACGACGATCGTCTTGGTATCGAGCTTGCGCATAAGGGTTCCTAAGCGATGTTCCAGAGACCGGGCTCTGCACATTCGAGACTGTTGCCGGCGGGGTCGCGGAAATAGATCGAGCGGGCGCCGTTCGGCCAGCGAAAATCCGCTTCGATGGCGATTCCGGCTTCTTCCAGCTTTTTCACCCAGAAATCAAGCGCGGGACCGGCAACACGGAAACAGGCATGGCCGGGGCCGGCAGCGCCGTGCACCGGCACGGGAAAGGCCTGCGGCGGTGGGGGCACGGCGGTCTCCTTCGCATTGAAGATCAGGAGAACGCCCGGCCCGCAGCGGAAGAAGACGTGGCGGTTGCCGTGCCGCGTGATTTTCTCGAGACCGAGAATGCCGCCATAGAAGGCCTCCGCCGCGTCGAGGTCATCCGCGTAAAGCGCGGTTTCGAGAATGCCTTCAATCGCGGCGGTCATGGTCTTGCGCCTTTTCTCAGGCGATGGCCTGCTTCTGCAGGGCGACGAGGTCGGCAATGCCGCCCCGGGCAAGCGCCATCAGGCTGGAGAATTCCTCCTCCGTGAACGGCTTGCCTTCCGCGGTGCCCTGGATTTCGACGATGCCGCCCGAGCCGGTCATGACGAAGTTGGCGTCGGTCTCGGCGGCGGAGTCTTCGAGATAGTCGAGGTCGATCACTGACTGCGCGGCGAAGATGCCGCAGGAGATCGCAGCGACGTGGTCCTTCAGGACCTTCTCCACCTTGATCATGCTGCGCGCTTCCATCCATTTCAGGCAGTCGTGGAGGGCGATCCACGCGCCGGTGATGGAGGCCGTGCGGGTGCCGCCGTCGGCCTGGATAACGTCGCAGTCGACGGTGATCTGGCGCTCGCCGAGCGCTTCGAGGTCGACGATGGCGCGCAGCGACCGGCCGATGAGGCGCTGGATTTCCTGCGTGCGGCCACCCTGCTTGCCGGCGGCGGCTTCGCGCTTCATGCGGTCGCCGGTGGCGCGCGGCAGCATGCCGTATTCGGCCGTCACCCAGCCCTTGCCGCTGTTGCGCAGCCACGGCGGCGTCTTGTCCTCCAGACTTGCCGTCACCAGCACATGCGTGTCGCCGAACTTGACGAGACAGGAACCCTCGGCATGCTTGGAAACGTTGCGCTCGAAGGAAACCTTGCGCATCTGATCGGTTTTTCTGCCGGACGGCCGCATTGCGAACTCCTGTCTGAGATGTGTTTGAGGCTGCTTTAGACCGTTTCGCCGGGCGAGGGAATGGCGGAGGGGCAAGGTGGGGGAAAATCCGTTTTGCGCCGGCCGGTGAAATCACTATATTCCGGGCGGACAACAGGGTTGCAGTTCGAAGATGGTTTTGAAGAATCCTCCGGGACCTGACATTCAGGCGGCGCTCGACGAGCGTTCGGGCGAGATCTTCCGCCGCATTGTCGAGACCTATCTCGAGAGCGGCGAGCCGCTCGGCTCGCGCAACCTTTCGCGCATCCTGCCCATGTCGCTCTCGCCTGCCTCCGTGCGCAACGTGATGAGCGACCTGGAGGAGCTCGGTCTCATCTATTCGCCGCATATCAGCGCGGGCCGCCTGCCGACGCAGCTCGGCCTGCGCTTCTTCGTCGATGCCTTCATGCAGGTCGGCAATATCTCCGCCGAGGACCGCGCCTCCATCGAGCGCCATGTGCGTCCGCATGGGCAGAAGCACTCGGCCGTCGAGACCATGATGAACGAGGCGAGCCAGGCGCTGTCCGGCATGTCGCGCGGCGCCGGCCTCGTCATCACCACCAAGAACGACGCCGTGCTGAAGCATGTCGAGTTCATCCGGCTGGAGCCGACCAAGGCGCTGGTCGTGCTGGTGGGCGATCACGACCAGGTGGAGAACCGCATCATCGAGCTGCCGGCGGGGGTTACCAGCTCGCAGCTCACGGAAGCGGCGAACTTCCTCAACGCGCATCTTTCCGGCAACACGCTGCTGGAGGCGCGCTCGCAGCTGGAGCGCCTGCGCGGCGAGATCAGCAGCGAGCTCGACAAGCTGTCGCAGGACCTCGTCGAACGCGGCCTTGCCGTCTGGTCCGGCGGCTTCGAGGAGGCAAAGCCGACGCGCCTCATCGTGCGCGGCCGGGCGAACCTGCTGGAAGGCCTTGCCGGCGCCGACGATATCGACCGCCTGCGCATGCTCTTCGACGACCTGGAGCGCAAGGACAGCCTGATCGAACTCCTGAACCTTGCCGAGACAGGACCGGGCGTGCGCATCTTCATCGGTTCGGAGAACAAACTCTTCTCGCTCTCCGGCTCCTCGCTCATCGTCGCGCCCTACAGGGACGGCGACGACAAGATCGTCGGCGCGGTCGGCGTCATCGGGCCGACGCGGCTCAACTATTCCCGCATCGTGCCGATGGTGGACTATACGGCGCAATTGATGTCGCGGCTTTCGCGCTGAAGCATGCCGCGTGAAGGCGTGCAGCGGCCCTGCGAGAACGGCATGCCATCCGTTGCGCCGGCTTTCCGGCCGTCAGCCCTTGATTTTTCAGGCCCGAAGCTCGATATCGGGCGCAACCCCTTAGCAATGCAATTCGGAGTACGTCATGACCGACGAGACCAAGAAACACGGACCTGACGAAGCGGTGGACAGCAACCTTGCCGCTGAAGCATCCGCAGCGGACGCCGCCGTCGACGCGGAAGTCCCGGCCGAACCCGATCCGGTCGAGGTTCTGAAGGCGGAGAACGCCGACCTTCGCGACAAGTACCTGCGCCTCGCCGCCGAGATGGACAACCTGCGCCGCCGCACCGAGCGCGATGTGAAGGACGCCAAGTCCTATTCCGTCGCGGGCTTTGCGCGTGACATGCTGGCCGTGTCCGACAACCTGCGCCGCGCGCTCGACGCCATCCCGGCCGAAGCCCTCGCGGGCGACGATGCCGGCCTCAAGGCGCTGGCGGACGGTGTCGAGATGACCGAGCGTTCCATGCTGTCGGCGCTGGAGCGCCATGGCGTGCGCAAGCTCGATCCGATCGGCGAGAAGTTCGACCCGCATTTCCACCAGGCCATGTTCGAGGTGCCGAACCCCGACGTTGCCAGCAACACGGTCGTCCAGGTCGTGCAGGACGGCTACGTCATCGGCGAGCGCGTCCTGCGCCCCGCCATGGTCGGCGTCTCCAAGGGCGGCCCGAAGGCTCCCGCCGGCGAGACGAGCACCGCGCAGGCCTGACCGGTCTTCCAGGTAAGTTCCAACGCCCGCATCAGCAATGGTGCGGGCGTTTTCCTGTGCCGTTTCCGATGCGCCCGAAACGCGAAGACCGCCGCAGGATTCTGGTCCGCGGCGGTCTTCCCAAGCAATCGAATAGGGTATTGCGCAGCCTCAGGCCGCGGATGCCTGTTCCTCGCTGAGGCAGGCATAGATGGCGCTCTCGCTGTCGGAGGCGCGCAGCTTTGCGACCATGGCCGGGTCGCGCAGCACGCGGGCGATGCGCGAAAGGGCCTTCAGGTGGTCCGCGCCGGCGCCTTCCGGCGCGAGCAGCAGGAAGACGAGGTCCACCGGCTGGTCGTCCAGTGCCTCGAAGTCCACGGGGGTTTCGAGCCTCGCGAAGAGGCCGGTGATCTGCGAAAGCTCCTTCAGCTTGCCGTGCGGAATGGCGATGCCATTGCCGACGCCGGTCGAACCGAGGCGCTCACGCTGAAGGATGACGTCGAAGATTTCGCGTTCCGGAATCCCGGTAATCTTTGCCGCTTTTGCTGCCAGCTCCTGAAGCAACTGCTTCTTGGAATTGGCCTTCATCGCCGGAATAATCGCACTCTGCTGCAGTAGACCTGCCAATGCCATGCTCTTGTCCTCGTGCGCTGGGTGAAGGGTTTGAAGAAGCGTGGTGCCCGTCCCGGCACCACGCTCCCGTCACTCAGCCTTTGATACTGGCTGCATCGATCCAGCCAATATTTCCGTCGTTGCGTCGGTAGACGATATTGAGCTGCTCCGACCCCGCGCTGCGGAAAAGAAGAACCGGTTCGTCCGTCATGTCGAGCGCCATGACGGCGCTTGCCACGGACAGGGTCCGGAGTTTCTTCGTGCTTTCCGCGACGATGGTCGGCGCGTAGTCCTCGGGAAGCTCTTCGTCTTCGTCGGGGACCGAATCCATCACCGTGTAGGCCACCTCTGCAAAGGCGTCATGACCGTTGCCGTTATGGTGTGCCTTGAGTTTGCGCTTGTACCGGCGCAGGCGCTTTTCGATCCGCTCCGAGGCTGCCTGGAAGGCTGCCAGGGGATCGTTGGCCTCGCCATTGGCCTGCAACGCCGTACCTGTGTCCAGGTGAAGCTTGCAGTCCGCACTGTACCGCGATCCCGCCTTTTCCACGGTGACCTGGCTCGAATATCCTCCGTCGAAATATTTGGTTACGGCCTCCTCCACCTGCTCTTCAATACGCTGGCGGAAGCTGTCGCCGATTTCCATATGTTTACCGGACACACGCACACTCATGGAGGGTACCTCTCTTTCATGATTTGCGTACACCAGTCTATTCCAACCTCATCTGCGTTCCAAGCGTTTCACACACGCGCTGTTTGCTGCATCGCACGCTTGGGAAAAGCGGGGATAGTCTGGAAGTCCGGCCTGCCTTCCCTTCGGAAGTGGGGCGCGCATTAGCCCTTCCAGCCCGCGAAGTCAATCGGCCGATTCAGCCATCGTTAACTTCTCACAGGCCGGAACGCGGCTGTCCCGGGCTTTGTTTCAGGTGGCCGAGGCCTTGGCGAGCGCGCGTTTTTCGCGCCGGCGCTGCACGGAGGAGGGGATGTTCATCGCCTCGCGGTACTTCGCCACCGTGCGGCGGGCAAGTTCCACGCCGCCCTTGCGCAGGACATCGACGATGTCGTCGTCGGAGAGCACCGCCTCGGGGGCTTCCTGCGCGATCATGCTGCGGATGCGGTGGCGCACGCTCTCGGCCGAATGGGAATCGCCGCCCTCGGCCGAGCCGATCGAGACGGTGAAGAAATATTTCAGCTCGAACAGGCCGCGCGGCGTCAGCATGTACTTGTTCGAGGTGACGCGGCTCACCGTCGATTCATGCATCCTGATCGCCTCGGCGATCGTTTTCAGGTTCAGCGGGCGCAGGTGGTCGACCCCGTTGACGAGGAAGGCATCCTGCTGACGCACGATCTCGCTCGCCACCTTCAGGATGGTGCGGGCGCGCTGGTCGAGGCTGCGCGTCAGCCAATTGGCCGTCTGGAGGCATTCGTTGAGGAAGCCGTAATCCGCGCTGTCGCGGCTCGTGCGGCTGGAAACGGCGGTATAGTAGTCGCGGTTGACCAGCACGCGGGGCAGGGTGTCGGCATTGAGCTCGACATGCCAGCTTCCGTCGGGCGCGGCGCGCACGACGATATCCGGCACCACGGCCTCGGAAGCGCCCGTCTCGTAGCGCGTGCCGGGCTTCGGGTCGAGCTTGCGGATTTCCGCCAGCATGTCGAGAAGGTCCTCCTCGCCGACGCCGCAGAGTTTCTTCAGCGTCGCGAAGTCGCGCCGGGCGAGCAGTTCGAGATTGCCGACGAGCGCCGCCATGGCCGGGTCGAGCCGGTCCCGGGCCCTCAGCTGGATCGCAAGGCATTCGCTGAGCGAGCGGGCGAAGACGCCGGGCGGATCGAGCTCCTGCAGGCGGGCGAGCACGCGCTCGATCTCGGCGGCGGGCTTGCCGAGCTTTGCGGCGGTCTCCGCCGTGCTGCCCTGGAGATAGCCGGCCTCGTCGAGCTGGTCGACGAGATGCTGGGCGATCAGCCGGTCGACGGGGTCGGCAAGGGCGAAGGGGATCTGCTCGTTCAGGACGTCACGCAGCGTCTTGCGGCTCGCCACGAAGTCGTCGAGGTCGTAGCCCTCGCCGTCCCCGCCGCCGCCCGGCATGGACTTCCACTGGCCGATCAGCTCCGGCGCGTCCGCCGCGCGGGGCCCGGCATCGTCGGGAAAGACATTGTCGAGCCCGCCGTCGAGGGTTTCGGGCGCGCTGCCGGCGGTGCCGCTGGTGGCGGTTTCGTAAAGGTCCGCCTGGCCGCCATCCCCGCCGCGCTCGGTGGGGGATGGCTCGGCCTCGGCGGTAAAGCGCTCGTCGCGCCCACCGTCGTCGTTCGCGGCGATTTCGAGGAGCGGGTTCTTCTCGACTTCCTGCTCGATGAACTGCGTCAGCTCGCCATGCGTCATCTGCAGCAGCTGGATCGACTGCATGAGCTGCGGCGTCATGACCAGCGACTGGTTCTGGCGCAGGAAAAGGCTGGCGGCGAGGGCCATGCGGACGCTCTACTCTCCGGAAATCCGCCCGAAGCCACAGGATCGGGGCGGCAGAAACCAACTGGCCCAAAAATTGCTTTTTAAAAGCGTTTGGTCAAGCGGCGGGCGCGAACTTGATGAAGATCGCGGCAACCGGGCGCGTCCCGCCCTCAGAGGCTGAAATTGTCGCCGAGATAGAGGCGGCGCACGTCGGCATTGCTGACGATGTCGTTCGCCCGGCCGTGGGTCAGCACCTCGCCGGCATGGATGATATAGGCGCGGTCGATGAGGCCGAGCGTCTCGCGCACGTTATGGTCGGTGATCAGGACGCCGATGCCGCGCGAGGTGAGATGACGCACCAGCGCCTGGATGTCGGCGACCGAGATCGGGTCGACGCCCGCGAAGGGTTCGTCGAGCAGCATGAAGGTCGGGTCGGTGGCAAGTGCGCGGGCGATCTCGAGGCGCCGGCGCTCGCCGCCGGAAAGCGCGATGGCGGGCGACTTGCGAAGATGCGAGATCGAGAATTCGGCGAGCAGGCTGTCGAGTTTTTCCTCCCGCCGCGCCTTGTCCTTGTCGTGCACTTCCAGCACGGCGCGGATGTTCTCCTCCACCGTGAGACCGCGGAAGATCGAGGCTTCCTGCGGCAGATAGCCGACGCCGAGGCGTGCCCGGCGGTACATCGGCATGGTGGTGACGTCGTGGCCGTTGATCTCGATCGAGCCCTCGTCGACGGGCACGAGACCGGTGATCATGTAGAAACAGGTCGTCTTGCCGGCGCCGTTCGGGCCGAGCAGGCCCACGGCCTCGCCGCGCCGGACGACGAGCGACACGCCGTTGACGACGCGCCGGTCGCGATAGGTCTTCGTCAGCCCTCGCGCAATGAGGGTTCCCTCGTAGCGCGACAGGTCGGTGCTGCGGTGGGGTTCCTGCGCACCCTTCTTCGGGTGGCGCGTCAGGCGGGTGAGCAGGGAAGATGACACGGGAGAAGCGCTATATCAGTTCGTTTTCTGGCGGGATTTAGGGTCGAGCTGGATCATGACGCGGCCGCCGCAGGCATCCAGCTTCGCTTCACCGGTGCGCATGGTGACGGAGAGCTGACAACCGACGAAGACGTTCTCGCCTTCCGACAGCACCACCTTCTTGCCCTTGAGGACCAGCGTCTCGTTGTCGAGGTTGAACGTTCCGGTATCGGCGGTCGCTTCCTGCGTCTGCGACTTCAGGTAGACCTTGTCGAAGACGTCGATCTTCTCGATGTCGGCATTGCCGCTGGCGACCGAGCCCTTGCCGCCCGACTTGTAGTGAACGACCATGCGGCCGGCCTGCAGCGTCGTCGTGCCCTGCACGACCTTCACATTGCCGGTGAATTCGGCCTTGTTCTCCTGGTCGCGGATTTCCAGCGCGTCGCTCTGGATCTGGATCGGCTGGTCGTTCGAGAGCTGCACGCCCTTCATCTTGCTCGCCGTCTGCTGGGCGCCGGCATGGCCCGCGGCCAGTGCGAAGCCCGCGGCAAGAACGAAAAGGCTGGCGGCCCGGACAGGGGCGGAGAGAGTGGCGAACATGGCGCTCTTACTTTTCTCGGTTGCGGATGGCGGCAGGGTCGACGTCGACGACGACCTTGCCCTCGAAGACGACGACACGGCCTTTATCCGTCATTCGCAGCGACTGCGCAACAATGGATGCGCCGGGCGAATGGATGGAAACGGGGTCCTTCGTTTCCATCGTTCCGCCGTTGATGTCGAGATGGGCCGAACGGAAGGCGGCGGCAAGGCCGGTATTGAGGTTGATGGTGAAGGGCCGGGTCATGTCGAGCAGGTTCTTGCCGCGGTCGTAGACGCCGGTCTCGGCCGTCACTTCCGCGGTGGTCTTGTCGTTGACCGGCATCTTCGCCGTGATGTTCTCGAGCGTGATGACGTCGGGCGTCTTCATGTCCTGCAGCGCCCGCTCGGCCTTCATCGAATAGCTGATGCCGTCCTTGTTGCGGCCGGCGATCGCCGGATAGCGCATGACGATCTTGCCGTCCTCGATGGTGGCGCTCTCCACATGGAGGTCGGAGGGCAGGTAGGTGCGCACGATGGAGACGACGGCGAAGACCGCGGCGATGATCAGGGCTGCGACCGGCAGGGCGATCTTGAGGATCCGCACGCGCGCGGAATGGCGCGTCGCCAGGCGATAAGCCTCGGCGGAAATGCCCATGCCCTGTGCACCGGTCGGTGCTTCTGTCACGCTGTTCAGCATAGTGCCTGCTTGAATGGTCCGGTTTCGGCCCTCGCCGCGCATGAGGGGCCGCAACTATAACGGGCCCCATATGGCGATTATTCCTGAACAAACAATGGATGTCCAAGAAAGTTCGGCGACGAATTGCCATTTGAGCGGGGAATGCCATATCGATAGGGCCTTCCGCAAGCCACCTTGATGCAAGGCGGCCATCAGCACCGAGGACAGGACATGGAACAATCCGCCATCGCCGACCGCCGGCAACTGCGCCGCAAGCTCACCTTCTGGCGCGTCGCGGCCGTGCTGATCGCGCTGGCCGCGATCTGGGCCGCCGTTGCCTGGCGCGCGCCCGACATCGGTTCGGGCGACCATATCGCCCGCGTCAGCATTTCCGGCATCATCCAGGACGACAAGGACCTCCTGGAGCGCCTCGACCGCATCGCGAAGAACGACCGGGCCAAGGCGCTCGTCGTGACGATCTCATCCCCCGGCGGCACGACCTATGGCGGCGAGGTGATCTTCAAGGCGCTGCGCAAGGTGGCGGAAAAGAAGCCGGTCGTCTCGGACGTGCGCACGCTCGCCGCCTCCGCCGGCTACATGATCGCGACTGCGGGCGACACGATCGTCGCCGGCGAAAGCTCGATCACCGGCTCCATCGGCGTTCTTTTCCAGTATCCGCAGATGAAGGAGCTGATGGACAAGATCGGCGTCTCGCTGGAGGAGATCAAGTCCGCGCCGCTGAAGGCCGAGCCCTCGCCCTTCCATCCGGCCAGCGAGGACGCCAAGACGATGATCCGCGCCATGGTGATGGACAGCTACGACTGGTTCGTCGACCTCGTCGCCGAGCGCCGCAAGCTGCCGCGCACCGATGTGCTGCGCCTTGCCGACGGCAGCATCTTCACCGGCCGGCAGGCGCTCGCCGCCAAGCTGGTCGATACGCTCGGCGGGCCGGAGGCGATCCGCGCCTATCTCGACACCCGCAAGGTGGCCAAGGACCTGCCCTTCGTCGACTACGAGCCGACGAGCCGGTCAGGCATTCCCTTCATCGGCGGCAGCATCCGGGAATTGGCCCGCTCGGTGTTCGGCCTGTCGCTCGACCTTCAACCGACGATCGAAAAGCTGGCCGGCGAAAAGTTGTTTCTTGACGGTCTTGTTTCGGTTTGGCAGGTTGATCGCGATTGAAAAACAAGAATTTTTAAGGGGGATACCGTGATCAAGTCGGAACTGGTCCAGATCGTCGCAGCCCGTAATCCCCATCTCTATCACCGCGATGTCGAGAACATCGTCAACGCGGTGCTGGACGAGATCACGGATGCGCTGGCCGGCGGCAACCGCGTGGAGCTGCGCGGCTTCGGCGCCTTCTCCGTCAAGAACCGCCCCTCGCGCTCGGGCCGCAACCCGCGCACGGGCGATGCGGTCTTCGTCGAGGAGAAATGGGTCCCGTTCTTCAAGACGGGCAAGGAACTGCGCGAGCGCCTCAATCCCGGCCAGGCCGATCAGGACGATTGAAGCAATTCCGGCGGGCAGCGTGAAACGGCCTTGCGGGGATTGCCAGGGGCAGGGCGGGGCTTCCCGCCGGCGCCGCGCGCAAGAAAGGTGACGCAATGGTCAAGAGAATAGTCAACGTCCTCATCCTGATCCCGATCGCCATCGTGCTGATCGTGCTGTCGGTGGCGAACCGGCAGTCGGTGACGCTGGCGCTCAATCCGTTCCGGCCGGAGGACAGCGTGCTTTCGGTCACCGCGCCCTTCTTCGTCTATCTCTTCCTCGCGACGATCCTCGGCCTCGTGCTCGGCGCGCTCATCACCTGGTTCGCGCAGGGCAAGCACCGCAAGCGCGCCCGCATCGAGGCGAGCGAGGCGGTCAAGTGGCACACGGAGGCTGAAAGGCACCGCGGCCGCGCCGAGGCGCTGGCCTCGCAGGCCGTCGTGCCGGTTTCCGGGAAATGATCAGGCGGCTCCGCCGTTCAGCTTCGCGCCGAGATCGGAGAAGAACTGCGTCGCCAGTTTCTTCGACGTCGAATCGATGAGGCGCGAGCCGAGCTGGGCGAGTTTGCCGCCGATCTGCGCCTTCACGTCATAGGCAAGGATCGTCTCGCCGCCGTCCTCGATGAGGCGGACATCCGCGCCGCCCTGCGCAAAACCGGCAATGCCGCCCTTGCCCTCGCCGGAAATCGTGTAGCTTTCCGGCGGGTTGAGGTTGGAGAGCGTCACCTCGCCGTTGAAGGTCGCCGAGACCGGGCCGATCTTGATCTTCACGGTCGCCTCCAGCTCGGTCGGCGATTTCATGGTCAGCGACTGACAGCCCGGAATGCAGGCCTTCAGGATCTCCGGATCGTTGAGTGCGGCCCAGACGGCCTCGCGCGGGGCGGCAATGCGTTCTTCGCCGGACATGTCCATGGTCGATCCTCCTCCCGGAACGGTTCCAGATTTATCGCAATCGGAAAGCGCTTTGCCAAGTGGGGGAGGGATGGTATGGGAGCCGCTTGTTTTCCGGCTTTGCCGGCAAGGTTTCAACCGACGACGGACGATCGATCGTGAAGGACAAGCACCGCCGGCCGAAGAGCGGCCCCGCCGCGCCCGCCAGGGCGAAGGCCCATACGCGGCCGGCCGTGAAGGCTGAGGCTCCAAGGGCCGCGGCACCCAGGCCGCCGGCCCCGAACAGGGAGCCGCGCCCCGCGCCCGAGGCCCCCGCCCGCCCGCTGATGCGCCGCGAGGGCGAAAAGCCCGCCGAGCGCGTGCCGGTCATCCTCGAGACCGCCGGCTCCGACCAGTACCGCCTCATCGACAGCGGTGCCGGCGAGAAGCTGGAGCAATATGGCCCCTACCGCATCGTGCGCCCGGAGGCGCAGGCGCTCTGGCAGCGAAGCCTGCCGTCCCTCTGGGACAAGGCCGATGCCCTCTTCACCGGCGATACGGACGAGGACGGTATGGGCCGCTGGAAGTTCCCCAAGGCGGCGCTCGGCGAAACCTGGCCGATGCAGCTCCTCGGCGTCGATTTCCACGGCCGCTTCACCGCCTTCCGCCATGTCGGCGTCTTCCCTGAACAGCTCGCCCACTGGCGCTGGATGAAGGAGAAGGTCGAGACCGCCGGCCGGCCCGTCAAGGTGCTGAACCTCTTCGGCTATACCGGCGTCGCCTCGCTGGTCGCGGCAGCCGCCGGTGCCGAAGTCACCCATGTCGACGCCTCGAAGAAGGCCATCGGCTGGGCGCGCGAGAACCAGGCGCTCGGCCGCATGGAGAAGCTGCCGATCCGCTGGATCTGCGAGGATGCCATGAAGTTCATCCAGCGCGAGGAGCGCCGCGGCAGCAAATACGACATCATCCTCACCGATCCGCCGAAATTCGGCCGCGGGCCGAACGGCGAGGTCTGGCACCTCTTCGACCACCTGCCGCTGATGCTCGACATCTGCCGCGAGATCCTGTCGCCCAAGGCCATCGGCCTCGTGCTGACGGCCTATTCGATCCGCGCGAGCTTCTATTCCATCCACGAGCTGATGCGTGAGACCATGCGCGGCGCCGGCGGCACGGTGGAATCGGGCGAGCTCGTCATCCGCGAGAGCGGCCCGGACGGCGGCGAGGCCGGCCGCGCCCTCTCCACCTCCCTCTTCAGCCGATGGATCAGCGCATGAGCCACGACCACCACGGAACCCGCCGCGTCGGTCAGGTGAAGGAGGTCACGAGCCTTTCGAACCCGATCGTCAAGGACATCAAGGCGCTGTCCGACAAGAAGCACCGTGACGAGACGAAGAGCTTCATGGCCGAGGGCCTGAAGCTCGTCATCGACGCGCTGGAACTCGGCTTCGAGATCAGGACGCTGGTCTATGCCAAGAACGTCAAGGACAAGCCGCAGGTCGTGCAGGCCGCGACGAAGACCGTGGCGCGCGGCGGGCTGGTGCTGGAGGTCAGCGAGAAGGTGCTCTCGTCGATCACAAGGCGCGACAACCCGCAGATGGTCGTCGGCATCTTCACCCAGCGCTGGACGAGCCTGCGGGACCTGAAGCCGAAGGCGGACGAGACCTATGTGGCGCTCGACCGCGTGCGCGACCCCGGCAATCTCGGCACGATCATCCGCACGGCGGATGCGGCGGGCGCGAGCGGCGTCATCCTCCTCGGCGAGACGACGGATCCCTATTCGATGGAGACCGTGCGCGCCACCATGGGCTCGGTCTTCGCGCTGCCGCTGGTCAAGGCGAGTCCCGCCGACTTCCTCGCCTGGAAGAAGGGCGCCGGCGTTTCCGTCGTCGCCACGCACCTTGCCGGCGCGGTCGACTACCGCACCATCGACTACCGTAAGAAGCCCGTCCTCCTCCTCATGGGCAACGAGCAGGCGGGCCTGCCGGACGCGCTCGCCAGCGAAGCCGATGCGCTCGCCCGCATCCCGCAGGCCGGCCTTGCCGATTCGCTGAACCTTGCCATCGCCACCGGCATCATGCTCTTCGAGGCGCGCCGCCACCTCCTGACGCTGGAAGAGCGGGCATGAACGAACGCATTCCGCTGTTCTCCCGGCCGCTGCCGGTCGTCGTCTTCATCCTGCTCGCGCTGCTGCTCGATCAGGCGGTGAAATTCGCCGTGGAGACCTGGCTTCCCTTCCAGGAGGCGGTGCATGTCGTGCCCATGCTGGCGCTCTACCGCACCTACAATTACGGCGTCGCCTTCTCCATGCTGTCGGGCATGGAGGGCTGGTTCATCGTCACGCTCAGGCTCTTCGTCGTCGCCTTCGTCGTCTGGCTCTGGCGGCAGACGCCCAAGGCGCGGGGCCTTGCCCATGCCGGCTATGCCTTCATCATCGCCGGCGCCTTCGGCAACCTCATCGACCGCGCGCTCTTCGGTTACGTGATCGACTATGTGCTCTTCTATACCGAGACCTGGTCCTTCGCCGTCTTCAACCTCGCCGACAGCTTCATCACCATCGGCGCAGGCCTCGTCATCCTCGACGAGCTCCTGTCGATGCGCCGCGCGAAACGTTAAAATTCGAACGACTTGCTGAAGCCGTTCTGAACGGTCCGCATGCTATGCGGGCCTCATGAGCGAACCTGTCAAGCTACAGAACCGGCTCAAGGCCGAATTTGCCGAGGCGCCGCCCCGTGCCCCCCGCACCCGTTCCGAAAGGGCGGCGACGCCGGATGACCGCGCCGTGGAGGCGTCCGCCAGCGCGCCGGCGCCGGACAAAAATCTTCCATTCCGGGCCATTCTTTCCGGCCTCATCCTGTTCCTTTCCGGCCTCGCGCTGGCGACGGGCCTGTCGTCCGGCTTCCCTATCGCCGCCACGGCCCTTGGCCTTGCCGGTGTTGGGAGCGCCGCCTTCCTCTTCTTCACGCGCGGCGCCGCCACCGGCGTCGAGCACGCGCACGACCGCTCCTGGGAGCGCAGCGAAACCTCGCAGATCCTCTCGGCCATCCATGACGTGCTCGGCGACATCGTCGTCGTGCGCGCGCTCGACGGCCGCATCCTCAGCGCCAATGCCGTGCTCGGCGAGCTGACGGGCATGGCCGACGTCGAGGGCAGGACATGCGAGGCGCTCGGCCTCACCTTCCGCTCGCAGGCGATCCCCCATCGCTACGACGTCGATGTGGTGGGCCCCGCCTGCCGGCGCGTCTATTCCTGGCATGATGTCACCGTGCGCGATCCCGCCTCCGGCGAACTGGTCGTCCATTCCATCGCCCGCGACGTGACGGAGGAGCGCCTTGCCGAGGGCGAGCGCGAACGCGCCCGCCAGCGCGCGGAGGAGGCGAGCGCCGCCAAGTCGCGCCTGCTTGCCACCGTCAGCCACGAGATCCGCACGCCGCTCTCCGGCATTCTCGGCATGTCGCACCTCATCGGCCAGACGCGGCTGACCGCCGAGCAGAAGAACTATCTCGCCGGCATGCGCCAGTCCGGCCATGCGCTGGTGCAGCTTGTCGACGACCTCCTCGATTTCTCGACCATCGAGGCCGGCCGCTTCCAGCTCCGCCCCTCGGAGGAGCCGGTGCGCCCGATGCTGGAAAGCGTTGTGGAGATGCTCTCCCACCGGGCGCATGAGAAGGGCATCGAGATCGGCTCCTTCGTGGCGCCGGACGTGCCGGGCCTCCTGATCTACGATGCGCCGCGCCTGCGCCAGGTGCTCTACAACGTCGTCGGCAATGCCGTGAAGTTCACCCATGCCGGCGGCGTCTCGCTCGAGGCCGCGCTAGACCACGGCGCCGTCGTCATCCGCGTCACCGATACCGGCCCCGGCATGAATGCGGAGGAGCAGGCCCGCATCTTCGAGGAATTCGAGCAGACCGGCAGCCCGGCCCAGCGCAGCGGCGGCACCGGCCTCGGCCTTGCCATCTCCGCCCGCATCCTGAAGGAGGCCGGCGGCGCGCTGACGCTCGAAAGCACACCCGGAAAGGGCAGCACCTTCACCATCCGCATGCCCGTCGATATCCGCACGCCGAAGCCCGCGCGCGGCGCGCGCAAGGGCATCCTTGCCGGCAGCCTCGTTTTCCTGCTGGCCCCCGCCGGCCCGGCCTCGGCAGCGCTCGCCCGCACCGTGGAGGCCCTCGGCGGCGCTTGCCACCTCGCCACCTCCGCCGACGAGGCGCTCGACCTCGTGCAGCATCTTTCCGGCCGAAAGGCGAGGCTCACCGACATCATCGTAGACAACCGCCTTGCCGGCGCCTATCGCCGCGACCTTGCGGATCTCGCCTTCCTGCGCGACAGCAAAGCGCGCCGCATCTATCTCGTCAATCCGGAGGAGCGCGGCGGCCGGGCGCTCGGCAATGGCGAGGGTTTCGATTCCTGGCTCATCCGGCCGCTGCGCGAGCGCTCGCTGGTCGAGGTACTGCGCGGCCGCATGAAGGGCGTGGAGGTTCGCGACGCGATCAACGACAACCGCCCGATCCTCAAGGACCTGCCGCAGCAGACAATGTTTCCGATCCCGGCCGAGCCCGCCGGCATCCGCATCCTTTTGGCCGAGGACGATCCGGTGAACGCCATGCTGGTGCGCTCCGTGCTGGAGCGGGCGGGCCATACGGTGCGCCACGTGCCCGATTATCCGGCGCTCGTTGCCGCGCTTGCCGGCGCGACGGCGGCGGGGCCATTCGCGGCCGACCTCATCGTCACTGATCTCGGCATGCCGGGCGGCGACGGCAGGGAGATGATCGCACGCATCGTCCGGCGCGACTATGGCAATGCCGGCCTGCCGGTGCTGGTCCTGACGGCCGACAGCCGCGCCGGCCTGCGCGAGGAGCTTCTGGCCGTCGGTGCGGATGCGGTGCTGGCAAAGCCTGCCGATCCCGCGCGGCTCATCGCCGAGATCGCCCGGCTGGCGCGGCGCGCCAGCGCATAGGCGCAGACGCTTTGGGGTGTTCAAGCCTGCGTTGCGTCATTATCCTGTTGCAGAATCGTGGTTAAACCCACGAAGCTTCGCTTGACAGGTACATTGCCATGACGCTCGACCTCGCACAGACCATCGCCCCGGCGGATATCGCCAAGCAGCCGGCTCCGGTCGCGGGCCGCACGGCTACCGACGTGCTCGGCCGCATCGGCAATCTCGAAACGCGCGTCGCCCGCTCCGTCTCGGAGATCGATGCGGCGCAGGCCGTGCGCTACCGCGTCTTCGCCGAGGAAATGAACGCGCAGCTTTCACCGGATGCCGTGCGCCGCAAGCGCGATATCGATGCCTGGGACATGGTCTGCGACCATCTCCTCGTGCTCGACACCGCCATCGAGGGCGATGCCGAGGAGCAGATCGTCGGCACCTACCGCCTGCTGCGGCAGGATATTGCCACGGTCTCCGGCGGCTTCTATTCCCAGTCGGAATTCGACGTCGATACGCTGATCGCCCGGCATGCGGACAAGCGCTTCATGGAACTCGGCCGCTCCTGCGTGCTGCCGGCCTACCGCACCAAGCGCACGGTCGAGCTGCTCTGGCAGGGCGCCTGGGCCTATTCGCTGAAACACGGCATCGACGTGATGTTCGGCTGTGCCTCGTTCCACGGCATCGTGCCGGAGGAGCATGCGCTGGCGCTTTCCTTCCTGCACCACAATGTCCTGGCGAAGGACGAATGGCACGTCTCGGCCCGCCCGGAGCTTTTCCGCACCATGGACCTGATGCCGCCCGAGGGCGTCGATGCGCGCAAGGCGCTTTCCGCCATGCCGCCGCTGATCAAGGGCTATCTGCGCCTCGGCGCGGCCATCGGCGAGGGCGCCGTCGTCGACCACGGCTTCAACACGACGGACGTGCTGATCGTCCTGCCGATCGGCAAGATCTCCGGCCGCTACCTCAATTATTACGGTGCGGATGCGGGGCGTTTCGCCAGCTAGAGCATTTCCGCTTTTCTCCGAATCGCGAAAACGCTCTATCCTTTTGTTTCTACGCAATTCCGGACGCAAAACCGCTGCGCACTTTTGCTGGAATTGCTCTAGGGAAAAGTTCGGAATTTTTTGCCGCCCGCCCCGTGACCTCCGGGACGGGCGGTTTTTTATGCGTCAGGTGCCCGAATTATAGGCGGCCAGCGTCGCCATGTTGACGATGTCGCTGTCCTTGGCGCCCATGGTGACGATCTGCACCGACTTGTCGAGGCCGACGAGCAGTGGGCCGATGACGGTCGAGCCGCCGAGTTCCTGCAGCATCTTGGTCGAGATCGATGCCGAGTGGAACGCCGGCATGACCAGCACGTTGCCGGGGGCGGAGAGGCGGCAGAACGGATATTGCTCCATCATGCGCGGGTTGAGCGCCACGTCCGCGGCCATCTCGCCGTCATATTCGAAATCGACGCGGCGGCGGTCGAGGATCTTCACCGCCTCGCGCACCCGCTCGGAGCGTTCGCCCGACGGATGGCCGAAGGTCGAATAGGCGAGCATGGCGACGCGCGGCTCGTAGCCGAGGCGGCGGGCGAGGCCGGCCGCTTCCTCCGCGATATCCGCCAGCTCCTCCGAGGAGGGCATGTCGTGCACGGCCGTATCGGCGACGAGCACGGCGCGACCGCGGCAGAGCGCCAGCGAGGCGCCGATGACCCGGTGGCCCGGCTTGGCGTCGATGCAGCGGCGCACGTCCTCCAGCGCCGTGGAATAGTTGCGGGTCAGGCCCGTCACCATCGCATCGGCATCGCCGAGCGCCACCATGCAGGCCGCGAAGTGGTTGCGGTCGTTGTGGATCAGGCGCTGGGCATCGCGGAAGAGATAGCCCTTCCGCTGCAGGCGGGCATAGAGATAGTCGATATAGACATTGTTGCGGGTCGAGATGCGGGCGTTCACCAGCTCGATGCCGGGGCGGTCGAGGTCGATGCCGGCCCGTTCCGCCGTTTCGCGGATATGCTCCTCGCGGCCGAGCAGGATGGCGGTGCCGAGCTGCTGGTTGGCGTAGGAGACGGCCGCGCGCATCATCTGCTCCTCCTCGCCCTCGGCGAAGACGACGCGCTTCGGCTGGCGCCGGACGCGGGCATAGATCTGCTGGAGCGTCGAGGCGATCGGGTCGCGGCGGGCGCGCAGGTCGCGGGCATAGGCGTCGAGGTCGGGAATGTCCTTGCGCGCGACGCCCGTCTCCATTGCCGCCTTGGCGACGGCGACGGGGATTGCCGAGATGAGGCGCGGATCGAAGGGCACGGGGATGATGTATTGCGGCCCGAAGCGCGGGCGCACGCCCTGATAGGCGGCGGCGACGTCGTCCGGCACGTCTTCCTTGGCAAGATGCGCCAGCGCCTCGGCGGCGGCGATCTTCATCGCGTCGTTGATGGTGGAGGCGCGCACGTCGAGCGCGCCGCGGAAGATATAGGGGAAGCCGAGGACGTTGTTGACCTGGTTCGGATAGTCCGAACGGCCGGTCGCCACGATGGCGTCGTCACGGATGCGGGCGACTTCCTCCGGCGTGATTTCCGGATCGGGATTGGCCATGGCGAAGATGATCGGCTTCGGCGCCATGGAGCGGATCATCTCCTCCGAAAGCGCGCCCTTGGCCGAAAGGCCGAAGACGACGTCGGCGCCATTCATGGCCTCGGCCAGCGTGCGGCGATCCGTCTTGACGGCATGCGCCGACTTCCACTGGTTCATGCCGTCTTCGCGGCCCTGGTAGATAACGCCCTTGGTGTCGCAGAGGATGACGTTCTCGGGCGAAAAGCCCATCGACTTGATCAGCTCGATGCAGGCGATGGCCGCCGCGCCCGCGCCGTTGCACACGAGCTTGGTCGTCTTGAAGTCGCGGCCGGTCAGCGCCAGCGCGTTGATGAGGCCGGCAGCGGCGATGATGGCGGTGCCGTGCTGGTCGTCGTGGAAGACCGGGATATCCATCAGCTCGCGAAGGCGCTGCTCGATGATGAAGCAGTCGGGCGCCTTGATGTCTTCCAGGTTGATGCCGCCGAAGGAGGGGCCGAGATAGCGCACGCAGTTGATGAACTCGTCGACATTCTCGGTGTCGACCTCGAGGTCGATGGAATCGACGTCGGCGAAGCGCTTGAACAGGACGGACTTGCCTTCCATCACCGGCTTGGAGGCGAGCGCGCCGAGATTGCCGAGGCCGAGGATGGCGGTGCCGTTGGAGATGACGGCGACCATGTTGCCGCGCGTCGTGTAGTCGTAGGCAAGGCCGGGATCATCGGCGATGGCCTTCACGGGCACCGCGACGCCCGGCGAATAGGCGAGCGAGAGGTCGCGCTGCGTCGCCATCGGCTTGGTCGGCGTGATCTCGAGCTTGCCGGGACGGCCGTTCGCGTGGAAATCCAGCGCCTCCTGGTCCGTGACGGTTGCCCTCTGGCGATCTGATTTGTCGGTACCCGGCATGCTCCCCCCTTCACACTCCTGTGGGCGATAGGCCCGTAGCTGCTGACAGCTGTTGTTTTCTATATCGCTGCGCGGCTAGGGTGGCACCTCTTTTTTGGGAAGAACAGACCCTTCATTTTAGAAGAAACAGAATCTCCGTGAACGATCAGATCGTGCGACCGAACGATATCCTGTCGACGGCCGAGCTCGCCAGCGACGAAAGCCGCGCATCGGCAACGCCGATGATGGAACAGTATATCGAGATCAAGGCTGCCAATCCGGACAGCATGCTGTTCTACCGCATGGGCGACTTCTACGAGCTGTTCTTCCAGGACGCGGTGGACGCCTCCCGCGCGCTGGGCATCACGCTCACCAAGCGCGGCCAGCATATGGGCCTCGATATCCCGATGTGCGGCGTGCCGGTCCATGCGGCGGACGATTATCTCCAGAAGCTCATCGCCGTCGGCTTCCGCGTCGCCGTCTGCGAGCAGGTCGAGGACCCGGCAGAGGCCAGGAAGCGCGGCTCGAAGTCCGTCGTGCGCCGCGATGTCGTGCGCCTCGTCACACCCGGCACGCTGACCGAGGAAAAGCTCCTCTCGCCGTCCGACGCCAACTACCTGATGGCCGTCGCGCGCATCCGCGGCGGCGGCGAGCCCGCCATGGCGCTCGCCTGGATCGACATCTCCACCGGCATCTTCCGCCTCTCCGAGACGGCGCAGGGCCAGCTTCTCGCCGATATCCTGCGCATCGACCCGCGCGAATTGATCGTGCCGGACACTTTGTTCCACGACCCGGAATTCCGCCCGGTGCTGGACGTCGTCGGGCGCGTCGCCGTTCCCCAGCCCGCCGTGCTCTTCGACAGCGCGACGGCCGAGGGCCGCATCGCCCGCTATTTCGGCGTCGCGACGCTCGACGGCTTCGGCACTTTTTCGCGCGCGGAGTTGGCGGCCGCCTCGGCGGCGATCTCCTACGTGGAGAAGACGCAGATCGCCGAGCGCCCGCCGCTCGGAAGGCCGGAGCGCGAAAGCTCGGCCTCCACGCTCTTCATCGACCCGGCGACGCGCGGCAATCTCGAACTGGTGCGCACCCAGTCCGGCGACCGCGCCGGTACGCTGCTGAAGGCCATCGACCGCACCGTCACCAGCGGCGGCGCGCGCCTTCTCGCCGAACGGCTGATGTCGCCACTGACCGATCCCGAGGCGATCAACATCCGCCTCGATTCCATTTCGACGCTCGCCGACCGCCCCTCCTTCTGCGAGGACCTGCGCCGGACGCTGAAGCAATTGCCCGACATGCCGCGCGCCCTCTCGCGCATCGCGCTCGGCCGCGGCGGCCCGCGCGATCTCGGCGCGATCCTCCAGGGTCTTTCCGTGTCCGCCGACATCGCGCGGCTGATGGCGGTGGAAGAGCTGGAAGGCGAGCTTGCCGGCGCCCGCACCGCCATAGCCGAACTGCCTGTCGACCTGTCGCACCGCCTCGCCGTGATGCTGGCCGACGAGCTGCCGCTCCTCAAGCGCGACGGCGGCTTCATCCGCGAGGCGGCGGACGGGGAGCTGGACGAGATGCGCGCGCTACGCGACCAGTCCCGCCGCGTCATCGCCGGCCTGCAATTGCAATATGCCGAGGAGACGGGCGTCAAGTCGCTGAAGATCAAGCACAACAACGTGCTCGGCTATTTCATCGAGGTCTCCGCCGGCAATGCCTCGGCGCTGACGGACGGCGACGAGGCCAAGGCCCGCTTCATCCACCGCCAGACCATGGCCGGCGCCATGCGCTTCACGACCACGGTGCTCTCCGAGCTCGAAACCAAGATCGCCAATGCCGCCGACCGGGCGCTCGCCATCGAGCTTACCGCCTTCGACGGGCTGGTCGAGGCGGTCGTCGCGGAGGCCGAAGCCATCAAGGCGGCGGCGCGGGCGCTTGGCGTGGTC
The DNA here is from genome assembly GCF_033705735.1 of Shinella zoogloeoides. Classification (NCBI taxonomy): domain Bacteria; kingdom Pseudomonadati; phylum Pseudomonadota; class Alphaproteobacteria; order Hyphomicrobiales; family Rhizobiaceae; genus Shinella; species Shinella zoogloeoides. The sequence goes on from NZ_CP131130.1 coordinate 24,623, forward strand.
GACGTCTCCGTCGGCCTTGCGGCGCTTGCAGAGGAACAGGCCTATTGCCGGCCGGTGGTCGACAATTCCACCATGTTCGCCATCGTCGGCGGCCGTCATCCGGTGGTGGAGCAGGCGCTGCGCCGCCAGCAGGCCGCCGCTTTCGTCGCCAATTCCTGCGACCTCTCGCCGACGGACGGCAAGGGCCACGGCGCGATCTGGCTGCTGACCGGCCCCAACATGGGCGGTAAGTCGACCTTCCTGCGCCAGAACGCCCTCATCGCCATCCTAGCGCAGATGGGCGCCTACGTTCCGGCCGAAAGCGCCCATATCGGCGTGGTCGACCGGCTCTTCTCGCGCGTTGGCGCCTCGGACGATCTGGCGCGCGGCCGCTCCACCTTCATGGTCGAGATGGTCGAGACGGCGGCGATCCTCAACCAGGCGACCGAGCGCTCGCTGGTCATTCTCGACGAGATCGGCCGCGGCACGGCGACCTTCGACGGGCTTTCCATCGCCTGGGCCGCCGTCGAGCACCTGCACGAGGCGAACCGCTGCCGCGGTCTCTTCGCCACTCATTTCCACGAGCTGACCGTGCTGTTGGAAAAGCTCGCCCGCCTTTCCAATGCCACGATGCGCGTCAAGGAATGGGACGGCGACGTCATCTTCCTGCACGAGGTCGGCCCCGGCGCGGCGGACCGCTCCTACGGCATTCAGGTGGCGCGCCTTGCCGGCCTGCCGCCCTCGGTGGTGGCGCGGGCGCGGGACGTACTCGCCAAGCTGGAGGATGCCGACCGCAAGAACCCGGCAAGCCAGCTCATCGACGACCTGCCGCTGTTCCAGGTCGCGGTGCGCCGCGAGGAGGAGAGGCGCAGCGGCCCGTCGAAGGTGGAAGAGCTGGTCAAGGGCCTCAACCCGGACGACATGACGCCGCGCGAGGCGCTCGATGCGCTCTACGCGCTGAAGAAAGAACTTGGCAAAGCCTAGCGGCTCGGATCATTGTCCTTGCATGCTGAAAGGGTCTATAGGCATGCGAATCGAACGGGCGATGGACGATAAGCGGGACCCGGGCCGGCATCCGATGGAAAAGAAGCTTCTGGCACCGGCCGAATCCGGTCTCCTCGACGTTCCGGCGCTGCGCGCCCGCTGCGAGTTCATCGCCAGCACCAATGCCGATTACCGCGACCGCATGCGTGGCGCGCTTCTGGCCGAGTTCAAGAAGGCCAATGCGGCGGGCCGCGAGCGGGCGCGCGAACTGCTTTTCGAGGACGGCAGCGGCCTGCAATGCGCCGCGCGCATTTCCTGGCTGCAGGACCAGCTCATCGCGGTCCTGCACGATTTCGCGCTCAACCATGTCTTCAGCGCGGGGCAGGCCCCGCCCGCCGCGCGCATCACGGTCACGGCCGTCGGCGGCTACGGGCGCGGCACGCTGGCGCCGGGCTCCGACATCGACCTGCTCTTCCTGCTGCCGGCAAGGCCGGCCGCCTGGAGTGAGCCGGCCATCGAGTTCATGCTCTATATCCTGTGGGACCTCGGCTTCAAGGTCGGCCATGCCACGCGCAATCTGGAGGAATGCATCCAGCTCTCCAAGGGCGACATGACCATCCGCACGGCGATCCTCGAGGCACGCTACATCTGCGGCTCGGCGGCGCTGTTCGAGGAGATGGCGGTGCGCTTCGACCGCGAGATCGTGCGCGGCACCGGCCCGGAATTCATCGCGGCGAAGCTCGCCGAGCGCGACGAGCGCCACCGCAAGGCCGGCGACACGCGCTATCTCGTCGAGCCCAACGTCAAGGAAGGCAAGGGCGGGCTTCGCGACCTGCACACGCTGTTCTGGATCGCCAAATATTTCTACCACATCAAGGACCCAGCCGAGCTGGTGAAGCTCGGCGTCCTCTCGCGGCAGGAATACAAGCTGTTCCGCAAGGCGGACGATTTCCTCTGGGCGGTGCGCTGCCACATGCATTTCCTGACGGGCAAGGCGGAGGAGCGACTGTCCTTCGACATCCAGCGCGAGATCGCCGAATGCCTCGGCTATCAGCCGCATCCCGGCCTTTCCGCCGTCGAGCGCTTCATGAAGCACTATTTCCTCGTGGCCAAGGATGTCGGCGACCTGACCCGCATCTTCTGCGCCACGCTGGAGGACCAGCAGGCCAAGGAGGCGCCCGGCATCACCGCCGCGATCAGCCGCTTCACGCGGCGCGCGCGCAAGATCGCCGGCACGCTGGATTTCCTGGAGGACCGCGGCCGCATCACCATCGCAGACCCGGATGTCTTCAAGCGCGATCCGGTCAACCTCATCCGCCTGTTTCATATCGCCGACATCAACGGGCTGGAATTCCATCCCGATGCGCTGAAAGAGGTCACGCGCTCGCTGAAGCTCATCAACGCCGCGCTGCGCGAGGACGAGGAGGCGAACCGCCTGTTCCTCTCCATCCTCACCTCGCCGCGCGATCCGGCGCTGATTCTCCGCCGCATGAACGAGGCGGGCGTGCTCGGCCGCTTCATTCCGGATTTCGGCAAGATCGTCGCGATGATGCAGTTCAACATGTATCATCACTACACGGTCGATGAGCACCTGATCCGCTCCGTCGGCGTGCTGGCGGATATCGACCAGGGCCGCGAGAAGGAGGCCCACCCCCTCAGCTACCAGGTGATGCCGAGCATCGAGGACCGCATCCCGCTCTATGTCGCGGTGCTGCTGCACGACATCGCCAAGGGCCGCCCGGAGGACCATTCCTCGGCGGGCGCGAAGGTCGCGCGAAAACTCTGCCCGCGCTTCGGGCTCTCGCCCAAGCAGACGGAGCTGGTCGTCTGGCTGATCGAGGAGCACCTGACCATGTCCATGGTCGCGCAGACCCGCGACCTCAACGACCGCAAGACCATCGTCGACTTCGCCGACAAGGTGCAGTCGATGGAGCGGCTGAAGATGCTGCTGGTGCTGACGGTCTGCGATATCCGCGCGGTCGGCCCGGGCGTCTGGAACGGCTGGAAGGGCCAGCTCCTGCGCACACTCTACTACGAGACCGAATTGCTCATCTCCGGCGGCTTTTCCGAGCTGTCGCGCAAGGAGCGGGCGCAGGCCGCCCGCGAAATGCTGTCGGAGGCGCTGCCGGCCGACTGGAGCCAGAAGGACCGCAACACCTATGCGCGCCTCCATTACGAGCCCTACCTGCTGACCGTCTCGCTGGAGGACCAGGTGCGCCATGCCGCCTTCATCCGCGAGGCGGACAGGGCGAGGCAGACGCTCGCCACCACGGTGCGCACCCATTCCTTCCACGCCATCACCGAGATCACGGTGCTCTCGCCCGACCATCCGCGCCTGCTGACGGTCATCGCCGGGGCCTGCGCGGCGGCGGGGGCGAACATCGTCGATGCGCAGATCTTCACGACTTCCGACGGCCGCGCGCTGGATACGATCCTCGTCAACCGCGAATTCCCCGACGATGCCGACGAGATGCGCCGCGCCGGCACGATCGGCCGGATGATCGAGGACGTGCTGTCCGGCCGCAAGCGCCTGCCGGAGGTGATCGCGACGCGCGCCAGGGGCCGCAGGCGCAGCCGCACCTTCACGGTCTCGCCGGCCGTCACCATCTCCAACACGCTGTCGAACAAGTTCACCGTCATCGAGATCGAGTGCCTCGACCGTCCCGGGCTTCTCTCCGAGGTGACGGCCGTGCTTTCCGACCTCTCGCTCGACATCGCCTCGGCGCATATCACCACCTTCGGCGAGAAGGTCATCGATACCTTCTACGTCACCGACCTTGTCGGCCAGAAGGTCACCAACGAAAACCGGCAGGCCAATATCGTCGCGCGGCTGAAGGCCGTGATGGCCGACGAGGCGGATGAACTGCGCGATCGCATGCCGCCCGGCATGATCGCGCCCGTTGCCGCCATGGCGAAAAGGATCAGGGCAGAACAATGAGTCTCGTCAGGAAATTCGCGACCGTGGGCGGCGCGACGCTCGGCAGCCGCGTGCTCGGCTTCGCGCGTGAAACGCTGATGGCCGCGGCCCTCGGCACCGGGCCGATGGCCGACGCCTTCTACGCCGCCTTCCGCTTCCCCAACCTCTTCCGCCGGCTCTTCGCCGAGGGCGCCTTCAACGCCGCCTTCGTCCCACTCTTCGCCAAGGAGATCGAGGAAGGCGGCATAGACGGGGCCAAGCGCTTCTCCGAGGAGGTCTTCGGCGTCCTCTTCACCGTGCTCCTGATGCTGACGATCGCGATGGAGCTGATGATGCCGCTCATCGTCTCCTGGATCATCGCGCCGGGCTTCGTCGGCGATACGGAAAAATTCGATGTGACGGTGAAGCTCGCCATCGTCATGTTCCCCTATCTCATGTGCATGTCGCTGACGGCGATGCTGTCGGGCATGCTGAACTCGCTGCATCACTATTTCGCCGCCGCCGTCGCCCCCGTCTTCCTCAATTTCGTGCTGATCGGCGCGCTCGCCTACGGACTCTGGCAGGGCGCCTCGCCGCTCGATACGGCCTGGTATCTCTCCTGGGGCGTGCTCGCCGCCGGCCTTCTGCAGATGGCCGTGCTCTATGCGGGCGTGCGCCATGCCGGCATGCGCATCGGCTTCCGCCGCCCGCGCATGACGCCGAACGTCAAGCGGCTTTTGTGGCTGGCGCTTCCGGCCGCAGTGACGGGCGGCATCACCCAGATCAACCAGCTCATCGGCCAGATGATCGCCTCCACCAAGGACGGCGCCATCGCCGCCCTGCAATATGCCGACCGTGTCTACCAGCTTCCGCTCGGCGTCGTCGGCATCGCCGTCGGCGTGGTGCTGCTGCCGGAGCTGGCGCGGGCGCTGAAGGGCGGCCACGAGCGCGAGGCCGGCAACCTGCAGAACCGCTCGATGGAATTCGTGCTGTTCCTGACGCTGCCGGCCGCCGGCGCCCTCTGGGTGATGTCCGACGAGATCGTCCGCGTCCTCTACGAGCGCGGCGCCTTCAGCCCCCAAACCACGTCCGTCGTGGCGGGCACGCTCGCCATCTACGGCCTCGGCCTGCCCGGCTTCGTGATGATCAAGGCGCTCAATCCCGGCTTCTTCGCCCGCGAGGATACAAAGACGCCGATGCGCATTACCCTCTTCTCGGTGGTCGTCAACTGCGTGCTGGCCGTCTCGCTCTTCCCGCTCTTCTACGAGCGCGGCATCGCCACCGCCGAGGCCGTCTCCGGCTGGCTGACGGCGCTGATGCTCTTCGTCACGCTGGTGCGCCGTGGCCACTGGCCGCTGGAAAAGGCGCTCGCCTGGCGCGTCGCGCGGCTGCTGGTCGCGACCGTCGTCATGGCGGCCACGATCGAATATGCCTCCGGCTACCTCGCCGACCGCCTCTCCTCCACTGCGCGGCTCTACGAGCAGGTCTCGGCGCTCGGCATGCTCATCGTGCTTGCCATGGTCGTCTATTTCTCCGTCGCCTTCCTTATCGGCGGCGCCGACCTTGGCATGATCCGCCGCAATCTCAAGCGCGGCGGCAAGGCCGAAGCGGCGCCGTCGGAATAGGTCGGGCGGGCAGGCGCTTGCCGCGTCAGCGGGCGGCGAAGCGCGCCCGCTTCGTCAGGCGCGCGAGCCCGCCGCAATGGCTCCAGCTCCGCCTCGGCCCCACATCGACATGCACGATGCCGTTGCAATAGGTACCGACACCGCCGATGGCCGGTGCAGAGCGCGCCGCCGCGAGGATCCTCTGCACGGCAATGCCGGGAACGCGAATATCGGCGGCAAGGCATTTGCGGTGATAGGAGCCGCGCCGTCCGTTCGAGCGGTGGCCGGAGGTGACAAGCGGCCGCCGGCCGACCTGCCGCGCGATATGGGCGAGCACCGCCCGCAGCCGGCCCGGAAAGCATCGGTGCCGCACGCGCGGCGTCTGGATGGAATAGATCTTCGCCACGCTCGCCTTTTCGGTGCGGGAGGCATGCCTGTGGCTGCGGCCCGCGCTGGTCTCGGTCGCCAAGAGCGATGTCAGCGCGACGACGCAGGCAAGCAGGATGGAACCGTTCTTTCGCACGGGTCATCTCCGTTCTGTGCCCCTTCGTCACAAAACGGCCGATCGGGACCGGCCTTCCCCCAAATCCCCGCCGGGAAGGGACGACCGGAAAATGTCTTTTATAAGGACTCCCTCATGCGCGAGGCGCCCACTTGATCGGGGCTTCGGCGCCGTGCATAAGCGCGACGTATTTTTTACGCAGTTCCGGCTGAAAAATTCCCCGGAATTGCTCGTGTAACAGGGACCAGGCCCTCCACCCGCCTGAAGGAAACACCGTCATGAGCGCATTCAAGCCTCTCGTCTTCTCCGGCGTCCAGCCGACCGGCAATCTCCACCTTGGCAATTATCTCGGCGCGATCCGCAAGTTCGTCGCCCTGCAGGAAGACAACGATTGCATCTATTGCGTCGTCGACCTGCACGCGCTCACCGCGCAGCTGGTGCACGAGGACATGCGGAACCAGATCCGCTCCATCGCCGCCGCCTTCATCGCCTCCGGCATCGACCCGAAGAAGCACATCGTCTTCAACCAGTCCGCCGTGCCGCAGCATTCGGAACTCGCCTGGATATTCAACTGCGTGGCGCGCATCGGCTGGATGGAGCGCATGACGCAGTTCAAGGACAAGGCCGGCGGCAAGAATGCCGAGCAGGTCTCGCTCGGCCTGCTCGCCTATCCGAGCCTGATGGCCGCCGACATCCTCGTCTACCGCGCGACCCACGTACCGGTCGGCGACGACCAGAAGCAGCATCTGGAGCTGACGCGCGACATCGCGCAGAAGTTCAACATCGATTTCGGCAGCCATATCCGCAAGGCCGGCACGGGCGTCGACATCGTCGTCGGCGAGGAGCCGGTGCATGCCTATTTCCCGATGGTAGAGCCGCTGATCGGCGGCCCGGCGCCCCGCGTCATGAGCCTTCGCGACGGCACGAAGAAGATGTCGAAGTCGGATGCCTCGGACCTGTCGCGCATCAACCTGCTCGACGACGCCGACACCATCTCCAAGAAGATCCGCAAGGCCAAGACCGACCCGGATGCCCTGCCGAGCGAGGCCGAGGGCCTGAAGGGCCGCCCCGAGGCGGAAAACCTCGTCGGCATCTATGCGGCGCTCTCCGACAAGTCCAAGGCCGATATCCTGGCCGAGTTTGGCGGCCAGCAATTCTCCGTCTTCAAGCCGGCGCTGGTCGACCTTGCCGTCAACGTGCTCTCGCCGATCACCGACGAGATGCGTCGCCTGATGGACGACACCAGCCATATCGACGCGATCCTCCGGGACGGCGGCGAAAGGGCGCGGGCAAGGGCGGAAAAAACCATGAAGGAAGTTCGCGACATCATCGGCTTTGTGCAGTAAGGTCGCCGCGAAAAGACCGCATATCAGGAGCGCGCATGGTTTCTCGACGACTTTCCCGCCTTGAAGGTCACCGCCGCAAGTTCCTCGCGGTCATCGACGATACGCCGGAATGCCAGCGTGCCGTCCATTTCGCGGGAATGCGTGCGAAGAACTCCAATGGCGGCGTCGTCCTGCTCTACGTGATCGCCAATGCCGATTTCCAGCAATGGCTCGGCGTCGAGGAGATCATGCGGGCGGAAGCCCGCGAGGAGGCGGAGGCCGTGCTCGCCAAGGCGGCGCAGGCGCTGCGCCAGGCGATCGGCATCGAGCCGGAGACGGTGATCCGCGAGGGCGTGGCCAGCGAAGAGATCAACGGCCTCATCGAGGAGGACCGCGATATCGCGATCCTCGTCCTGGCCGCCGGCTCCGCCAAGGAAGGGCCGGGGCCGCTGGTCTCCTCGCTCGCGAGCCGGGCGCAGGCCTTCCCGATCCCGGTGACGGTCATTCCGGACCAGCTCACCGACGAAGAGCTGGACGCGATGAGCTGACCTTCGCCTTGAAGAGTGGCGACTTGAAGAGCGGCGCCGAAGCGCCTATCTTCTTTTGAATTGTTCTAAATGTACGGGGCCGACCCAAGCGCCCGGCCGCACGGAGAGAAAGATGTTCATCCAGACCGAAGCGACGCCGAACCCGTCGACCCTGAAGTTCCTGCCGGGCAAGGTGGTGCTGGAGACCGGCACGGCCGAGTTCCGCGACGAGACGGAGGCGCGCGCCGCCTCGCCGCTCGCCGCCCGCCTCTTCGGCATTCCGGGCGTCACCGGCGTCTTCCTCGGCTACGACTTCATCACCGTCACCAAGGACGATGCCGACTGGCAGCACATGAAGCCGGCCATCCTCGGCAACATCATGGAGCATTTCATGTCCGGCCAGCCGGTGCTTGCCGGCGGCGCGCTCGGCGGCAGCGACGACATGGAAGGCGAGTTCTTCGACGAGGGTGACGAGACCATCGTCGCCACCATCAAGGAACTGCTCGACACGCGCGTGCGCCCCGCCGTGGCGCAGGACGGCGGCGACATCACCTTCAAGGGTTTCCGCGACGGCGTCGTCTATCTCAACATGAAGGGTGCCTGCTCGGGCTGCCCCTCCTCGACGGCGACGCTCAAGCACGGCGTTCAGAACCTTCTTCGCCATTTCGTACCGGAAGTGCAGGAAGTTGAAGCCGTCATGTAAGGCCCGCCGCGGGATGCCGGAGTGCCCCGCATGATCGTTCTGGCCATCGATACGGCGGGCGTCGGCTGCTACGCGGCGCTCTACGATCCCGATCAGGATGCCGTCCTCGGTGCCGCCGGCGCCGAGATCGGTCGCGGCCATGCCGAGCGGCTGATGGAATTCGTCGACGCGGCGCTCGATGCGGCCGGCATGGACCTTGCGGCCGCCGGCCGCATCGCCGTCACCGTCGGCCCCGGCTCCTTCACCGGTATCCGCGTCGGCGTCGCGGCCGCCCGCGGCCTTGCGCTCGCCCTCGGCGTTCCGGCCGTCGGCGTCTCCACCCTTTCGGCACTCGCCGCCGAGCACGGCGCCGGCGCGCCGCTTCTGGTGGCGATGGATGCCAAGCGCGATGAGGTCTACTGGCAGCGTTTCGCCGCAGACGGCGCGGAGGCGTCGCCGCCGGCGCTCGCCGCGCTTTCCGAGGCGCGCGATATCGCCGCCGGGCACGAGGGCGTGCTCGCGGGCTCCGCGGCCGCCCTTCTGCGCGACGATGCGGCGCCTGCGGCCGACGGCGTTTCGATCGTCACCGTCGCCCGCCTCGGTGCCCGGCTCGATCCTTCGAGCCATCAGCCGAAGCCGCTTTATCTGCGCGGTCCCGATGCCAAGCCGCAGGCGGGTTTCGCGATCCGGAGAGCCTGAATGTCCCTCGGCGACTATTTCACCCGCAAGCCCGTCTTCGAGATCTTCCCGCTCGAAACGGACGATGCCGGCATTGCCGCGGCCCTGCATCGCACCCGCTTTCCCCAGCCGTGGAACGACGGCGAATTCCATTCGCTGCTCTCGCAGGACCCGGTCTTCGGTTTCCTTGCCCTGAAGGAGGGCGTGCTCGGCCGGACGGCCGGCGGCTTAGTGCTGGCGCGCGCGGCGGCGGGCGAGGCGGAGATCCTCACCATCGGCGTCGACGAGCGATTCGGCCGTGCCGGCCTCGGCTGGCGGTTGATGCTGGCGGCGCTGCGCGAGGCGAAGATGCGCGGCGCGGAGGCCATCTTCCTCGAGGTCGACGAGGGCAATGCCGCTGCCCGTGGGCTCTATGCCAAGCTCGGCTTTTCCAAGGTCGGCGAGCGCAAGGCCTACTATGCCGCCGCCGATGGCAGCCGGTCCACGGCGCTTGTCATGCGGCGCGATCTTCGCTAGTCCCCTTGCGGGGGGCATAACGAGAAGGGCTGGTCGCATGGCGGACGCGGAAAAATCGCTGGAAGAGCTTTGTGTCGAGCGCGGCATGCGCATGACCGAGCAGCGCCGCGTCATCGCGCGCGTGCTGGAAGCCTCCGACGATCACCCGGATGTCGAGGAACTCTACCGCCGCTCCTCCGCCGTCGACGCGCGCATCTCCATCTCCACGGTCTACCGCACGGTCAAGCTCTTCGAGGATGCCGGCATCATCGAGCGCCACGATTTCCGCGACGGTCGCTCGCGCTACGAGACCGTGCCGGACGAGCACCACGACCACCTGATCGACCTGAAGAGCGGCGAGGTCATCGAATTCCATTCGCCCGAGATCGAGGCGCTGCAGGAGCGCATCGCCCGCGAGCACGGCTTCCGGCTCGTCGACCACCGGCTGGAGCTCTACGGCGTTCCGCTCAAGGAGGGCGAGTGAGGCGGACGGTATTGCGGCACCCCCCTCTGCCCTGCCGGGCATCTCCCCCACAAGGGGGGAGATTGGATGGGGCGCTGTCTCGCCCATCTCTGACGTTGCTGATTGAGCAAGGTTTGCGCGTCTTGCCGATCTCCCCCCTTGTGGGGGAGATGCCCGGCAGGGCAGAGGGGGGTAGCTGCGGAACGCGAGGAGAAGCCTTCCCCCACCTTTCGGTGATCCCGTGATCACCTGGCTGCGCATCGCCCTCGGCCTCGTCATCCTCGCCACGGTCACCCTCGTCCTGCTGCCGGCCCAGCTTGTCGGCCTGCGCTTCAATCTGAAGATCCGCCGCTACCTGCCGCGCCTCTGGCACCGCGTCGCCTGCCGCGTGCTCGGCCTCAAGGTGCGCGTGCACGGCGCGCTGGAGAAAAACCGCCCCCTCCTGATCGCCGCCAACCATGCCTCCTGGAAGGACATCATGGTGCTCGGCTCCGTCGCCGACGTCGTCTATATCGCCAAGTCCGAGGTGCGAGGCTGGCCGGTCTTCGGCATTCTCGCCCGCCTGCAGGCGACGATCTTCGTCGAGCGCGAGCAGCGCCAGAAGACCGGCGACCAGGTGGACGAAATCGCACGGCGGCTGGCGGACGGCGAGATCGTCGTGCTCTTTCCGGAAGGCACCACCTCGGACGGCAACCAACTCCTGGAGATCAAGTCCTCGCTCTTCGGCGCCGCCGCCTCCGCCGTGCCGCATGCGCCGGAGGGCGTCGTTCATATCCAGCCGGTCTCCATCGCCTATACGGGCCTCCACGGCATGGCGATGGGCCGCTACCACCGCCCCATCGCCGCCTGGCCCGGCGATATCGAACTCCTGCCGCATCTTCTCGGCATTGCGCGGGAAGGGGCGGTCGATGTCGACGTCGATTTCGGCGAGCGTGTCGACTACACGCGGGCAAGCAACCGCAAGGACGTGAGCCGCACGGTCGGAGCGCGCATCCGCGCCATGCTCGGCGCTCGGCTGCGCGGCCGGTAGAGGCGAGATGCGGCGGGGCTTCAATTTCCGGCCTTTTTCCACTATGGAACGGCCATGAGCGAACAGTCCGTCATCCCTTCCCCGGCCGATGCCAAGCCGAACACCCGCAAGGTCTTCGTCAAGACCTACGGCTGTCAGATGAACGTCTATGACAGTGAGCGCATGACGGATGCGCTGTCGAAGGACGGCTATCAGGCGACGGACGTGCTGGAAGAGGCCGATCTCGTTCTCCTCAACACCTGTCATATCCGCGAGAAGGCCGCAGAAAAGGTCTATTCCGAGCTCGGCCGCCTGCGCGAGATGAAGAAGGCCCGCGCCAGGGACGGCCGCGAGATGGTGATCGGCGTCACCGGCTGCGTCGCCCAGGCCGAAGGCAAGGAAATCCTGCGCCGCGCCCCCGCCGTCGATCTCGTCGTCGGCCCGCAGACCTATCACCGCCTGCCGGAAGCGCTGCGCCGCGCCAAGGGCGGCGAGCGCGTGGTCGAGACGGATTATGCGCTGGAAGACAAGTTCGAGCACCTGCCCGCGCCGGAAAAGGCGAAGACCCGCGCGCGCGGCGTCACCGCCTTCCTCACCGTGCAGGAAGGCTGCGACAAGTTCTGCACCTTCTGCGTGGTGCCCTATACCCGCGGCTCGGAAGTCTCCCGCCCCGTCATGCAGATCGTCGCCGAGGCCGAGCGCCTCGCCGAGGCGGGCGTGCGCGAAATCACCCTGCTCGGCCAGAACGTCAACGCCTGGCACGGCCTCGGCCCCGATGGCCGCGAATGGGGCCTCGGCGATCTCCTCTATCGCCTGGCCGAAATCGAGGGCCTCGCGCGCCTGCGCTACACCACCAGCCACCCGCGCGACATGGACGACCGCCTCATCGAGGCGCATCGCGACCTACCCAAGCTGATGCCCTATCTGCATCTGCCGGTGCAGGCCGGCTCCGACCGCATCCTGAAGGCCATGAACCGCCGCCATACGGCAGCCGAATACATCGCCCTCATCGAGCGCATCCGCGCCGTCCAGCCGGAGCTCGCCATATCCGGCGATTTCATCGTCGGCTTCCCCGGCGAGACCGATCAGGACTTCGAGGACACGATGCGCCTCGTCGAGACCGTCGGTTATGCACAGGCATTTTCGTTCAAGTATTCCACCCGCCCCGGCACGCCCGGCGCGGAGATGGACGGCCATGTCGAAGAGGCCGTGAAGGCCGAACGCCTTGAAAGATTGCAGGCTTTGCTCTTTCGCCAGCAGGGCGAATTCGCCCTCGGCTGCGTCGGCAAGGAGATCGACCTGCTTCTGGAGAAGCCTGGACGCAAGCCCGGCCAGCTTGTCGGCCGCTCGCCCTGGCTGCAGCCTGTGAATATTGATGCAAAAGGTTCGGAAATCGGTGACATTATCCGGGTACGAATCACCGATGCCGGGCCCAACAGCCTCTTCGCGCAAGCGATCGGTTGACGGGCGGATTTCAAGGAGCTTGACCGCTTGAACGGACACGAACTGACGACGTCATCGCCGCGCCAGTCGAAAAGCCAGACCGACGCCAATCAATTCGTGCTCACTTTCGAGAACAATCGATACGCAAGCGAGCTTTTCGGCCAGTTCGACCAGAACCTGAAGCTTCTGGAACAGCGCCTCAACATCGATGCGCGAGCGCGGGGCAATTCCGTTTCCATCTCCGGCGAAGTGATGGCCACCAACCAGGCCCGCCGCGCGCTGGATTATCTCTACGACCGGCTGCAGAAGGGCGGCTCGATCGAGCTTTCCGATGTCGAGGGCGCTATCCGCATGGCGATCGCGGCCGACGACCAGTTGTCGCTGCCGACGATGGAGCGTAAAGCCAAGCTCACCATGTCGCAGATCTCCACCCGCAAGAAGACCATCGCCGCCCGCACGCCGACGCAGGATACCTACATCCGCGCGCTGGAGCGCTCCGAGCTCGTCTTCGGCGTCGGCCCGGCCGGCACGGGCAAGACCTATCTCGCCGTCGCCTATGCCGCCCAGCTTCTGGAGCGCGGTGCCGTCGACCGCATCATCCTCTCCCGTCCGGCCGTCGAAGCCGGCGAACGCCTCGGCTTCCTGCCCGGCGACATGAAGGAGAAGGTCGATCCCTATCTCCGCCCGCTCTATGACGCGCTTTACGACATGATGCCGGGCGACAAGGTCGAACGCGCCATCACGGCCGGCGTCATCGAGATCGCGCCGCTCGCCTTCATGCGCGGCCGCACGCTCGCCAACGCCGCCGTCATCCTCGACGAGGCGCAGAACACGACCTCGATGCAGATGAAGATGTTCCTGACGCGTCTCGGCGAGAACGGCCGCATGATCGTCACCGGCGATCCGAGCCAGGTCGACCTGCCGCGCGGCGTGAAGTCCGGCCTCGTGGAAGCCCTGCAAATCCTCAAGGGCGTCGAGGGCGTCTCGGTCGTCCGCTTCAAGGATGTCGACGTCGTGCGCCATCCGATGGTCGCCCGTATCGTGCGCGCCTACGAGGCGCAGACGGCCGTGCAGGACGAAAGCGAGCTGCCGGACCGCTGAGGTCCGGATACCTGATGAGCGAACTCGATATCCAGATCTCCATAGAGGAGGGCGCATGGCCCTCCGAGGAACACCTTTTCGAAATGAGCGGGCGCGTGCTCGGCGCAGCGGCGGATTACCTGCGAAAGCAGGAAAAGCAGCCCTTCCCGAAGACCGGCGCGCCGGAAGTCTCCCTCGTCTTCACGAATGACGAGAGCATCCGCGCCATCAACGCGGAATGGCGCAGCCAGGACAAGCCCACCAACGTTCTGTCCTTCCCCGCCTTCCCGGTGACGCCCGGAAAAATGCCGGGTCCGATGCTCGGCGACATCATCTTCGCCGAGGAGACATTGACCCGCGAAGCGGCCGATCTCGGCAAGTCTTTCGACGATCATCTCACGCATCTCATGGTGCATGGATTTCTGCATCTCTTCGGTTATGATCATATGGAAGACGAAGAGGCTGAAAAAATGGAGGGGCTGGAGACTCGCATTCTTGCCGAGCTTGGCCTATCTGACCCCTACGGGGATGGCCCCGAAGAATAGTTTGGACCAATGAGCGACTTTAGAAATCAGCCGGCAGCGGCGGAAAAGAACGAGGCGGACGCCTCAAGTCAGGACGAGGCGGGCAGTAGTAGCAGCGCGCCGAAGCAGGAAAGCGGGGGCCGGTCATCCTTCTGGTCCCGCGCGACACGGCTTTGGCGCATGACTGGCGCCTCCACGCTGCGCAAGGACCTCGCAGACGCCCTGATGACGGAAGACACCGGCGGCGAGCCGGCCTTCCTGCCCGAAGAGCGGGCGATGCTGCACAATATTCTCCGCTTCCGCGAGGTGCGCGTCGAGGACGTCATGGTCCCGCGCGCCGATATCGAGGCCGTCGACCAGGACATCACCATTGCCGAGCTGATGGTGATCTTCGAGGATTCCGGCCGCTCGCGCATGCCGGTCTATAACGAGAGCCTCGATGATCCGCGCGGCATGGTCCATATCCGCGACCTGCTCGCCTATGTCACCAAGCAGGCCCGCAACAAGCGCCGCACCGGCGCGAAGAACGGCAGCGCCGCGGCCGCTACCGGCGAAAAGCCGGCGCGAACGCCGAAAGCCGAATTCGACCTCGGCCGTGTCGATCTTTCCAAGACCGTTGCCGAAGCCGGCATCATCCGCCAGGTCCTCTTCGTCCCGCCGTCCATGCTGGCCGCCGACCTCATGGCGCGCATGCAGGCCGACCGCACCCAGATGGCCCTCGTCATCGACGAATATGGCGGCACGGACGGCCTCGCCTCGCTGGAAGACATCGTCGAGATGGTCGTCGGCGACATCGAGGACGAGCACGACGACGAGGAGGCGATGATCCAGCGCGTCAGCGACGACGTCTTCATCGCCGATGCCCGCGTCGAGCTTGAGGAACTGGCCGAAGCCATCGGTTCCGATTTCGACATCCGAGAACAGCTGGAAGACGCCGATACGCTCGGCGGCCTGATCTTCGCCTCGCTCGGCCGCATACCGGTGCGCGGCGAGGTGGTACAGGCCGTGCCCGGCTTCGAATTCCACGTCCTCGACGCGGACCCGCGCCGCGTCAAGCGCGTGCGCGTCACCCGCAAGCGCGCCAGCTCCGTCCGCCGCCGCGAGCGCCGGCCCGGCGAGAGCCTTCCCGCCGATCGCGCCAACCCGGCCGAGCAGCGCAGCGACGAGGCGGGGGCGGAGTAAGGCTCACTTCTTTACGGAACAGGGCGTCGTATTGTCCCTCACCCTGACCCTCTCCCCGCAAGCGGGAGAGGGGACTTGCCCTACGCATCGTTGGAGAGTTGAGGAAAACGGTGCGGCATATCTCCTTCGCCCCGCTTGCGGGGAGAAGGTGGCCGGCAGGCTGGATGAGGGGCAAGGCATCCCCACTACCCTCCAGAAAGCGCCATCCCGACATCCCCCCTCATGACACAGGACAAGACGCTGCTTTTTTGGAACACTGGCGCGGCTGATTCGGGGACATGTGAAGGGGACGGCATGGAGCGGCTGGCGGGCAAGGTCATGCTCCTGTCTGGGACGAGACGGGCGCTGACGGCATTTCTTGCGGGGGTCGCCGGCGTGCTGGCGCTGCCGCCCTTCGGCTTCTTCGCGGCGCTCTTCGTGTCCTTCACCCTGCTAGTCTGGCTGCTCGACGGGGCGAGCGGCGCGCCGGAAGCCGGCTTCCTCCGGCGTCTTGCGCCCGCCTTCCGCATCGGCTGGTTCTTCGGCTTCGGCTATTTCGTCGGCGGGCTCTGGTGGCTGGGCAATGCGCTGCTGGTCGAGGCGGATGCCTTCGCCTGGGCGCTGCCGCTCGCCGTCTTCGGCCTGCCGGCCTTCCTCGCCATCTATTACGGCATCGCCGCCGCGCTCGCCCGGCTCCTCTGGTCGGACGGCATGGGCCGCATCGCCGCGCTCGCCTTCGCTTTCGGGGTGGGGGAATGGCTGCGCGGCACGCTCTTCACCGGCTTTCCCTGGAACGCCGTCGGCTACGGCATCATGCCCGTGCCGCTCCTCATGCAGTCGTCCGGCATCGTCGGCATCGCCGCGATGAACGTGCTCGCCGTTTTCGTCTTCGCCGCGCCCGCCCTTCTCGGCACGCGGCGGGGCAGGGGGATCGGCCTTTCGCTCGCCGCGCTGCTCTTCGCCGCCCATGTAGGCTACGGCTACTACGCGCTGAACCTCCTGCCGGCGCCGGACGACGACAGCACCGTCGTCCGCCTCGTCCAGCCGGTGATCGACCAGGCGATGAAGCTCGACGACACCGCAAGGGCCGAGATCTTCGAGCGGCATCTGGCGCTGAGCGCCGCAAAGCCCGAGGGCGGCGGCAAGCGGCCGGACATCATCGTCTGGCCGGAAACCTCCATCCCCTTCATCCTGACGGACAATCCCGATGCCCTCGTGCGCATCGCCGCCGTGCTCGACGACGACCAGGTGCTGATCGCCGGCGCGGTGCGCACCGAAAGTGCGGGCTCCGGCAAGGCGCCGCGCTACTACAATTCCATCTACGCCATCGACGGCAAGGGCCAGATCATCGGCGCGGCCGACAAGGTGCATCTCGTGCCCTTCGGCGAATACATGCCCTTCGCCGAGGTCTTCGAGAGCTTCGGCGTCAGCGCCGTCGCCATGCCGGGCGGCTTTTCCGCCGCGCGCGAGCACCAGCTCCTGACGGTCCGCGGCAAGGGGCTCTATCCGCTGGTCTGCTACGAGGCGATCTTCCCCTCCGAGATCAACGGCGCGGGGAAGACGGCCGCCGCGCTGCTGAACGTCACCAACGACGCCTGGTTCGGCAATACGCCCGGTCCCTACCAGCATTTCCTGCAGGCGCGACTGCGCGCGGTCGAGCGCGGCATGCCGCTGATTCGCGCCGCCAATAACGGCATTTCGGCCGTGGTGGATGCCAAGGGGCAGGTCGTTTCCGGCCTTGCCTACGATGTCCCCGGTTTTGTGGATGCAACCCTTCCGGGTAAATTCGCGCCGACGGAACGGGCAACACGGCAGAACCGGGCGTTTCTGATTGCCCTGTCCATTCTCCTCGGGACGGCGCTTATTTCTCGCATGGGTTTTAGAAATCGGATGAATTGACCCAAAACCCCTAAAATAGCATAGTGCACGCCGCCGGCCGTTCTCCTGTATTGTAGCGACCTTCAGAGTCTGCGCATACAACGTGACGTTAAGTTTTCGTTAAGGCTGCCGGTGGGTAGGGGCCATTCCGCGTTAGGACGAAAGTGATGATGGAAAACAAGAAGAAGCCGAATCCGATCGATATACATGTCGGCAGCCGGATCCGGCTTCGCAGGACCATGCTCGGCATGAGCCAGGAGAAGCTGGGCGAAAGCCTCGGCATCACCTTCCAGCAGATTCAGAAATACGAGAAGGGCACGAACCGCGTCGGCGCCAGCCGCCTGCAGAACATTTCGAGCATTCTCAACGTGCCGGTCTCCTTCTTCTTCGAGGATGCCCCGGGCGAGCAGGCGGATGCCCAGGCCGGCTTCGCCGAAGCCTCCAGCTCCAACTATGTCGTCGACTTCCTCTCCTCCTCCGAAGGCCTGCAGCTCAACCGCGCCTTCGTGAAGATCGGCGATCCCAAGGTGCGCCGCAAGCTGGTCGATCTGGTGAAGGCGCTGGCCGCCGAGGCCGAGGTCGAGTGACCTGTCCCTGCCGGAACGCATGAAGGAACGGCCCTGCGGGGCCGTTTTTCATGCCTGCCGGCCGCTTCTGCGCGGCGGATGCGGCAAATCATCCGGGAATTTGGGACATAAAGATATACTTATGTCCTTGTCTTTGCCGCGCGAACTGAATAACTACGGTCGTAGTCCATTTCTTTGAGGGGAATTCCCGCATGCGCAGCAGTTACCTCTTCACCAGCGAGTCCGTCGCCGAAGGCCATCCGGACAAGGTGTGCGACCGTATCTCCGACGAAATCGTCGATCTGGTCTACCG
The DNA here is from genome assembly GCF_033705735.1 of Shinella zoogloeoides. NCBI lineage: Bacteria > Pseudomonadati > Pseudomonadota > Alphaproteobacteria > Hyphomicrobiales > Rhizobiaceae > Shinella > Shinella zoogloeoides. The sequence goes on from NZ_CP131130.1 coordinate 42,732, forward strand.
TGAAGCCGTGAAGTCGAAGATCGATCCCTGGTCGGTCCGCATCGCCTGCGAGACGCTTGCAACGACCAATCGCGTCGTCATCGCCGGTGAGGTCCGCCTGCCGCCGAGCCTTCTCAAGAAAGACAAGAACGGCGCCGACGTCATCAATCCGTCCAAGTTCAAGTCCGCCGCCCGCAAGGCGATCCGCGATATCGGCTACGAGCAGGACGGCTTCAACTGGAAGACCGTGAAGATCGACGTGCTGCTGCACTCGCAGTCCGCCGACATCGCCCAGGGCGTCGACAACGCCGCCGACAAGCAGGGCGACGAGGGCGCGGGCGACCAGGGCATCATGTTCGGCTATGCCTGCCGCGAAACCCCGGAACTGATGCCGGCCCCGATCTACTATTCGCACCGCATCCTCCAGCTTCTCGCCGCCGCCCGCAAGACGGGCGAGGGCGATGCCGGCAAGCTCGGCCCGGACGCCAAGAGCCAGGTGACCGTGCGCTATGTCGACGGCAAGCCGGCCGACGTCACCTCCATCGTGCTGTCCACGCAGCATCTCGATGCGAGCTGGGATTCCAAGAAGGTGCGCCAGGTCGTCGAGCCCTATATCCGCGAGGCGCTGGCCGACCTGAAGATCGCCGACGATTGCTCCTGGTACATCAACCCGACGGGCAAATTCGTCATCGGCGGCCCGGACGGTGACGCCGGCCTCACCGGCCGCAAGATCATCGTCGACACCTATGGCGGCGCGGCCCCGCATGGCGGCGGCGCCTTCTCCGGCAAGGACACGACCAAGGTCGACCGTTCGGCCGCCTATGCCGCGCGCTATCTCGCCAAGAACGTCGTTGCCGCCGGCCTTGCCGACCGCTGCACGATCCAGCTCTCCTACGCCATCGGTGTCGCCCAGCCGCTATCGATCTATGTCGACCTGCACGGCACCGGCAAGGTGAGCGAGGATGCGGTGGAAGCGGCGATCCGCAAGGTCATGGACCTGTCGCCGTCGGGTATCCGCCGCCATCTCGACCTCAACAAGCCGATCTATGCCAAAACCTCCGCCTATGGCCATTTCGGCCGCAAGGCCGGCCGTGACGGCTCGTTCTCCTGGGAGCGCCTCGACCTCGTCAAGGCCCTCAAGGACGCCATAAAGAACTGAGGCCGACATGACCGATGCAGAGCGCCGTAGCCGCGCGACCGAAGCCTTCTTCGGTCGCCGCAAGGGAAAGCCGCTGCGCGAGCGGCAGGCGCAGCATCTCGAGACGCTGCTACCGGTGCTGAAGGTCGACCTCTCGACCCCGGCTCCGGCGGATCTCGCAACGCTCTATGATTTCACGCCGGCCCGCACCCGCCTCGAGATCGGTTTCGGCGGCGGCGAGCACCTGATCCATCGCGCGGTGGAAAGCCCGGACACCGCCTTCATCGGCGTCGAGCCCTTCGTCAATTCCATGGCGAAGCTGGTCGGCAGCGTGGAGGAGAAGGGCGCGAGGAATATCCGCCTTTACGACGACGATGCGACGGAACTCCTGGACTGGCTGCCGGCGGCCTCGCTCGACCAAATCGACCTGCTCTATCCCGATCCCTGGCCCAAGCGGAAGCACTGGAAGAGGCGCTTCGTGTCGAAGGTCAATCTGGATCGCTTCGCCCGCGTTATGAAGCCGGGCGGCATCTTCTGCTTCGCGTCCGACATCGACACCTATGTCAACTGGACGCTGATGCATTGCGGGGCGCATCCCGCCTTCGTCTGGACCGCGGAAAACGCGGCCGATTGGCTGACGCCCTATGCCGGCTGGCCGGGCACGCGCTACGAGGCCAAGGCCAGGCGCGAGGGCCGCAAGTCGGCCTATCTCACCTTCCGCCGGCTCTGACGGAAAGCGTTTTTCAGGGCACTATCGTCAGTGCAGGCTGACCGTGCGCAGATCGTCCTCGGCGGCCTTGTAGAAGGTGCTGGAACGGTTGTCGGTGAGCAGGATCGGCGTGCCGTCCGCGCCGAACAGCGCCCACAGGTCGAGGCTCGGGTCGATTTCGGGCGCTTCCGGGAAGACGCGGGAGACTTCCTCGGCCTTCATCTTGCGGATGTAGCCGACTTCGCCGGCGCCCAGATGCGCAAGATCCGCCTTCGATACGGTGGTGGGGGTAACGGTTTTCAGGCCCATTTTTGCCTCCATGGCAATGCCGGACTTGCCGGCCACCGGACGCTGATGGCCACCATGGCCCATCGGTCGTTCGGCGATCAGGTTATGCGCGAAACGGTCCGGCGGGTGTTCCCGCAGGAACGGCTCACGTTCTAGTCTGGTACGGAAATGTTAATTTTCTTTACCATACGCACGGGCTCCGGCCGGACGAGGTCCACCGAGAGCAGGCCGTTCTTCAGTTCGGCGCCGGAAACATGCATGCCGTCGGCAAGCACGAAGGTACGCTGGAACTGGCGGGCGGCGATGCCGCGGTAAAGATAGTCCCTTTCGCCGGGGTCTGTCTGCCGGCCGCGGATGACGAGCTGGTTTTCCTCCGTCGTCACGTCCAGCTCCTCCTCGGAGAAGCCCGCCACGGCAAGCGTGATGCGCAGGCGCTCCGGGGCGCCCGTCTCGCCGTCCGGCCGAAGCCGCTCGATATTGTACGGCGGATAGCCATCGTTGCCCTTGGCGATGCGCTCGAGGGTCTTTTCCATGGCGTCGAAGCCCAGCAGCAGCGGGCTCGTGAAAGGGGTCATGCGTGTCATCGTCCAGTCCTTGGCTTCAAGCGACTTTGGCGAGGCCCGGCTGCGGCGCCCCGACGGCTGCAATATGGTGATTGCGCGATGCCGGCGCAAGACGCTTGCGAAAGGCGGCCCGGCAAATATAGTCGCCGCTTCCCCGCCGGTCCGGCGCAATCAGAAAACAGGAATGAAGCGGCATGTCCGAGCCAAGGAAAATCATCATCGACACCGATCCCGGCCAGGACGACGCCGCCGCCATCATGCTGGCGCTTGGCAGCCCGGAGCTGGAAATCCTCGGCATCACCACGGTCGCCGGCAACGTGCCGCTGTCGCGCACCTCCACCAATGCCCGCATCATCCTGGAATTCTGCTCCCGGCCGGACGTCAGGGTCTTCGCCGGCGCCGACAGGCCGATCGCCCGTCCGCTGGTGACGGCCGAGCACGTCCACGGCAAGACCGGCCTCGACGGCCCGGACCTGCACGAGCCGAAGATGCAGCTCGAAACGCAGCACGCCGTCGACTTCATCGTCGAGACGCTGAAGCGCGAGCCGGCCGGCACCGTAACGCTCTGCACGCTCGGCCCGCTGACCAACATCGCGCTCGCGCTGGAAAAGGCGCCGGAGATCGCCGGCCGCGTGCGCGAGCTGGTCATGATGGGCGGCGGCTTCTTCGAGGGGGGCAACATCACGCCGGCCGCCGAATTCAACGTCTATGTCGACCCGGAGGCGGCCGCCGCCGTCTTCAGGTCCGGCATCCCGATCATCATGATGCCGCTCGACGTCACCCACAAGGTACTGACGCTGAAGAGCCGCGTCGAGAAGCTGCGCGCGATCGGCAACCGCCCGGCGCTCGCCCTCGTCCAGATGCTGGAATTCTTCGAGCGCTTCGACATCGAGAAATACGGTTCCGACGGCGGCCCGCTGCACGATCCGACCGTCATCGCCTATCTGCTGAAGCCGGAGCTTTTCGGCGGGCGCGATTGCAATGTCGAGGTCGAGACGGTTTCGCCGCTCACCGTCGGCATGACCGTTGTCGATTGGTGGCAGGTGACCGACCGCAAGCACAATGCGCGCGTCATGAAGGATGTCGATGCGGACGGCTTCTTCGCGCTCCTCACCGAGCGCGTCGGACGCCTTTGATGCGCGGCCCCGCTCCGGGGACCGAGGCCCGCTTCCACAAGGAGATGGCGGGCCTCTACGACCGCTTCGCCGAACTCGGCTTCCGCCCCGTCCTGCTGCGCCGCTGCGTCACGCTCAATGGCGGCGTGGCGGCGGCGAAGGAGTTCGTCTTCACGCCCGGCGCGACCGGCCTTGAGCGCCTTATCGACGCCGGCAAGCCGGAACTTTCCATGGAAGCGCTGATGCTGCGTCCCGAATACCGGGGCCTCTTCACCGAGCTGGAGCTGAAGGAGGCCGCCCGCCGCCTCGCCAATGCCGCGCCCGGCCGCTCCCGCGGCCGCCTCCAGCCCCAGCCGACGGAACGCAAGTAACCGGCCCGCAGGCGCGGCGTCACGTTCATTCGCCTGTCATCGCGGCATGGTCAAAGAGGCCATGCTCGAAGACATCGCTCCAGATTCGTCCTTCCCCGCCGCGTCCGATGACCGGGCGCCCACCGTCCTCGTCGTGACGGATGCCTGGCGGCCGCAGCTCAACGGCGTGGTGCACACGCTGGAGGAGCTGGCCCGCTCGGCGGCGGAGGAGGGGGTCGATGTCGTCTTCCTGACGCCCGAGAAATTCACGACCATCCCGCTGCCGTCCTATCCGGAGATCCGGCTCGCCATCGCCTCGAGCCGCCAGGTGCTGGCCGAGATCGAGGCCGTCGCGCCGGATTACATCCATATCGCGACCGAGGGTCCGCTCGGCATGGCGGCGCGGCGCGCCTGCCTGCAGCGCCGGCTGCCCTTCACCACGGCCTATCACACGCGCTTTCCCGAATTCATCAGCGCGCGCCTGCCCATACCGGAAAGCTGGAGCTATTGGTGGCTGCGGCGCTTCCACAATTCCGGCGCGGGCATGATGGTGGCCACCAGGTCGCTGGGTGCGGAAATGGCGGCGCGCGGCTTCGTGCGCATCAAGCGCTGGTCGCGCGGGGTGGATACCAAGCTGTTCGACCCGGCAAGGCGCCGCGATCTCGGCCTGCCACGGCCGGTCTTCCTCAATGTCGGGCGCGTGGCGGTGGAAAAGAACCTGCCCGCCTTCCTCGGCCTCGATTTACCGGGCAGCAAGGTCGTCGTCGGCGACGGGCCGGACCTTGCGGCGCTGCGCCAGCGTTATCCCGACGTGCATTTCCTCGGCCGCAAGACCGGCGAGGAGCTTGCGGCCGTCTACGCCTCGGCCGACGTCTTCGTCTTCCCGAGCCGCACGGATACGTTCGGCAATGTCATGCTGGAGGCTTTGGCGAGCGGCGTTCCCGTTGCCGCCTTTCCAGTCACTGCCCCGCGCGATGTGCTGGGTGAGGCAGGTGCCTTGTCGGAAAACCTGCGGGAAGCAGCCCTTGCCGCGCTCGATATCCCGAAGGAGGTCGCGCTTGCCCGCGCGGCCACCTATAGCTGGCGCGCCTGCGCCCGCGAATTCCTCGGGAACCTCGCCCGCGTGCCGCGCGGTGCTTTCGCGGCACGCCGTTTGAGCCTGCGGTAGCATTTCCAGCAAAAGTGCGAAGTGGTTTTGCGTTCGGAAATGCGGAAATAGTCTAGTTTGCAGCCTTCAGCAGCGCCGCGACCAGCCCGGCCGTCGAGGAATCGTGCCCTGCAGCGCTCTCCTTGCCTTCCACGACCGGCAGCAGGCCCGTCGCCAGCTCCTTGCCGAGTTCCACGCCCCACTGATCGAAGGAATTGATGTTGAAGAGCGCGCCTTCCACGAAGACGCGGTGCTCGTAGAGCGCGATCAGCCGGCCGAGCGCGAAGGGCGTCAGGCTGTCATAGACCATGGTGATCGACGGGCGGTTACCCGAGAAGACGCGGTGCGGTGCGATCCGGTCTGCCTTCGCCTCGTCCATGCCCTTCGAGGTGAGCTGCGCCTTCGCCTCGGCGAGCGAGCGGCCCTTCATCAGCGCTTCCGACTGCGCAAGGCAATTGGCGATGAGCAGCTGGTGCTGGTGGCGCAGGTTCTCCTCATGGCCGTTGGCCGCGATCATGAATTCGGTCGGGATGATCGAGGTGCCCTGGTGGATGAGCTGGTAGAAGGCGTGCTGGCCGTTGGTGCCGGGCTCGCCCCAGACGACCGGGCCGGTCTTGCATTCGACGGGCGTCGAATCCACCGTCACCGACTTGCCGTTCGATTCCATGTCGAGCTGCTGCAGATAGGCCGGGAAGCGCGACAGGCGCTGATCATAGGGCAGGATGGCGCGCGAGGGATAGTTCAGCACGTTGCGATGGTAGAAGCCGATGAGGCCGAGCAGCATCGGGATGTTTTCGCGGATCGGCGCCTCGCGGAAGTGATTGTCGATGGCATGGCCGCCGGCGAGGAACTGCGCGAAGTCCTCCTTCCCGATGGCGATCATCAGCGGCAGGCCGATGGCCGACCAGATCGAATAGCGCCCGCCGACCCAGTCCCAGAAGCCGAAGACGCGCGCTTCGTCGATGCCGAAGGCCGCGACCTTGTCGAGCGCCGTGGAGACGGCGCAGAAATGATGGCCGACGGCGGAATCGCCCAGCTTGTCCGCGATGAACTTGCGCGCCGTTGCGGCATTGGTCATCGTCTCGATGGTGGTGAAGGTCTTGGAGGCGACGATGAAGAGCGTCGTCTCGGCCGTGAGCAGCTTCAGCGTGTCCGCGATATGCGCGCCGTCGATATTGGAGACGAAGTGCAGGCGCGGGCCGTCATGGTAGGGCGCGAGCGCCAGCGTCGCCATGACCGGGCCAAGATCCGAGCCGCCAATGCCGATATTGACGACGTCGGTGATCTTCCTGCCGGTCGCGCCCTTCAGCGCACCCGAGCGGATGGCCTCGGCGAAAGCACCCATGGCGTCGAGCACCGAATTGACATCCGGCATGACGTCCTTGCCCTCGACGAGGACGGGCGTGTTGGAGCGGTTGCGCAGCGCCGTGTGCAGCACCGCGCGCTCTTCCGTGATGTTGATGATCTCACCGGCGAACATGGCGTCGCGCTTCTTCTCGACGCCGGCATCCTTCGCCAGCGCCTCCAGCGCGTCGAGCACCGCGTCGTTCACCGCGCATTTGGAATAGTCGAAGAGAAAGTCGCCGAGCGTGGTGCTGTAGCGGGAGAACCGCTGCGGGTCGGCCGCGAAGGCGGCCCGGATGTCTGTGGCATTGGTATCGCGGACGATGGATTTCAGCTTTTCGACAAGCGCGTTCATCGGCGTCTTCCCTGGCTTTGGACGATGCCGCTAGCTAGTCGCTTTGATATGGTCAAATCAAGACCGGAAAGGCCGCTTGCCCGAAAAAATTAAATCGGTTTAACCGCGGCCGCCCGTCAGCCGCGCAGGTCCTTGCGCAGAATCTTGCCGACATTGGACTTGGGTAGCTCGGTGCGGAATTCGACGAATTTCGGCCGCTTGTAATTGGTGAGGTTCGCCGCGCAATGCGCCTTCACGTCGGCTTCCGTCAGCGCCGGGTCCTTCTTCACGACGAAGAGCTTCACCGCCTCGCCGGAATGCTCGTCTGGCACGCCAATGGCCGCGCATTCGAGGATGCCGGGATGCGACATCGCCACTTCCTCCACCTCGTTGGGAAAGACGTTGAAGCCGGAGACGAGGATCATGTCCTTCTTGCGGTCGACGATCTTGGTATAGCCCTCCCCCGTCATGAAGCCGATGTCGCCGGAGCGGAAGAAGCCGTCGGGCGTCATCACCTTGGCCGTCTCGTCAGGGCGCTGCCAGTAGCCGGCCATGACCTGCGGGCCGCGGATGCAGATCTCGCCGACCTCGCCGAGCGCCAGCGTGCGGCCGTCGTCGTCGCGGATCTCGATCTCGGTGGAGGGCAGCGGCAGGCCGATCGTGCCGGTGAATTCCGGCCGGTCGAAGCGGTTGGCGGTCGCCACCGGCGAGGTTTCGGAAAGGCCGTAGCCCTCGGTGATCGCGCAGCCCGTCATTTTTTGCCAGCGTTCTGCGACCGGCCGCTGTACCGCCATGCCACCGCCAAGCGTCAGGACGAGTTCGGAGAAATCGAGTTTGGAGAAATCCGGATTGTTCATCAGCGCGTTGAACAGCGTGTTGAGGCCCGGGAAGATGTGGGTTCGGTATTTCGCCAGTTCCTTGACGAAAGCGGGGATGTCGCGCGGATTGGCGATCAGCACGTTATGGCCGCCGAGCGCGATACCCATCAGCCCGTTCACCGTCAGCGCGAAGATATGGTAGAGCGGCAGCGCGCAGATGAAGGTGAGCTGCTCCGGCCGCTTCTTGATCGTGAAGGTCGGCTCGATCCACAGCTTGATCTGCTCCATGTTGGAGAGCAGGTTCGCATGGGTGAGGATGGCGCCCTTGGAAACGCCCGTCGTGCCGCCGGTATATTGCAGGAAGGCCATGTCGCCCGGCGCGATCGCGACCGGCTTCACCGCGCCGCGCGCGCCCTCCGTCATGACCTGCCTGAACGGCACATGCCCCGGCAGCGACCATTCCGGCACGAGCTTCTTCACCTTGCGCACGACGAGATTGACGATGAGGCCCTTGAGGCCGAGCATGTCGCCCATCGTCGCGACCACAACGTGGCGCACGTCCGTGCGCGCGACGACCTGCGCCACGGTGCTCGCGAAATTCTCCAGCACGAACAGCGCCTTGGCGCCGGCATCCTTGAGCTGGTGCTCGAGCTCGCGCGGCGTATAGAGCGGGTTGACGTTCACCACCACGAGCCCGGCGCGCAGGATGCCGAAGATGATCACCGGATTCTGCAGGATGTTCGGCATCATCACGGCGACGCGGTCGCCCTTTTCAAGCCCCCGCGCCTGCAGCCAGGCGGCGACCGTCCGGGAGGCGGCATCGAAGTCGCGGAAGGTCAGCGTCCTGCCCATGCTGGTGAAGGCCGGGCGGTCGGCAAAGCGCGCGCAGCAGTTTTCCACCAGCGCGCCGATGGAATCGTGGGTGAGTGGGGCGATCTCTTCCGCCATGCCGTCCGGATAGGAGGAGAGCCAGAAACGGCCGGACGGCGCGGTGGACGGGTGCATCTGTGAGACCGACATATGTGCTCCTCCTCGTTGGGCGCGGGCATCGTCCGTCCCGCCGCAGCGAAAGGTCCTCCAACCGTCCGATGCCGACAAGATGATGCTTTTGGCGGGCGCCATCAAGGTATACTGCTATCTTACATTGACGTAAACGTCAACGATCTGCATCGTCGCCTTCGACTACCCCTTCGGGCCGCCGCCTGCGGCGTCTCCGCGCGCCGCCGCCGAAAAAACCACGTATATGTTTAACATTCTTCCGCTACACCTTATCTTGGTGGTCCGGCGCGGACGCCGGAGCCATGGAGTGGACGAGTTTGTTGCATTCGGAACATCGCAGAAGTGAGCCCCGGTTTCTCGGCGCGGCGCGCCAGGGCGGCGCTGCGCTCATCTCCCCGATCTCGGCGGCGCGGTGGCTTCTCGTCCTCATCGTCTTCGCCGGCATCTATTTCTTCCACGGCTTCGTCGTGCCGGTGCTGGCCGCGCTGGTCATCGCCTTTGCGAGCTGGCCGCTCTATTCGCGCCTTCTGGCGCAGGTGAAGGGCAACCGCACGCTCGCCGCTTCCATCGCCATCCTCCTCATCCTCGCCTTCATCGTCGGGCCGATCGTGATCGCCTCGACCTATGCGCTGCACGAGATCCGCGACTGGATCGGCTGGGCCGTCGAGACGAACCGCACCGGCGCGCCGACGCCGGAATGGATCGGCGCGCTGCCCGTGGTCGGCGGCTGGCTCGATATGCAATGGGCGCGCTTCCTCGATCATCCCGGCGCGATCGGCGAGCTGACGCAGATCGTCAGCGGCGCCAATATCGGCAATATCTACCGCGTGGCGCTCGCGGCCGGCGGCAAGGCGTTCAACCTGCTGCTCGCCATGCTCTTCATGCTGATCGCGCTGTTCTTCATCTACCGCGACGGCCAGGCCTTCGCCGGCCAGGTCGACCGGCTCGGCGAGCGCATCCTGCCGATGCGCTGGGAGCGCATCTCGCGCATCGTGCCCGCGACGATCAGCTCGACCGTCACCGGCATGACGCTGATCGCCATCGGCGAGGGCATCGTTCTCGGCGTCGCCTACTGGATCGCCGGCGTGCCCTCGGCCGTCACGCTCGGCGTGCTCACTGGCGTCATGGCGCTGTTCCCGGGCGGCGCGCCGCTATCCTTCACGCTGGTCTCGGTCTATCTCGTTTCCAGCGGCTCGCCCGTGGCGGGCCTCGCGCTCTTCGCCTGGGGCTCGGTGGAGCTCTTCATCGTCGACAAGACGCTGCGCCCGCGCCTCGTCGGCGGCCCGATCAAGCTGCCGTTCCTGCCCACCTTCTTCGGCCTCATCGGCGGGGTGAAGACCATGGGCTTCCTCGGCCTCTTCATCGGCCCGGTCCTGATGGCCCTGCTGGTCGCCATCTGGCGCGAATGGATCCGCGAGGTCGAAGCGACCGAGCCCGCCTCGACGATCCTGCTCGACCCCCACGCCGAGCCGCCCCCCTTGCCCGACAAGGAACGCAACGTCGGCTGAAGCCCGGCCGCTTAGCCGTCTCCCTCGCCGCAGAACCGGGCGAAATCCGCAAGATAGGCACGCATCGTCTCGACGGCATCCGCGGCGCGCAGCCGCTCGCCGATATCGTCCGGTGAAAGCGCCATCAGGGAAAAGCGCAGGAAAATATCCGCGCTGAACCGCCCGCTGACCGTCGCAAGCACGGTGCGCAACTGCCCGAGCATGTCGTCGCCGCGATGGGAGGCATGGCGGCAAGGGAGGCACGGCGAGTCAGGCGAGGAAGGCGGCATCACGGGGCTTTAGGGTTTTGGCATTTTATCCGCCCGGACAAGCATGCCTCGCCTATGGCGGACGATGTATATGACAGGAGCGTGATATATGTTTGATGCTCCGGCAGCCTGTAATGGGCCTTCACGATCATCCTTTGCGTCTTGCGCCCCAGAAATGGCCACCAGGGCTCCAGCTTCCCCTTCAAGAATATTTCCTGGACGAGACATTTTTTCAATTCGGCCGCCTGTTCGTTTGCGTCCAGCATCCTTGCGACCAAGCCCTTGCAAAAAACTTCGGTCTGAAGCTGAGGGAATGGGTATTCTTCCTCAGCGGATGCGGACGAGGTCGTGTAGCCGAGTAACAGGCATAGTGCGAAAACTGCGTCGCGCATGAGGCCTCTCCAGGGATTCTGGTTGAAACATATGACGAACCTGGCCAATCTGCAATTGCAGGGCCATGCGCTCAACCGACCGGCTTCGTCGAATACCCATCCCTCGATAACTGTGAGATCATATGGATTTCGCCTTGGCAATGCTTTGTTTTCTAACCGCTTTTGCACTCGTGATCATAGGCATCGTTGTGCTTGTCTTTCTCGGCCTTCGCCGAATCTGGCGACGGACGAGATCCGATCAGCTCGTTCTGCGCGGCCTCATCGTCGTGTTGGGCGTGGGGGTCGTTGTGGCGCCCTACATGGCATTCAAGTTTGAAGAACGACGCTGGATTCTGGCACACGTTCCCCAGCCTCTCGACGTTGCAGAGATCGAATTCAGGGTGGAGGAACTCTACGGCATGGGTTTCATGCCCGGCGACAACGAAACTGGCTTTGTCGTTTATCGATTGACCGACGCCAGCGCATTATGGGCGCGGGACCAAGGGCGCCGCCTGGGTGAAGCGCTCGAAGGCACCGAAGGCACATGGCTCGTGACGCCGGTCGATGACAGGAGCACTGAGCAAGCCGTCAGCCAGTGGCATCCCTACGACAACCCGCCGGTTCGGGGAGCTGAACGCATTGCCCGCGATCCTCCAAGCGTATCGGAGTTCCTGAGCAAGTATGGCTTTGAAATCTCCATCGATGCACGGTTCGAGCGCGAAGCCAACGAAGCGATACAGTCCGGAGGATCGCTTTACCATTATGGACCGGGTGGCAGCGTTACGATCGTCGATCCGAACAAGGGAAAGGTGTATTTCTTCTACGCTGGGTGAATGCGCTGGCTTCCGATGGATTGCCATTCCCTCATTCGTTCGTGCGGTTCCAGTAATCGTGATCCAGATCCGTCCAGACATAGAAGCCGTTCCACAGGCCGAGCCACACGCGCAACGGGGCCAAGGCGCCTGAAAGCATGATTTCGATGCCGGTGCCTTGTCGTTCCTCAGGGAAAAAGGCCAGGGTGGCCGCACCCATGAGTGCACTCCCCGCCCACAGTCCGTAGATCAGCCAGAGTGTGGGCCAGACATAGGCGACGACCGCCAGGCAAATGAGCAGGATCGCGCGGTAGATACTGAGCTTCGACAAGAACGCCTCCAGACCGCTTTCAAGCATGTCGCCATCGGCACTATCTTGGCAACAGGGAGCATCTGCGACGAGACCAAGCAGCCCTGCCATCCACCTCGCGCAGACTGATGGGTAACCGCAGAGGACCGCTGGGTTTTGACTTTACCTAGATGCTTGAAGAAAATGGTGCCGCTTAGGTGACTCGAACACCTGACCCCATCATTACGAATGATGTGCTCTACCGACTGAGCTAAAGCGGCCCTTCAGCGGTCCCGAAGCGTGTCGGGACCGGAATGGGTGCGCTGATAACCGCATTGGACGGAGATTTCAAGCGGGGAGTTTCAACTTCCGCATTTTTCCCGCGCGGCGCAGCGAAATGACGGGGTCAGGCCGCAATGCGGGCCCTGGCGGCGGCGTATTCGCGGGCAAGGCGGGCGACGAGCGCTTCGACCGGCTCGATGGCCTTGACGGCGCCGATGCCCTGGCCGCAGCCCCAGATGTCCTTCCAGGCCTTGGCGCCGGTCGTGGCCTTGTCGAAATCCATCTTCGAAGGGTCGGCTTCCGGCAGGTGGTCGGGGTCCATGCCGGCGGCCGCGATGGAGGGCTTCAGGTAGTTGCCGTGGATGCCCGTGAAATAGTTGGAATAGACGATGTCGGCGGCATTGCTGTCGACGATCGTCTGCTTGTAGGCGTCGCTCGCCCGCGCCTCGGTGGTGGCGATGAAGGGCGAACCGATATAGGCCATGTCCGCGCCCATCGCCTCGGCAGCCAGGATCGCTCCGCCCGTCGCGATCGCACCGGAAAGCAGGAGCGGGCCGTCGAACCATTCGCGGATTTCCTGGACGAGGGCGAAGGGGGAAAGCGTGCCGGCATGGCCGCCCGCGCCGGCAGCCACCGCGATCAGCCCGTCCGCACCCTTGCGGATCGCCGAATTGGCATGACGGTTGTTGATGACGTCGTGCAGCACGATGCCGCCATAGGAATGGATTGCCGCATTCACCTCCGGCACGGCGCCGAGCGAGGAGATCACGACCGGCACCTTGTATTTCACGCACATCGTCAGGTCGTGTTCCAGCCGCCTGTTGGAACGGTGGACGATCTGGTTGACGGCGAAGGGGGCGGCGGGGCGGTCGGGGTGCTTCGCATCGTGCGCGGCAAGGCCCTCGGTGATCTCCGCCAGCCATTCGTCGAGCTGCGATTCCGGGCGGGCGTTCAGCGCCGGGAAGGCGCCGATGACACCCGCCTTGCATTGTGCAAGGGTCAGCGCGGGATGCGAGACGATGAAGAGCGGCGCGCCGACGACGGGCAGGCGCAGCTTGTCCTTGAGGATCGCGGGCAGGGCCATGGCGGAAGTCCTGACATTTTGACGTTTACGAAAACGTCAAAACCATACCAGCGGGAATTGTCTCTGAAAAGGGGTGTCGGTGCATCACGGCGTGCTCATCGTGACGGAACGGCAAGACGCGTTTTCCTGCGAGTGGCGCTGCACGTGGCCCGCTCTGGGTATCGGAGAGCACTGCCATCGGGATGGGGGCGTCGGGCGCCGCGCTGCAGATGGTGGCGACGAAAGCGAGGGGCGGCGTTATGCTTCAGACATTGGGCGAGCACGGCTGTCGGGGCGTCGGCCCGCCGGATGCAGGCGGAGGTGGTGCGAGCGAGGGGCGATGCCTTGCTTCGAGCATCGGACGAAGATGACCGTCAGGGAGGCTTGGTGGCCGCGCACGACAGCGGCGCAGGCGAGGAAGAGGTGCGGCATTCCGGGGAATTAGGCGAGCTTGGCTGGCGAGATGGCGCGGCATCGGCGCAAGTGGCAACGGCGTGGGCGAGAGGCGTTAACGCGCCCCAAGTGTCGAACGAGCATGGCTGGCGGGGCTCTGGGCCACCGGGCGCACATCGCAGAGGCGGTCGAGTGGAGTTGCTACATTCCGGGCGTTGGTCGAAACTTAGCTATTGATATGGCGAGGCATCAGGCGTGGGCGGCAACGGTTCAGGCAGGCGGAGGTCGCGCACGCCATGTATCGGGCGAGCATGGTCATTGGGTTGCTTGGCCATCGGGCGCATGCCGCAGAGGTGCAGGCGATTGGACGTTCTACATCTCGGGCCGCTGGTGAGGCCATTGGGCAGCGGCCATCCGGGTGTACTTGGCAACGGGCAGCGAGCAGGAAGTGCCGCGCTCGGGTAGCGGCGATGCATGGCAAGCGGGACATCCGGCCATCGGATGCGGGCAGCGGTGCCACCAAGGCCGGATCGACATGATTCGCCCCGGCTTATCCCCGCAGAAGAACGGGCAGTTTCGGCGGCAAGGCTTGCGAAAATTTCCGTCAAACGTTACGCAAAAACTAACAAAAGCCGGAAAGTAGGGCTCTTTCCACAGATGGATCGTACCGCGCCGTCGCGCGGCTCCCGCAGAAGGGTCGGATGTGAGCGGACTGGAAACGGCAATCAGGAACGCGCTGGCGCGCTCGGAGCGCGGCAATGCCGAGGTGCGCGCGCGCATCTACCAGTCGGCGCGCAACGCGCTCGAGGCGGGCCTGCGCAAGCAGGAGGTCAACGACCCTGGCACCGTCGCCGCGCAGCGCCACCGGCTGGAAGCCACTATTCACCAGATCGAGGCCGAGGAGCGCGCTGAGATCGCCTCCGCCGCCGCGCGCAATGTTCGCGTCGAGCCGGCGGTCGATGCGCGGCTGGAGCCGGTGCTGCGCGCCGAGCGCGACGTGCGGCCCGAGCCGAAGCTCGACGCCGAGCCGCGCCTGGAGGCGGAAAAGCCCGCTGCCGGCGCCGCCGATATCGGCGCCATCCGCCCCGACCGCCAGGACGGCTTTGCTGCCGGCGGCGCGGCGACGACGCCCGCCAAGACGGCAAAGGCCCCGGATTTCCGCCCCGAGCGGGTGACCAAGGCCTGCAAGCGGCGCGGACGCCTGTTTTCCTTCCTGCTCGTCCTCGCCACGCTGATCGCCGCCCTCGGCGCGCTCGCCTGGTGGGTCCAGACGAGCGGGCTTCTCGACGACCTGCGCAGCGGCGCGGACGGCTCCCGGCCGCCGGCCCGCGTCTCGGGCGAGGATTTCTCGGGCGAGGATCCGCTCAAGAAGGCGCTCGACACGCAGAACCACTTCTCCTCCGACTGGCGCAAGGTCTTCACCCCAGCCGATACGGCAAAGATCTCCACCGGCCCCGCGGGCCGCTTCGAATCGGTCAGCACCAGCGAAGGGCCGGCCGTGCGCGTCACCTCCACCAATCCGGACCGCGACGGCGCGGTGCGCATCGAGGTCTCTCCGGAGGTGCTCGGCGAAATGAGCGGCAAGGCCTCCACGGTCGCGCTCACCGTGCAGGCGGCCGGCGACAAGCCGGTGCAGGTCGCCGTCGAATGCGATTTCGCCAGCATGGGCAATTGCGGCCGCCACCGCTTCACCGTCTCGGAGCGCACCGATATCCTGTTCCAGGTGGAGTTTGACCGCTCGCTCTCGCCGAGCGAGCCGGGTCATATCCTGCTGAACAGCGACATTTCCGGCGGCAGTGCCGGCGTCAACCTCTTCGGCGTGCGCATCCAGCCGGGCGAATAGGGCAGTTCCGGCGCGGGCGCCGGGCTACTTGAGGAAGCCCGGGCCGGAGCCGACGATCCTGTCGTCGATCTCGCCGATCGCCTGCTTGTCCTTGCTGTCATAGTCGAGCGATTTCAGGATGTGGCGGATGAGGTTGATGCGCGCGCGGCGCTTGTCGTTGGCGCGGATCACGGTCCAGGGCGCGTTGTCCGTGTGCGTTTCCTTCAGCATACGGTCGCGCTTTTCCGAATAGTCGCCCCATTTGTTGAGCGCGGCGATGTCCATCGGCGACAGCTTCCAGATCTTCAGCGGGTCGTGCCGGCGGTCGTGGAAGCGCTTGAGCTGCATCTCGCGGCCGATATCCAGCCAGAACTTGAAGAGATGGATGCCCTCCGAGACGATCATCTTCTCGAAGCGCGGCGTCTCCTTGAGGAATTTCTCGTACTGCTCGGGCGTGCAGAAGCCCATGACCGGCTCGACGCCCGCCCGGTTGTACCAGGAGCGGTCGAAGAGCACGAATTCGCCGGTCGTCGGGAAGGTCGCGACATAGCGCTGATAGTACCACTGGCCCTGCTCGGTGCCGGTCGGCTTGGTCAGCGCCACGACGCGCGCCGAGCGCGGGTTCATGTAGGAGGTGGTGGCGTGGATGACGCCGCCCTTGCCGGCCGCGTCCCGCCCCTCGAAGACAGCCATGATGCGCTTGCCGGTCTTCTGCTGCCAGAACTGCACCTTGACCAGCTCGATCTGCAGGAGCTTCAGCAGCCGCTCGTATTCCTTGTTGTCGAGCTTCTTGTCATAGGGATAGTCGCCCGAGCCGAAGGCCTTGTCGTCGATCCAGCCGGGCAGGACGGGATCGTCGATATCGAACACGCGCTTCTTGTCGTGGATGTCGAGTTCCACGGCCCGGCTTTCGGCCTTTTCCGCCATCGTCTGCTCCTTGAATGTCGGTTCGCGGCAGGTGGCCGCTTCGGCGAAGGTGGCCACAACCGCATTGCGAATTCAAGCCGGCCGTGAAAAACATGTCATGAAGCCGCGCTATCCATGGAGAATCATGGAGGCGTGGAGGCTACGATGCTTGCAAGGGAATGGGTGGTCGTGACGGATCAGCGCACGGGCCTCGGATGGCTGGCGACGCAACTGTGGGGCGAACGCGTTCTCATTGCCTCCGCCGTCTTCGTCGGCTTCATGATGTGGCTTGCAGGCCTGCATCTCGGCTGGGTGTCCTTCGCGGTGCTGCTCCTCGTCATCGCCGGATTGCTGCGGATGGAACGCCGCGCCGTCGAGGCAGGCCGTCGCACGATGGCGGTGGCGCCGGCAGCGCCCGTCGTGGAGGCCGCCCCGCCGGCGGAAGATCTCACTCCCATCTCGGCCGTTCTCGGCGCGCTCGACGCGCCGGCGCTTCTCCTTTCCGCCCGCGAGACCGTGAAGCTGCAGAACCGCGCCGCCGAGGCGATCTTCGGGCAGATCCCGCAGGGCAGCGACCTTGCCGGCCGCATCCGCGCACCCGGCATCCTCGATATGGTGCGCGATGCCATCGGCTCCGGCCAGCCGCGGGAAACCGAGCATGCCGAGCGTCTTCCCTCCGAAACGGTCTATGTCGTGCGCGTCGCCCCGCTTGCCGGCCCCACCACCGAGCCGCTCTGGCTGCTGACCTTCCGCGACGTCTCGCAGGCTCGCCGTATCGACCGCATGCGCTCCGACTTCATCGCCAATGCCAGCCACGAGCTGCGCACGCCGCTCGCTTCGCTGCGCGGCTTCATCGAGACGCTGCAGGGCCCGGCGAGGAACGACCTCAAGGCGCATGAGCGCTTCCTTACCATCATGCACGAGCAGGCGACGCGCATGAGCCGCCTCGTCGACGACCTGCTCTCGCTTTCCCGCCTGGAACTGCGCTCGAACCTCGCGCCCGACCAGACGGTGGACCTCGTGCCGCTGCTCGGCCATGTCCGCGACAGCCTGCAGCCGCTCGCGAGCGACCTCGGCGTCGAGATCGCTCTCGACCTGCCGGCGCATCCCGTGACCGTTGCCGGCGACCGCGACGAACTGGTCGAGGTCTTCGAGAACCTTCTCGAAAATGCCTGCAAATACGGCCAGGAAGGCAAGCGGGTGGACGTGGCGCTGTCGGGCGGGGAGGGCGCGCCCGCCGAGCTTTCCGTCACCGACTACGGCCCCGGCATCCCGCCCGAGCATGTGCCGCGCATCACCGAGCGTTTCTACCGGGTCAATGTGGAGGCGAGCCGTTCCAAGAAGGGCACCGGCCTCGGGCTTGCCATCGTCAAGCACATCCTCACGCGCCACAAGGCGCGCCTCGTGGTGAAGTCCGAGGTGGGCAAGGGAACGGTCTTTACCGTCAAATTCTGACACAAAGGACGGCGCGTTCGTCTTTTTGTCGGAAATATTATAGTATTTTCAGATATTTAGCTTGTCACAAATGTTTCGTCAAAGTGACATAAAAGGGATGGCGATCGGGGTTTAGAGAAGGGCCGCCGGTCAACGGCAGAGAGCGCGAACCGCGCGCTTCCAACACACGTCCTCTTCGGGAGAACCCAGATGAAATCTCTTAAGCTCACTGTCGCGGCGCTCGTTGCCTCCGCAGCCTTCGCCGGCGTTGCCGTTGCGCGCGACCAGATTCAGATCGCCGGCTCGTCCACCGTTCTTCCTTACGCCAAGATCGTCGCCGAATCGTTCGGCGAAACCTATCCGGACTTCAAGACGCCGATCGTCGAATCCGGCGGCACCGGCGGCGGCCTCAAGGAATTCTGCAAGGGCGTCGGCCCGGACACCATCGACATCGCCAATGCGTCGCGCCCGATGAAGGGCAGCGAAGTCGAGGCCTGCAAGGCTGCCGGCGTCACCGAGATCCAGGAAGTCAAGATCGGCTATGACGGCATCGTCTTCGCCACCGACAGCGGCAATGCCGACCTGAAGCTCGAGCCGAAGGACGTCTACCTTGCGCTCGCCGCCGAAGTCGTCGTCGACGGCAAGCTCGTCGCCAACCCCTACAAGAAGTGGTCGGAAGTCAACAAGGATCTGCCGGACGTCGAGATCGCCGCTTACATCCCGGGCGAAAAGCACGGCACGCGTGAAGTCTTCGACGAGAAGATGCTGGCTGCCGGCTGCGAAGCCACCGGCGCTGCCGAAGTGATCAAGGCCGCCGTTGCCGACAAGGACGAGCAGCATGCCAAGTGCATCGCCGTTCGCAAGGACGGTCTGGCTGTCGACATCGACGGCGACTACACCGAAACGCTCGCCCGCATCGCCGCCAACAAGTCCGGCATCGGCGTCTTCGGCCTGTCCTTCTACGAAAACAACGCCGACAAGCTGAAGGTCGCGACCGTCAGCGGCATCGTTCCCTCGACCGAGACGATCGCTTCCGGCGAATACCCGGTTTCCCGCCCGCTGTTCTTCTACGTCAAGAAGGCGCATCTCGGCGTCATCCCGGGCCTGAAGGAATATGTCGAGTTCTTCACGAACGACGACATGATCGGCCCGGACTCCCCGCTGGCTGAATACGGTCTCGTCCCGGCTCCCGATGCCGAGCGCGACACCGTTCGCAAGGCCTTCGCCGACGGCAAGATCATGTAATGACTTTAGCGGGCGCGGTCTCAAGACCGCGCCCGCCGCTCTCTTCCGGGCGGCGACGCCCAGTCATGGTCTTCGACCGGGAATGGGGCGCCTGTCGAACCTTGCGACACACAGAATGACTGCGCGGATGATCTCGCCGGGGGAATTTCCGAAATGAGTATTTCCATACTATTGCTTATCGTCGCCGTGATCGGCGTGGCGGGCTATCTGGCGGGCAGCTGGCGC
Organism: Shinella zoogloeoides; assembly: GCF_033705735.1. Taxonomy (NCBI): domain Bacteria; kingdom Pseudomonadati; phylum Pseudomonadota; class Alphaproteobacteria; order Hyphomicrobiales; family Rhizobiaceae; genus Shinella; species Shinella zoogloeoides. Next base: position 62,114 of record NZ_CP131130.1, read on the forward strand.
GCCAATGCGCTTGCCGGCGGCAAGTCCTCCAGCCTGCATTCGCGGCCGGGCTACTACGGCGCCTTCGTCGCCATCTGGTCCATGCTGCCGGCGGTCATCGTACTGCTGGTCTGGATCATCGCGAGCCCGATCTATATCGGCTCGACCGTCCGCGCCGGCTTCCCCGACGAGGTGAAGGCCGAGCCGCAGGCGACGCAGAACCTCAACTACAACATGATCGGCGCCATCGCCCGCGGCTTCAGGCTGCTTTCGGTGGAAGAGCGCCAGGCGGTGTTCGCCGACGCCGCGACCGCCCGCACGGTGCTCGCCGGCAAGGGCGTGCCGCTGGCGGCCGATCCCGCGCCCTACATGCTGAAGTCCGCCGACGACCTCAACCGCATGACCACGACCAGCAGCACCATCCTGTCGGCCCTCGTCATGCTTTCGGCCCTTGTCGGCGCCGTCCTCTCCTACCGCGCCATCGCGCCGCGTTTCCGCGCCCGCAATCGCGTCGAGGGCGTGATGCTGGCGGCCCTGATCGGCGCCTCCTCCATCGCCATCCTGACGACGATCGGCATCGTCGCCTCGATGCTGACGGAGGCCACCCACTTCTTCAACATGGTTCCGGCCTGGGAGTTCTTCTTCGGCACGGTCTGGGATCCGCGCTTCGCCGCGGCGGGCGCGACGGCCTCCTCCGGCCAGTTCGGCCTGCTTCCGCTGCTCGCCGGCACGCTCTATATCGGCTTCGTCGCCATGCTGGTCGCCGTGCCGGTCGGCCTCTTCGCCGCCATCTACATGTCGGAATATGCCTCGCGCACCGTCCGCTCGGTCGCAAAGCCCCTGCTCGAAGTGCTCGCCGGCATCCCGACCATCGTCTACGGCTTCTTCGCCCTCATCACGGTCGGCCCGTTCCTGCGCGATATCTCCGCCCAGCTCAACGGCCTCGTCACGGGCAATTACTCGAACTTCATCCAGGCGCAGAGCGTCCTGACCGCCGGCTTCGTCATGGGCATCATGCTGATCCCCTACGTCTCCTCGCTGTCGGACGACATCATCACCGCCGTGCCGCGGGCGCTGCGTGACGGCTCGCTCGGCCTCGGCGCCACGCGCTCCGAAACGATCAAGCGCGTCATCCTGCCGGCGGCCCTGCCGGGCATCGTCGGCGCGCTGCTGATGACCGCCTCGCGCGCCATCGGCGAGACCATGATCGTGGTGCTCGCCGCGGGCGTCGCCGCCCGCATGCAGCTCAATCCCTTCGAGCCGATGACGACGGTGACGGTCAAGATCGTCAACCAGCTGACGGGCGACCTCGAATTCACCTCGCCGCAGACGCTGGTGGCCTTCGCGCTCGGCATCACGCTCTTCGTCATCACGCTTTGCCTCAACATCTACGCCCTTTACATCGTGCGCAAATACCGGGAGCAGTACGAATGAGCCAGGTCTCCCCCATGTCCTCCACGAGCCCCGCCATCGGCATCTCCGCCGCGCCCGAACGCCGCGATATCGGCCTTCGTCGCCGCTATGCCGCCGAACGCCGCTTCCGCCTCTTCGGCATGGCCGCCATCGGTTTCGGCCTGCTCTTCCTCTTCCTCCTGCTGTTCTCAGTGGTCTCCAAAGGCTACACGGCGTTCCAGCAGTCGATGATCACGATCCCGGTCGAGTTCTCCGAACAGATCATCGACAAGAACAACGAGCGCGCCACGAACCCGCAGAAGCTGGTCTCGGCCAATTACCCGGTCGTCGCCCGCAATGCGCTCGCCAAGGTCCTCGGCGTCAGCGAGGACGACCGCGCCGGCCTGAAGGCCGTCAACGGCATGATCTCGGACAGCGTCCGCGTCCAGTTCCGCAACCTCGTCACCGCCGATCCTTCCATCATCGGCACGACGCAGACCGTGACCTTCCTCGCCCACGGCGATCTCGACTCTGCCTTCAAGGGCCAGATCGACCTCTCCGTGCCGGAAAACAACCGCAAGGTCTCCGACAAGCAGGTCGGCTGGATGAACACGCTTGCCGAAAGCGGCGCGCTCTCCAAGCACTTCAACACCGGCCTCTTCGTTAACGGCGCATCGAGCCGTCCGGAAGCCGCCGGCGTCGGCGTCGCACTCGTCGGCTCGCTCTACATGATGCTGATCGTGCTCGTGCTGTCGCTGCCCATCGGCGTCGCCGCCTCGATCTATCTGGAAGAGTTCGCCCCGAAGAACCGCTTCACGGACCTCATCGAGGTGAACATCAACAACCTCGCGGCCGTGCCCTCCATCGTCTACGGTCTGCTGGGCCTTGCCGTCTTCGTCAACTTCGCGGGCTTCCCGCGCTCGGCGGCCCTCGTCGGCGGCCTGGTGCTGACGCTGATGACGCTGCCGACGATCATCATCGCGACCCGCGCGGCGCTGAAGGCCGTGCCCCCGTCGATTCGCTCGGCGGCGCTGGGCCTCGGCGCCTCGAAGATGCAGACCGTGTTCCACCACGTCCTGCCGCTCGCCATGCCCGGCATCCTGACGGGCACGATCATCGGCCTTGCCCACGCGCTGGGCGAGACCGCGCCGCTCCTCCTCATCGGCATGGTCGCCTTCGTCGCCGACGTCCCGGCAACGCCCCTCGATCCGTCGACGGCGCTTCCGGTGCAGATCTACATGTGGGCGAACGAGGCCGAGCGCGCCTTCGTGGAGCGCACGTCGGGAGCCATCATCGTGCTCCTCATCTTCCTCATCCTCATGAACGTCGGCGCCATCCTGCTGCGCCGCCGCTTCGAACGGCGCTGGTAGAAGGACCGATCCTATGAACATGATGTCAGAAGCAGCAGTCGAGAAAGCGCTGGACAAGAAAATGAACGACATTTCCTACAAGATGATCGGCAAGGACGTCTCGGTCTATTACGGCGAGAAGCGCGCCCTCTACGACGTCAACCTCAATGTCCGCGAGAACACCGTGACCGCCCTCATCGGCCCGTCGGGCTGCGGCAAGTCGACGTTCCTGCGCACGCTGAACCGCATGAACGATACCATCGACGGCTGCCGCGTCACCGGCCGCATCACGCTCGACACGGACGATATCTACGATCCGAACATCGACGTGGTGGAGCTGCGCGCGCGCGTCGGCATGGTCTTCCAGAAGCCGAACCCGTTCCCGAAGTCGATCTACGAGAACGTCGCCTACGGCCCGCGCATCCACGGCCTTGCGAAAGCCAAGGCCGACATGGACGCCATCGTCGAGCAGAGCCTCCAGAAGGCGGGTCTGTGGAACGAAGTGAAGGATCGCCTGCATGAAAGCGGCACCGGCCTTTCCGGCGGCCAGCAGCAGCGCCTGTGCATCGCCCGCGCCGTCGCCGTCAGCCCGGAAGTCATCCTGATGGACGAGCCCTGCTCGGCGCTCGACCCCATCGCGACCGCCAAGGTCGAGGAGCTGATCCACGAGCTGCGCGCCAACTTCACCATCGTCATCGTGACGCACTCCATGCAGCAGGCGGCCCGCGTCTCGCAGCGCACCGCCATGTTCCACCTCGGCAACCTCGTCGAGGAGAACGACACCGACAAGATGTTCACCAACCCGGACGACCAGCGCACGCAGGACTACATCATGGGCCGCTTCGGCTGACGTTCTTGTCGCCAAAGCCCCGAATGTCCGCGCGCATCAAGGATAAAGCCATGACATCGACCCATATCGTCTCGATCTATGACGAAGAACTGAAGTACCTCTCCCGCCGCATCTCCGAGATGGGCGGCACCGCCGAGCAGATGGTGTCCGAATCCGTCCGCGCCCTCGTCACCGCGGATGCGGCGCTGGCCCAGAAGGTCATCTCGGAAGACGTGATCCTCGACAATGCCGAGCGCCAGATCAACGAGAAGGCCATCGTCACCATCGCCAAGCGCCAGCCGATGGCGGCGGACCTGCGCGAGATCATGGGCACGATCCGCATCGCGGCCGAGCTGGAGCGCGTCGGCGACCTCGGCAAGAACACCGCCAAGCGCGTCATCGCCGTGCAGAGCTCGGGCATGCCCCGCAAGCTCGCCCGCGGCCTGGAGCACCTGGCCGAGCTCGCCCTGATGCAGCTCAAGGAAGTGCTCGACGTCTTCGCCACCCGCTCGGTGGACAAGGCCAAGGCCATCCGCGAGCGCGACGACGAGATCGACGCGATCTACACCTCGCTGTTCCGCGAACTCCTGACCTACATGATGGAAGACCCGCGCAACATCACGCCCTGCACCCATCTCCTGTTCTGCGCCAAGAACATCGAGCGCATCGGTGACCACGCGACCAACATCGCCGAAACCATCTATTACATGGCGACCGGCTCGCAGCCGGAAGGCGAGCGTCCGAAGGACGATACCTCGACCTCCGTCGTTGCCGCCGACGTTGCCGACGCCTCCGAGTAAGCGAGTAGGGTTCGATACATGGTGCCCAGAATAGCCGTCGTCGAAGACGAGGAGGCGCTCAGCGTCCTCCTGCGCTACAACCTCGAAGCCGAGGGCTTCGAGGTCGACACGATCCTCTCCGGCGACGAGGCCGAGATGCGTCTGCAGGAGCGCATGCCGGACCTTCTCATCCTCGACTGGATGCTGCCCGGCGTTTCCGGCATCGAGCTCTGCCGGCGCCTGCGCCAGCGGCCCGAGACCGAGCGCCTGCCGATCATCATGCTGACGGCGCGCGGCGAGGAGAGCGAGCGCGTGCGCGGCCTTGCCACCGGCGCGGACGACTATGTGGTGAAGCCCTTCTCGACGCCGGAGCTGGTCGCCCGCGTGCGCGCCATGCTGCGCAGGGCCAAGCCCGAGGTCGTCTCGACGGTGCTGCGCTGCGGCGACATCGAGCTCGACCGCGACACGCACCGCGTCCACCGCCGCACCCGCGAAGTCCGCCTCGGCCCGACGGAATTCCGCCTCCTGGAATTCCTGATGACGTCGCCCGGCCGCGTCTTCTCGCGCTCGCAGCTCCTTGACGGCGTCTGGGGCCACGACATCTATGTCGACGAGCGTACCGTCGACGTCCATGTCGGCCGCCTGCGCAAGGCGCTCAACTTCGCCAATATGCAGGATGTCATCCGCACGGTCCGCGGTGCCGGCTACTCGCTGGAAACCTGACCGGACGAACTTCCTCCCAAGGACGGAAATGGGCCCTTCGGGGCCTGTTTGCGTTTAGGAGGCTTCCGGCCAGCGCTTCTGGCAAACCCGAAACCCTCTCCTTCATGCTCCGGCCCGTCCCGAGCATCTGCAACGTTTCTGTTTTCCGATGCGTTGGCAGATCCTCGGCACAAGGCCGAGGACGACGTTGACGGAGGAGCGAGGGCCGTCAACAAAAAGGCCGGCGTTTCCGCCGGCCTCTTTTTCTTCATTCCTGTCGCCAGGTCTCAGAACTCTTCCCAGTCATCCTGCGCGAGCGCCGTGTTGCCGGCGACCTGCGGGATGGCGCGGGCCGCGCTGCGCGGGGCCTGGTAGGCGGCACGCTGCGGCTGGGCCTGCGGGCGCATGGCCTGCTGGACCGGCTGCTGGGCGGCCATGGCCGCGGCGCCGGCGCGGAAGCGGGCGACAAGCGCCTTCAGCGTCTGCGCCTCGTCGTTGAGCGCCATCGAGGCGGCGGTGGTTTCCTCCACCATCGCGGCGTTCTGCTGCGTGACCTGGTCCATCTGGTTGACGGCCGAGTTGATCTCCTTGAGGCCGACGGCCTGCTCGGAGGCCGAGGACGAGATCTGGCGGATGAGGCCGTTGATCTGGATGACCTGCTCGGCGATGTTCTCCAGCGCGCCGCCGGCCTTGCCGACGAGATCGACACCCTCGCGGACCTGCACCTCGGAGGTGTTGATCAGTGTCTTGATCTCCTTGGCGGCATTGGCCGAGCGCTGGGCGAGTTCACGCACTTCCTGGGCGACGACCGCGAAGCCCTTGCCGGCTTCGCCGGCACGCGCCGCTTCCACGCCCGCATTGAGCGCAAGAAGGTTGGTCTGGAAGGCGATGTCGTCGATGACGCCGATGATGTTGGAGATCTCGTGCGAGGAGCTTTCGATGCCGCGCATGGCGTCGATCGCCTTCTGCACCACTTCGCCGGACTTGCTGGCGTCGTTGCTGGCCGTATCGACGGACTTGGCGGCGACGCGGGCGTTCTCGGCGCTGGAATTGACCTGCGAGGTCAATTCGTCGAGCGCCGCGGCGGTCTCCTCCAGGCTGGCCGCCTGCTGCTCGGTGCGGTGCGAAAGGTCGGCCGCGCCCTTGGAGATCTCGCTCGTGCCGCCGCCGATATTGCCGACCGAGGCGTTGACCGTCTGGATCGTCTCCTCGAGGCTGGCGATGGCCGAGTTGAAATCGGTCTTGAGCTTGCCGTACTCGCCCGGGAAGTCGCCGGAAAGACGGAAGGTCAGGTTGCCGGACGAAAGCTGGGCGAGGCCGTCGCCGAGACGGGCGACGATGTCGCGCTGCAGGGCGCTTGCCTCAGTGCGCTCGGCTTCCGAACGGTTGCGTTCGGCTTCGGTGAGCTGGCGCTGGTTGGTGGCTTCGGCTTCGAGGCGCTTGGTATCGGCGAGCTGGTGGCGGAAGCCTTCGAGGGCCTTTGCTACCGAACCCGTCTCGTCCGAGCGCTGCTGGCCGGAGACCGGCTGCGTATAGACGCCGTCGCTGAGCGTCGCGACGTCGCTGACGAGGCCGGCGAGCGGCTTCTGCACGAAGAAGCGCACGGCGAAATAGAGGCCGGCCAGCACGGCGCCGAGCACGAGGAGGCCGCCGACGATCATCATCGTGGTCTGTTCGTGGATCGGGGCGGTGATTGCCGCGCGCGGCACGTCGACGAGGACGACCCAGCTCGTGTTGATGTCCGGCAGGGCGAAGGGATAGACGACGCGGTCGAAGGCGGAAAGCTCGCCGAAGGAAAGGTTCTCGACGCGGCCGGCCTCGCCGCTGGCGAGCGCCTTCTTGACGACATCGAGGCCCTCGCCGTCATATTCCTTCATCAGGAGGTCTTCGGTGGGGGCGACGATCCATTTGCCGGTCTGGGAGAGGAGCAGCACGCGGCCTTCGCCGAAGGGCTTGAGCTTGCTGAGCTTGTCGTAGAGCGTCTTCAGCGAGACGTCGATGCCGGTGACGCCGATGCGCTTGCCGCCGGAGACGACCGGGAAGGCGATCGAGGCCATGGTGAAGCCTTCACCGGTGGAGCTTTCCTTGTAGGGCTGGCTCATCGCGCCCTTGCCGCTGCCGGCGGCGAGTGCATACCACTCGGCCTTGTAGTCGGATTCGAAGGTGGAGAGCGTGATCGAGCCGTCCTTGCGCTTCGTCCAGTAGGGGTTGAACGAGCCGTCCTTGAAGGTGCCGGTCGCCAGATCCTCGGCCGTCTCGCGCGACTTGCCGTCGAAGGCATTCGGCTCCTCGGCGAACCAGCTTCCGAGCGCGAAGCTGTTCTTCTCCGCATTCGCCTTGATGATGTCGACGACTTCCTTGCGGTCGAAATGCCCGCCGGAATGGCCTTGCTCGATCACACCGGCCATGGAGCGCGCGGCGCTCGCGAGCTGGCCGATATCGGTCGCGATGTCGGATGCGATCGCCTTGGCCTCCGTATCGGCCTCCGAATAGACGAGATCGGCGACGCGGTTCTGGGACTGGCTGATGAGAACGGTATTGGACGCGAGCATGACGAGGGCAATCGTGCCGCCCGTGACCGCGATGAGCTTCGTCGCAAGCGACTTGGCCTGGAACTTGAACATGAAATCCTCACGATGGGATATGTCCGCGGCCGCCGGCCGCGAAGGGGGCACACTCGATTGCGGGGTCTCCATCATGGAGTGCGGGGCGCGCGACCAGCGCCAGAGACGGTCCGGCCTGTCGAAGGCGGCATCTGGTGATTTCAGTAACCGGTAGAATATTAATAAAAAGCCAAGTTTCGAGGCTTCGAACTGCGCCGACAGGCTGAATTTTCAGGCGTCGCGGCAAAATGCGACGCCTGATATAGGCTCGGCGAAACCGACTGACGCGGCGGTTGTGCCGCCCGTCAGACCATCGCGTCGACGGCGGAGGCGAAGGGAATGGAGGGCTGCGCTCCGGGCTTGAGGCAGGCGAGCGAGCCGGCGACCGCTGCGCGGCGCAGCGCATCCTTGAAGGCAAGGCCGGCATCGAGCGAGGCGGCGAGATAGCCGCAGAACGTATCGCCCGCCCCGACGGTGTCGACGGGCTCGATCTTGAGGCCCATCGCGCGGAAGATCTCGTTCTTGCGGATGGCGACGACACCGTCGGCGCCGAGCGTCACGATGATCGTCTGGCCGCTCTCGGCATGCAGGCGCCGCATGGTCGCCTCGCGCTCTTCGTCCGAAAGCTCGCCCTTGCCGACGAAGAGGTCGAACTCCGTCTCGTTGGCGACTAGGATGTCGGCCATCGCGCCGAGCGTCTTGGTGGCGGCGCTGAACGGGGCGATGTTGACGATGGAGATGACGCCCTTCTGCCTGGCGGCGGCGAGCGCGGCCTCGATGGAGGTGTTGGGGATCTCGAATTGCAGCATCAGATAGTCGCCGCGCGTCATCGCGCCGACCGCGCGGCGTGCATCCTCCTCGCTGACGGTGCCGTTGGCGCCCGGCACGACGACGATGACATTCTCGCCGTCGCCCTCGGCCACGAGGATATGGGCGGTGCCGGTCGCTTCCGCCGCCGAGCGCACGGCATTGAGATCGACGGCGGCGTCGGCGAGGAGGGCGAGCGCCTGGCTCCCCAGCCGGTCGTCGCCGACGGCGCCGGCCATGCGCACCATGGAGCCGGCGCGGCGGGCGGCGAGTGCCTGGTTGGCGCCCTTGCCGCCGGCGGCGGTGGTGAAGCTGGTGCCCATCACCGTCTCGCCCGGTTTCGGCAGGCGTTCAGGCGTTGCGATGAGGTCCATGTTGATGGAACCGAGAACGGTGATCATGAGAGCTGCCCCTTGTCGTTTCCGCCGGACACTGCCCGAGGCGGTCAGTCCTCGTCAACTACCCTCAGCCGCAACTGGCCCGTCCGGCTCTCCGCCGCCTTCTCCCGTTCGTGCGAAAGCTCCGAAACGGTCTCGAATTCGAGATCGCCGATGCGCGCCCCACGCCGTGCAAGCTTCTCCGTGGACGTCAGAATCAGGTCCACGTCCTTCTGCGCGGAGGTGAAATGGCCATGCAGCTTGCGCACCCGGTCGTCGAGCCGCGTCAAATCGTCCATCAGCCGCGCGACTTCGCCCTGGATGACATGCGCCTGCTCGCGCATCCGCTGGTCCTTGAGCAGCGCCTGCAGCACCTGCACGGAAAGCATCAGCAGCGAGGGCGAGACGATGACGATGCGGGCGCGGTGCGCGCGCTGCACGACGGGCTCGAAATTCTCGTGGATGCTGGCGAAGATCGATTCCGAGGGCACGAAGAGGAAGGCGGTGTCCTGCGTTTCGCCGGCAAGGAGGTATTTTTCCGAGATGTCCCGGATATGCACCTCCATGTCGCGGCGGAACTGCTGGGCGGCGATCTTCGCGGCCTCGGGCGAGCGCCCGTCCGACATGGCGTTCCATGCCTCCAGCGGGAACTTGGCGTCGACGACGAGCGGCGGCTGGCCGTTCGGCATGCGGATGGTGCAATCGGGGCGAACGCCGTTGGAAAGCTGGGCCTGGAACTGGTAGGCGCCGGGCGGCATGGCGTCGGCGATGATCGTCTCCATGCGCGACTGGCCGAAGGCGCCGCGCGTCTGCTTGTTGGAGAGAATGGCCTGCAGTCCGACCACGTCCTTGGCCAGTGACTGGATGTTCGTCTGGGCATTGTCGATCACCGCCAGCCGCTCCTGCAGGCGGCGCAGGTTCTCGTGCGTCGCCCGGGTCTGCTCGGAGATCGACTGACCGAGCCGCTGCGTCAGCCCGTCGAGCCGGCTGTTGATCGCCTGGTTCGTCTCGGCCTGTTTGCTGCCGAACACCTCCGCCATGGCGGCGACGCGCCCCTGCATCTCGGTCTGCGCCTTCATGAGTTCGGAAAAGCGTAAGTCCGCCATCGCCGCCGCCTCCCGCTGGCGCGCCTGGCTGCGGCGTGCGGAAAGGAGGCCGAAGGCCGCCAGCAGCACGGCCGCAAGCAGCACCAGGGCCGGGCCGGGGCCGCCGAGCCGGTGGAGGAAGGAGGAGACGAGCGTGTCGAAGGCGGGATCGATCATGCCGCGACCATAGCACGGATTGCGGCGGAAAACAGATCATAACGTGAACAAATCGCGCAGGGCTCGGGCGAAGTCGATTGAAAGCGCAAAAAAACCGCGCTAAGGGAGGCACATGACCATCAAGCCGCTGATTATCCTTCCCGATCCGATCCTCCGCCAGGTTTCCAGGCCCATCGAAACCATCGACGGCGAGGTGAAGAAGCTCGCCGACGACATGCTGGAGACCATGTACGATGCCCCCGGCATTGGCCTTGCCGCCATCCAGATCGGCGTCGCGCGCCGCATGCTCGTGCTGGACGTCTCGAAGGACGGCGAGGACAAGAAGCCGCTCGTCTTCATCAACCCGGAGATCGTCACCGCGTCGGATGCGCGGTCGGTCTATGAAGAGGGCTGCCTGTCGATCCCGGATTATTATGCCGAGGTCGAGCGCCCGGCGTCGATCACCGTCCGGCACCTCGACCGCGAGGGCAAGGAGCAGGTGACGGAGGCCGAGGGCCTGCTGGCGACCTGCCTCCAGCACGAGATCGACCACCTCAATGGCGTGCTGTTCATCGACCATATTTCCAAGCTGAAGCGCGAGATGGTGATCCGCAAGTTCACCAAGGCGGCCAAGATGCGCGGCAGCAAGGCGCTCTGAGGCGGCGAGCCGCCCCGCACTCTTTTCACGGAGGCTGACCGATGGCCCTTCGCATCATCTTCATGGGCACGCCGGATTTCTCCGTCCCGACGCTGGAGGCGCTTGCCGATGCGGGCCACGAGATCGTCGCGGTCTATTCGCAGCCGCCGCGCCCGGCCGGCCGCCGCGGCCTCGAACTGGTGAAGTCGCCGGTGCACCAGGCGGCCGAGCGGCGCGGCATTCCCGTCTTCACGCCCGTCAATTTCCGCGCGGAAGAGGACCGCGAAGCCTTCCGCGCCCACGGAGCGGATGTCGCGGTCGTCGTTGCCTATGGCCTGCTGCTGCCGGAAGCGATCCTCACCGGCACGCACCTCGGCTGCTATAACGGCCATGCCTCGCTCCTGCCGCGCTGGCGCGGGGCGGCGCCCATCCAGCGGGCGATCATGGCGGGCGACGCCGAGACCGGCATGATGGTGATGAAGATGGGCAAGGGCCTCGATACCGGCCCCGTCGCGCTCACCCGCCGCGTTGCCATAGGCGAAAACATGACGGCTGGCGCGCTGCACGATGCCTTGATGCAGACGGGCGGCGTGCTGATGGCCGAGGCCATGGGCAGGCTGGAGGCTGGCGACCTGCCGCTGACGCCGCAGGCCGAGGAGGGCGTGCTCTACGCCGCCAAGATCGACAAGGCCGAAACCCGTATCGACTTTTCGAAGCCGGCTAAGGATGTGCACAATCATATCCGCGGTCTCTCGCCCTTCCCCGGCGCATGGTTCGAACTGCCGATTGCCGGCAAGCAGGAGCGCGTGAAGGTGCTGGCGAGCGAGCGGGCGGGTGACGGCGTGTCGAAGCCCGCCGGCACGGTCCTGGACGACCGGCTGACGATTGCCTGCGGGCAGGGCGCGGTGCGCCTCGTACGTCTGCAGAAGGCGGGCGGCAAGCCGCTCGACGCGGCGGAGTTCCTCCGCGGTACGCCGGTTTCGGCCGGCGAGGTGCTGGGCTGATGCCGCGCTACCGGCTTCGCATCGAATATGACGGCACGCCCTATGTCGGCTGGCAGCGGCAGGAGAACGGTCATTCCGTACAGGGCGCCATCGAGGCGGCGATCCTGTCGCTGACAGGCGAGGCGGTCTCGATCCGCGGCGCGGGCCGCACGGATTCCGGTGTCCATGCCATGGGGCAGGTCGCCCATGCCGATCTTTCGCGGCACTGGAAGGAGCACACGCTGAGGAACGCCCTCAACGCGCATCTTGGCATGGCCGGCGAGCGCGTCGCGATCCTCGATGCTGCCGAAGTGCCGGACGATTTCGATGCGCGCTTCTCCGCGAAGAAGCGGCATTATCTCTATCGCATCGTCTCGCGCCGCGCGCCCCTGGCGCTGGAGGCGAACCGGGCATGGTTCGTCGCAAAGGAACTGGATCATGAGGCCATGCATGCGGCGGGACAGATGCTCGTCGGCAAGCATGACTTCACCACTTTCCGCGCCGCCCAGTGCCAGGCGAACAGCCCTGTGCGCACCATCGACCGGCTGGAGGTGACGCGCAGCGGCGAACTGATCGAGATGCGCGTCTCGGCGCAGAGCTTCCTGCATAACCAGATCCGTTCCTTCGCCGGCACGCTGAAGCTGGCGGGCGAGGGCAAGTGGACGGTGGAGGACGTGCGTGCCGCGCTGGAAGCGCGCGACCGCAAGGCCTGCGGCCCCGTGGCGCCGCCGGACGGGCTTTACTTCATGGCCGTGGATTACTGAGCCGTCTGGAGCGTTTCCGCTTTTCCGGGAATCGCGAAATCGCTCTAGCTATTTGCTTCAACGCAATTCCGGACGCAAAACCGCTGCGCACTTTTGCTGGAATTGCTCTAGCCGGGCAGTGTGCCGAGAACGCGCTGCAATTCCTGCGCGACGATCATCGGCGGCAGCACGTAGATCGCTGTGATCGCCGCCGCCAGCAGGTTCTGCTTGCCGACGCACATCCAGACGAGGCGGAACTGCAGCATGACGCTCGCGCCGAACACGGCGTAAAGGAGCAGGCCGGCAAGAAGCACGCTTTGCGGCAGGATCAGCGACAGCGCGACAGGCAGCGCCATGGCATAGGCGAAGGGCACGGAAATCCAGTTGCTCGCCGTCACCACGGTCGCAAGATGCTTGCCGTAGCCGAGCGGGCGCGCCAGCGCGAGAAGGAGCACGAGCGGCATCAGCCAGCCCGTGATCTCGATCAGCAGCACCTTGCTCAGGAAGCCGAGGCCGGCGGTCGTGCCCGCCGGCATGCCGGCGAGGTAGTAGAGCCGCCAGGAGGCCCAGATGACGGCGAAGGCCGGCAGGCACCAGACGAAGGCCCAGAAGGAGCGGGCGAGCCCGCGGGAGGTCAGGTCCAGCCAGCCGAACCCCTCCTGCTTCTGCTTCAGCAGCAGGTAGATGCCGTTGAGGTAGTAGAGGACCTCGTCAAGACCGGGCATCGCCGAACCAGCGCGCGATGAAGGTCTCGTAGATCACGGTCAGCGTCTCGAGATCGGCGACCGCCACCCGCTCGTCCACCATATGCATGGTCTGGCCGACGAGGCCGAATTCCACGACCGGGCAATAGTCCTTGATGAAGCGCGCATCGGAGGTGCCGCCCGTCGTCGAGAGCTTCGGTGCACGGCCGGTCACGGCCTCGACGGCGCCCGACAGCGAGGCGATGAGCTGGTTGTTGCGCGTCAGGAAGACATGGCTCGGCCGCTCGGCCCATTTGATGTCGTAGCGCACGGGCGCGCGGCCGGGCCGGAGCTTCTCGTCCCGCGCGGCGGCGTCGAGCCGGCGCACGATCTCGGCCATCACCGTCTCGGCGGTCCAGGCGTCGTTGAAGCGGATGTTGAAGCTGGCGCTCGCCTCGGCCGGCACGACGTTGGTGGCGCGGTTGCCGACGTCGATGGTCGTCACTTCGAGGTTCGACGGCTGGAAGTTCTCCGTGCCGGCGTCGAAGGGCGGGTGCATCAGCGCGTCGGTGAGCGCGATCACGCCGCGCACCGCATTGTCGGCAAGGTGCGGATAGGCGGCGTGGCCCTGCACGCCACGCACGGTGAGCGTGCCGGAGACGGAACCGCGCCGGCCGATCTTGATCATGTCGCCGAGCTGGTCCGGATTGGTCGGCTCGCCGACGAGGCAGGCATCCCAGCGCTCGCCGCGCTCGGCCGCCCATTGCAGCAGCTTGGTGGTGCCGTTGACGGCCGGGCCTTCCTCGTCGCCGGTGATGAGGAAGGAGACGGAGCCTTTCGGCGGGCCGTTTCTCTCGATGTGGCGCGCGACGGCGGCGACGAAGCAGGCGATGCCGCCCTTCATGTCGACGGCGCCGCGGCCGAACATCTCGCCGCCGGAAATCTCCGCGCCGAACGGGTCATGCGTCCAGGCGGCCGCATCGCCGACCGGCACCACGTCCGTATGGCCGGCGAACATCAGGTGCGGGCCCTCGGTGCCGATGCGGGCATAGAGGTTCTCGATATCGGGCATGCCGGGCTCGCTGGCGACCATGCGCTCCACCGTGAAGCCGAGCGGCTCCAGCATGGCGGCAAGCACCGTCAGCGCGCCGCCTTCGGCCGGCGTCACCGAAGGGCAGCGGATGAGGGTTGCGAGATTTTCGATCGGGTCGGCGGAGGTCATGGGCATGCGTCACGGCACCTGAAAGGGAGAGAATCGAGGTGTAGCCGATCGTTCGGGGCCTGTCACGCGCAGCCGATGCGCGCGCTCACGCCTTTGGCCGGTCGGGCAGGCGCCCGTAGTCGTTGGGGCCGGGCGTGCCGGGCCAGACAAGGAAGACGAAGAGCGCGAAGAAGGAGATGGCGGGAATGAACAGGCAGACGATCAGCGGCAGCGGCAGGTTCATGTCGTGCAGCCGCTTGATCGTCAGCATGATCGAGGAGACCGTCGAGACGATGGCGACGACGAAGAAGGCGAAGGCCCAGAACAGGAAGGCCGGGTCTTCCTTCGGCACGACGACGATGCGGGTGAGCGCCGCCGAGAGCAGCATCAGCCAGAAGGCCCAGCCGAGCGCGAAGGGCGCGCGGCTGAGGCGGCCTGACCAGCCGAAGAAGAGCCAGGCAAGGGTCGGTCCCCGCTCTTGCCCGGCCGCCATGGATCAATCCCTGAGGAGTTCGTTGATGCCGGTCTTCGAGCGGGTCTGGGCGTCGACGCGCTTGACGATGACGGCGCAGTAGAGGCTGGGGGCCGGGAGGCCGTTCGGCATGGTCTTGTCGGAAGGCAGCGAGCCGGCGACGACGACGGAATAGGGCGGCACTTCGCCATAGGTCACTTCGCCCGTCGCGCGGTCGACGATCTTGGTCGACTTGCCGATGAAGACGCCCATGCCGAGCACGGAGCCCTCGCGCACGATGCAGCCTTCGACGACCTCCGAGCGGGCGCCGATGAAGCAATTGTCCTCGATGATCGTCGGGCCGGCCTGCATGGGCTCCAGCACGCCGCCGATGCCAACGCCGCCCGAGAGGTGTACATGCTTGCCGATCTGCGCGCAGGAGCCGACCGTCGCCCAGGTATCGACCATCGTGCCCTCGCCGACATAGGCGCCGAGATTGACGAAGGAGGGCATCAGGATGGCATTCGGCGCGATATAGGCCGAGCGGCGCACCACGCAGTTCGGCACGGCGCGGAACCCGGCCTTCTCGAATTCGTTGACGCTCCAGCCGTCGAACTTGGAGGGCACCTTGTCCCACCAGGCCGATTCCCCGGGACCGCCCTTGACGATCTCCATCGGGTTGAGGCGGAAGGAGAGCAGCACGGCCTTCTTGAGCCACTGGTTCACCGTCCAGTTGCCGTCCTCGCCGCGCTCGGCGACGCGTGCCTTGCCGTTGTCGAGCAGGTTGAGCGCGGTCTCCACCGCATCGCGCACTTCGCCGCGCGTGCCGGTATTGATACCGTCCCGTTCCTCGAAGGCGCGGTCGATGGTTTGGGAAAGGGCGGCGAGGTTGGACGTGTTCATCGGAATTCCTTAAACTTCGAGGCTTATTTTCGATTGTCGGGACGCCGGAAGGTCGATTTCATCAATCAGCAAAATGCTCTAGAGCAAGTGCCGGGAAAGATGAAGCCCCTTTCCGGCAGATACTGTCGCACGGGCGAACGGGTAATCCCGTGAGAGTTGAAAGCAGGAAAGTGACATGGCGAGACTGAAGAAGAAGAACCTGCGCCGCAAGGATGGCGTGTGGGATCCGTTGGCCGACAGCGCGCAGGACAAGCACCGCGCCGCCGTGGTGCCGCAGACGCCGCAATCGGCAAATCCCGCCTACCGGCTCGCCTATGTCGACGACGACTTCCTCTGCCGCGAGGAGCTGCGCCCGGTGCGCCTCCAGCTGGAGCTCTTGAAGGTCGAGATGATGCTCGCCGAGCGCGGCATCAAGTCGACCGTCGTCATGTTCGGCGGCGCGCGCATTCCCGCCCCCGGCCAGGAGGCCTGGGCGGCGCGCAACGAGACGCAGCGCATGAACCTCGAGGCGGCCTCCGTCTATTACGAGGAGGCGCGCAAGTTCGCGCGCATGTGCTCGGAGAAGTCGGCCGAGCTCGGCTTCAAGGAATATGTCGTCGTCACCGGCGGCGGGCCGGGCGTCATGGAGGCGGGCAACCGCGGGGCGACCGATGTCGGCGCCCCCTCGATCGGCCTCAACATCGTGCTGCCGCACGAGCAGGCGCCCAACCCCTATGTCACGCCGGAGCTCAGCTTCAACTTCCACTATTTCGCCGTCCGCAAGATGCACTTCCTGCTGCGCGCCAAGGCCGTCACGGTCTTTCCGGGCGGCTTCGGCACGCTGGACGAGCTGTTCGAGACGGTGACGCTGATGCAGACCGGCCGCATGGCGCTGGTGCCGCTGATCCTCTTCGGCAAGGAATTCTGGCACAAGATCATCGATTTCGACGCGCTCGCCGCCTTCGGCACCATCGCGCCCGGCGACGTCGAGCTGATGCAGTTCGTCGAGACGGCGGACGAGGCCTGGGACATCATCGTGAAGTTTTACGAAAACCTGGAAGCCGAGCCCGCAACGGCGCACGGCTGACGGGTCGCGCCTGCTTCATGAAAAGACGCCCCGGCAGAACCGGGGCGTTTCAGTCGAACGTGCTGCCGGCAAGGCTTACTTGTCGCCGCGCTTGCCCATCTCGTCGAGGGTGATGAAGCCGTCGCCGTTGCGGTCGCGTTTCTTGAACATGGCGATGGCGGCGGTTTCCATTTCGGCCTTGGTCAGGGTGCCGTTCTTGTCGGCGTCGGCGCGCTCGAACATGTGCATGCCCCTGCGGTCGATCCGGGCTTCGCGCAGCGCCTTGCGGGCGGCGTCCTTCGCCTCGCCGTCGGTCGCCTTCACCGCGCGGAAAGCCTTGCGGGCATCGCGGAAGGCTTCACGCTTCGCGTCGATCTCGGCCTTGGTGACCTCGCCGTTGCCGTCGGTGTCGAGGCGCTGGAAGGTCTGCGTGGCGCGCGCTAGCATCTCGGCCTGCGAGATCTTGCCGTCCTTGTCGGTGTCGAGCCGGTTCAGCATGCGCTCGGCGCGCTTCCCGCCATCCTTGCCGTGATGGCCCTTGCCCTTCTTGCCGGGCCGGGCAGCCGCCGTGTCGATGGCGCCGTCCTTGTTCGTGTCGCGGCGCTCGAAGGCCTTTTCCGCCACGGCAAGCACTTCGGCCTCGGAGAGCGTGCCGTTCTTGTCGGTGTCGGCCTTTTCGAACATCCGGCCGGCGCCCGGCAGCATGTAGGGGCCGCCGGCGCGCAACGCCTCGCGGGCCTTCGCCCGGTCCGCCTTGGCGGCGTCGTGAACGGCCTTGCGGGCGTCCTTGAAGGCCTCGCGGCGTGCCTTGATCTCGTCCTTCGTCACCTGGCCGTTGCCGTCGGCGTCGAAGGCCTTGAAGGCGGCGGAGGCGTTCGCCTTGAACTCGGCGAGCGAGACCTTGCCGTCCTTGTCGGTGTCGAGGCGCTCGATCATCGCGCCATGGTGGTGGCCATGCTTGTGCTTGTCCTTGGCGGCGAAGGCCGGGGCGGCTGCGCCCGAGAACATGAGGCTGGCAGCTACGGCGCCGAGAAGAAGTTCCTTTTTAGCCATGGTCGTTCCTTTCATCCATCGTCGTCCCTTGAGGGGCAGGATAGGGGGAACGCCGGCCGGCGCCAGTTACAAATTGGTAATTGAACCTTATGACCGGAAAGGGATCTTTCCGTGTCCGGAAGAAGGCACGCCGGCCGGGCCTTAAAGCAGCGCGTTGAGGAAGGCCGTCAGGTTCGAGGTCGCATAGTCGATATGCCTGTCCTCGTCCGTGCGCTTTTCCCAGGCGTCGGTGAACTCGTGGTCGATGTCGCGCGGGGTGAGCAGCACGGTCTTCATGCCGAGCGCCTTCGGCACGACGAGGTTGCGCGGCAGGTCCTCGAACATTGCCGCATGGCCGGTATCGACCCGGTGCAGCGCCATGAACTTGTCATAGGTTTCGCCGGCCGGCTTGGGCACATATTCCGCCGCCACGATGTCGAAGACGTCGTCGAAATGGTGGAAGATGCCGAGCGCCCTGGCGGCCATCTCGGCATGCTTCACGCTGCCATTGGTGAAGATGAACTTGCGGCCGGGCAGCGCCTGGATCGCCTCGCCGAGCGGAAGGTCCGGCGACAGCACGTCGTAATCGATCGCATGCGCCTTTTCGAGGAAATCGGCGGGGTCGATGCGATGATGGATCATCAGCCCCTTCAGCGTGGTGCCGTGGTCGAAATAATACTGCTTCTGCAGCGCCCGGGCGTCCTCGCGCGACAGGCCGAGCAGGGCCGAGACGTAAGCCGTCATGTTCTTGTCGATCTGGGCGAAGAGATCGACATGATGCGGATAGAGCGTGTTGTCGAGGTCGAAGACCCAGTCACGCACATGGGAAAAGTCGGCTTTGTTCGGAAGATCGGTCATGGGCCGTCTTATGGCACGGGTCCGGGGCGAGGGAAACGGAATTTTCCGCGATGGCCCGCGCGGACGATGGATTTGCGGCAAGCCCCATGCTAGCGGGCTGACATGGAACTCTGGATCCCCATCACCATCGCCGCCGCCTTCCTGCAGAACCTGCGCTCGGCCCTGCAGAAGCATCTTCAGGGCTCGCTCGGAACACGCGGGGCGAGCTTCGTGCGCTTCGGCTACGGCTTTCCGCTGGCGATCTTCTACGTGCTTGTGCTGCGCCTCGCGGTCGGCCTGCCGTTTCCGGCGCTCAACTGGACCTTCGCCTTCTGGGCGGTGATCGGCGGCCTGGCGCAGATCTTCGCGACCATGCTGCTCGTCTACCTGTTCTCGCTGAGGAACTTCGCCGTCGGCACGGCCTATTCCAAGACGGAGCCGGTGCAGGCGGCGATCTTCGGCTTCGTGCTGCTCGGAGAGCGCATCACCTTCGGCGCGGTCGTCGCCATCATCGTCGGCGTCGTCGGGGTGATGCTGATCTCGCTTGCCCGCGCGCCGCTCTCCTGGCGCAACATCCTCGCGGCGCTGACAAGCCGCACCGCGCTGATCGGCATCGCCTCGGGCGCGGTCTTCGGCATCTCGGCGGTCGCCTATCGCAGCGCCTCGCTGTCGCTTCAGGGGCCGGGGCCGATCATGGACGCCGCCGTGACGCTCGCCTGCGTCACGACGTTCCAGACGGCCTTCATGCTGGTCTGGATGGGCTGGAAGGACAAGCGGGAGATCGTCGACGTCCTGAAGAGCTGGCGCTCGTCCTCGCTGGTCGGCATTGCCGGCGTGCTCGGCTCGGCCTGCTGGTTCACGGCGATGAGCCTCCAGCAGGTCGCCTATGTGCGCGCACTCGGCCAGATCGAGCTGGTCTTCACCTTCATGGCGTCGTGGTTCCTGTTCCACGAGCGGGTGAACCGCACGGAGGCGGCCGGATGCCTGCTGATCGTCTGCGGCATCTTCGGCCTTCTCTTCCTGTAGGGCTCAGGGCACCAGCAGCGTGCCCGCGCCGTGCTCGGTGAAGAGCTCCAGCAATACCGAATGGGCGGTCTTGCCGTTGAGGATGACGACGCCCTGCACGCCCGCCTTGATGGCGTCGATGCAGGTCTCGACCTTCGGGATCATGCCGCCGGAGATCGTGCCGTCCTTGATCAGCGCGCGGGCTTCGGCGACGGAAAGCTCCTTGATGAGCTGGCCGTTGCGGTCGAGCACGCCCGGAACGTCCGTGAGGAAGAGCAGGCGCGTCGCGTTCAGCGCGCCGGCGATGGCGCCGGCGAAGGTGTCCGCGTTGATGTTGTAGGTATGGCCGTCGCGGCCGGGTGCGACCGGGGCGATGACCGGGATCATCTCGGATTTGGCGAGCAGGTCGATCAGCGTGCGGTCCACCTCCACCACCTCGCCGACGAAGCCGAGGTCGAGGATGCGCTCGATATTGCTGTCGGGGTCGATGACGGTCTTCTTGGCCTTTTCGGCGAAGACCATGTTGCCGTCCTTGCCGCACAGGCCGATCGCCCATTCGCCCGTCTGGTTGATGAGCGCGACGATCTCCTTGTTGATCGAGCCCGCCAGCACCATCTCGACGATCTCGACGGTCTTCTGGTCGGTGACGCGCAGGCCCCCCTCGAACTTCGATTCGATGCCCATCTTGGTCAGCATCGCGCCGATCTGCGGGCCGCCGCCGTGCACGACGATGGGGTTGACGCCGGACTGCTTGAGAAGCGCGATGTCGCTGGCGAAAGCCTTGCCGAGCTCGGCATTGCCCATGGCGTGGCCGCCGTATTTGACCACGATGGTCTTGTTCTCGTAGCGCTGCATGTAGGGCAGGGCTTCGGTGAGAAGGCGGGCTTGGTTTTCGCTTTCGGATAGGGACATGGCGGCCTCTTGGGAATGGGTGGGGGCCTGTTTAACGCATGTTTCGTGACGATGGAATGATCCCCATGGTCGGTGGCGCAAAAAGCCGATGGGGAATATGATGCGGCTCCGCGCCTGCCCTATAGGCAAAGGCGCATCGGCGTTCCTATATGTGGAAGAGAGGCCAAGTCCTCGCGTCAGTCCTGGAACCGAGAGAGTGGATTGAGCCGATGGCGGCGTCCGACCGAGAGATGAGAGAACCGTGCTGCGATCAGGTGATCGCGGGCGAGTACGTGCTCGGGGTCCTGTCCGACGAAGACCGCCAGAAGGTCGAGGCGCGGCTGATGCGCGACCGCCAGTTCGCCGCCATGGTGAGCCGCTGGGAGGAAAACCTCGCCACCTTCGGCGACGGCTACGAGCCGTTGCATCTTTCCCCCGGCGCCCGCGCGCCCGTCGAGCAGCATATCCTGACCACCACCCCGTGCGACGCCGTGTTTTCCGGCAAGGTCTCCGGCGGCTGCTGGCATTCGCTGACGCTCTGGCGCGCGCTCGCGCTCGCCTCCTTCGCCGTCGCGGCCGGCCTTGCCCTTCTCCTCAGCGCGCTTCTGGCGCCGCGCCCCGTCAATGGCGGCCGGCTGGTCGCGGGCATGACGGGCGAGAACGCCGCGATGGGGCTGGTCGCCCGCTATGACGATGCGAGCGGCACGCTCGCCGTGACGCCCGTCGCCGGTCCCGAAAAGGAAAAGTCGCTGGAACTCTGGCTGACCGAGGCCGGCAAGGCGCCCGTCGCGCTCGGCGTCCTGCCGCAGACCGGCGAGGGACGGCTGGCGGTGCCGCGCGAAATGCGCAGCCGCATCGTCGAAGGCGCGACGATCTCCGTCAGCGTCGAGCCGTTCGGCGGCTCGCCGACGGGCAGGCGGACCGGTCCGGTGCTGGCGACCGGCGCGGCCCACTTCGACTGACGGTTCCGATTATCGATCGATGGCGCTGAGGATCGCGGCCCGCAGGTCGTCGAGCCCGCGGCCCTTTTCCGACGAGGTGGCGAGCACCTCCGGATAGGCGGCCGGATGCTTGGAGATCTTCTGCAGTGTCTCCTCGATAAGGCGCGGCACGCCGGCATCCTTGATCTTGTCGGTCTTGGTCAGCACGACCTGGTAGGAGACCGCCGCCTTGTCGAGCAGCGAGAAGACCTCGTCGTCGTTCTTCTTGATGCCGTGGCGGCTGTCGATCAGCACATAGACGCGCTTCAGCGTCGAGCGGCCGCGCAGGTAATCGAAGACGAGCTTCGTCCAGGCGTCGACCTGTTCCTTGGGCGCCTGCGCATAGCCGTAGCCCGGCATGTCGACGAGCGCCATCGGCGGCAGGTCGTCCTCGGCGCCGGAAAAACCGTCCGGCACGAAATAGTTGAGCTCCTGCGTGCGGCCGGGCGTGTTGGAGGTGCGGGCAAGGCCCTTGTGGCCGACCAGTGCATTGATCAGCGACGACTTGCCGACATTCGAGCGGCCGGCGAAGGCGATCTCCGGCGGGCCTTCGGGCGGCAGGAATTTCATCGCCGGCACGCCGCGGATGAAGATCCACGGCCTGCCGAACAGCGGCTTGTCGCCCGTTGCGCTCGTCTCTGTCATTGCTTCCAGCCTTCCTTGTCAGGCTCCCGGCTTCCCGGTTTTGGCCGCGAAAGTCAAGCGCGCGCCCGCCGCCGGGCATCCGGCAAAAGAAAACCCCGGCCGATGGCCGGGGTTTCGCATGTCGTCCGACGGGATCGTCAGGATGGTTTCGTCTTCTTCCCGAACAGGCCCTTCAGATTGTCGAAGAGCTCGATCTTGACGCCGTGGCGCTTCATGATGATCGCCTGCTGCACGATGGACAGCGTGTTGTTCCAGGCCCAGTAGATCACGAGGCCGGCCGGGAAGGATGCCAGCATGAAGGTGAAGACCAGCGGCATCCAGGTGAAGATCATCGCCTGGGTCGGATCCGGCGGCGTCGGGTTCATGCGCATCTGCATGAACATGGTGATGCCCATGATGATCGGCCAGACGCCGATCAGGAGTGCATGCGGCACGTCGTAGGGCAGGAGGCCGAACAGGTTGAACAGCGACGTCGGATCGGGCGCCGAAAGGTCCTGGATCCAGCCGAAGAACGGCGCATGGCGCATTTCGATGGTGACGTAGATCACCTTGTAGAGCGCGAAGAACACCGGGACCTGCAGAAGGATCGGCCAGCAGCCCGCCAGCGGATTGATCTTCTCCTCCTTGTAGAGCTGCATCATCGCCTGCTGCAGCGCCATGCGGTCGTCGCCGTGCTTGGCCTTCAGTTCCTCCATCTTCGGCTGCATCTTCTTCATGTTCGCCATGGAAGCGTACTGCTTGCTGGCGAGCGGGAAGAAGAGACCCTTGACGACGATGGTCGTGATGAGGATCGCGATGCCGAAATTGCCGAAGTAGCGATAGAAGAAGTCCATCAGCTGGAACATCGGCTTGGTGAAGAACCAGAACCAGCCCCAGTCGATCATCAGGTCGAAATGCGGGATCGAGTAGGACGTCTTGTACTGGTCGATGATCGGCACTTCCTTGGCGCCGCCGAAGAAGAGGTTCTTGACTTCGATCGTCTGGCCAGGCGCGATGGTCACGTCATCCTGGCGATAGTCGGCCTGGTAGCGCGGACGGCCGTCCTGGAAATAGGAGAAGCGCGTCTCGTAGGGGGTCGCCTGCGGCGGCACCAGCGCGGTCGCCCAGTACTTGTCGGTGATGCCGAGCCAGCCGCCCGTCGCCTTGCCGGGCGCGACGGTCGTGTCCTTCTCGGCGTCCTTGTACTTCACCTCGTGCAGGCCGAGGTCGCCGAGCTCGCCGATAAAGCCTTCATGCAGCACGTAGACCGACGGGGTGGACGGCTTGAAGAAACGCGTCGTGCGGCCATAGGCCGAAAGCGCGACCGGCGTTTCCGTGCGGTTCTCGATGCTGTCGGTGACGGTGAACATGTAATGCTCGTCGACCGAGATCGTGCGGGTGAAGGTGATGCCCTTGTCGTTGGTGTAGGAAAGCTTGACCGGGGTCGTCTGCGTCAGCTTGCCGGCGCCGTCCTGCGTCCAGACGGTCTGCGGGCCGGGCATCTGGCCGGTCGCCTCGCTGCCGACATAGCCGATTTCGGCGAAGTAGCCGTGTTCGGTCTCGGCGGGGCTGAGAAGCGTGATGATCGGGCTCGTCTTGTCGACGGTCTCGTGGAATTCCTTGAGCTTCAGGTCGTCGAAGCGCGCGCCCGTCAGGTTGATGGAGCCGGCAAGCGCGGGCGTGTCGATCTCGACGCGGGCGGACTTGGCAAGGGCCTGTTCACGCGTTTCGGTCGTGGCAGCCCCGCCGGCAGCGCCCGGCAGCGTGCCGTTCGTCCCGGTGGCGGCGGGCGTGGTGCCGCCTGCGGTGGTGGTGGTCGTCTGCTCCGTCGTCTGGGCGGCCTGCTGGGCTTCCAGCGCGGCGCGATCCTTCTCGAGCTTGGGGTTCACATAGAGGAACTGCCAGGCGACGAGGATCAGCACGGACAGCGCGATCGCCACGAAGTAATTGCGGTTTTTTTCCATCACTCTTTCCCGGGCGCAGCAGGGTGCTGCTGCTTGTGTTTCTTCTGCCGCGTGGTGATCCGGTCCTTCAGACCGGCCTGCAGGGTTTCGAAGGGCGCGCCGAGCACGTCCCGTCTGGCGACAACCACATAGTCGTGTCCGGGCTCCATTGCAAACCCGGCCGATAGCCGCACGGCCTCTTTCAGGCGGCGGCGCATGCGATTGCGTTCCACGGCGTTGCCGTGCTTCTTGGTAACGGTGAAGCCGACGCGGGGCGGTTCGTCCGGCATCTGCCGGTCACGCACTTCGAGAAGGAACAGGGGACCCTTGCGCCTCTCGCCCTCGCGCACAAAAAGAAACTGCGGACGGCTTTTCAGCCGTCCGACAGCAGATTTCTCAACAGTTTTCGTCATTGCCCGTCGCCTCTGTTCGGGCAGGCACGGCCTTAGGCCGAGAGACGTGCGCGGCCGCGGGCGCGACGTGCAGACAGGACCTTGCGGCCGCCTGCCGTTGCCATGCGGGCGCGGAAGCCGTGACGACGCTTGCGAACAAGCTTGGAGGGCTGGTAGGTACGCTTCGACATTTATTTAATACCGCGGTGTGCGGCCCTTCTTGGGTTTGCGTTTACGCAAGGAGCGTGAAAGTCCGGCATAGGCGTGCCCTTACGGGAAGCCGAGCTTTCCGGACGTGCGCGGCTTATAAGGGCAAAGCCGGTCGAAAGTCAATTGCAGCGAAGTTCATGCCATGCGTCTGTCACAGTCGTTAATGGGATTGCTCTTGATGGTTGTGTTCTTCTTGCCGATTGCCAGTTTCTCCTTACGCTGCGTGAAGGAATTCCGGGGGCAAATCCCCCGGAAGCAGGGGGCGAGGCAATATTAGCAAGTATTCACTCGCCTGTTGTTTGTGCGGGTTGCATCAAAATCTAATTAACCTTTAGCCTTTACCGTCCCTGCCAAAGGTGAGCCGGATTTCTCCGCTTGCCGATCTGCTATCCGTGCCATTGGGAGTGTGACGTGAAGATACGCGGCAAGATCTATCTCATCGTTGGGGTGATGGGCCTCATTTCGGTCCTCATCGGCGGTATCGCCGTCCATGTCGTCTCCGAATACAGCGACAAGCTTCGCCAGTATGAGAATGCCGCCGACCGCGCCTTCCTCGGCGAGCACCTGAACCGTCAGGTCACCGCCGTCGTCATGGAAGCCCGCGGCATCTATGCCGCCAAGGATGCCGAAGGCGCCGGGAAGTTCGCCGAAGGCATCGCCAAGGAACTGGACGGCATCGACAAGACGCTGAACGAGTGGCGCCCGCTGGTGCCGGCCGAGCAGAAGGCCGCCTTCGACGCCGTCGTTGCCCGCGCCGCCGAATTCCGCACCTTCCGCTCCGAGACCGCGCGCCTCGGCAAGGAAGGCTCCATCGCCGCGGCCAACGAGCAGGGCAACAACGAGGGCAACCGCGCCAACCGCAAGGCCTTCCAGAAGGAAATCGACGCCGTCGTGGAGACGGACAACCAGAACCTCACCGCGATCCGCGGCGATATCGAGGCCTTCGAGACGCTGATGCTGATGCTGGTGCTCGGCACGGTCGGCGCGGGCCTCGTGATCGGCGGCGGCACCGCCTTCTATATCGCGACCAACGAACTCAGCCGCCCGATCCAGAACGTCACCGAGACGATGAAGCGCCTCGCCGGCGGCGACCTCGAGACCGAGGTGCCCTATGCCGGGCGCCAGGACGAGATCGGCGAAATGGCCGGCGCCGTCGCCGTCTTCCGCCAGAACGCCATCACGGTGCGCGACCTCAACGCCCAGGAACAGATCCTGCGCGAGAAGAGCGCCGACCTGCAGTCCTCCATCGCGGCCGTCGTGCATGCCGCCGCCGCGGGCGATTTCAGTTCGCGCATCGCCAAGGACTACCAGAACGACGACCTCAACCGCTTCGCCCGCAGCGTCAACGAACTCGTCGCCGGCGTGGAGGAGGGCATCGCCGAAACCCGCCGCGTCATCGGTGCGCTGGCCGAAGGCGACCTGACGCAGACCATGGACGGCAGCTTCCGCGGCGCCTTCGCCGAACTGCAGCAGAACGTCAACACGACGCTCGCCACGCTCCAGAGCACCATGCGCGAGGTGCGCGCCTCCACCGACGCGATCAACGCCAATTCCGGCGAGCTGCGCACCGCCTCCGACGATCTTTCCAAGCGCACCGAGCAGCAGGCTGCCGCGCTGGAGGAAACCTCGGCCGCGCTGGAGGAGATCACCGCCGCCGTCAAGAACTCGACGGAGCGCGCCAACGAGGCGAGCGTCATGGTCGGCGAGGCGACGCAGAGCGCCAAGCAGTCCGGCGCCATCGTGCGCAACGCCATCGACGCGATGGGCCGCATCGAGCAGGCGTCGAGCGAGATCAGCCAGATCATCTCGGTGATCGACGAGATCGCCTTCCAGACCAACCTGCTTGCCCTCAATGCCGGTGTCGAGGCCGCCCGCGCCGGCGAGGCCGGCAAGGGCTTTGCCGTCGTCGCGCAGGAAGTGCGCGAGCTTGCCCAGCGCGCCGCCAGCGCCGCCAAGGACATCAAGGGCCTCATCACCAAGTCGGGCGACGAGGTCTCCGTCGGCGTGCGCTATGTGCAGGAGACCGGCACGGCCCTTTCCGACATCGAAAGCCGCGTCGTCACCATCAACGATCGCATCCATTCGATCGCCACGGCCGCCCGCGAGCAGGCGACCGGCCTGCAGGAGGTCAGCACCGCCATCAACCAGATGGACCAGGTCACCCAGCACAATGCCGCCATGGTCGAGGAGACCTCGGCCGCCACGCACAAGCTCAAGGGCGAGGCCGACAGCCTTGCCGGCCTCGTCGCCCGCTTCCGCACCGGCGATGGCGCCTTCCAGGCGGCGCCCGCACCGGTTCGCGCCGATGCGCGCCCGGTCGAATCGCCCGCCCGCCGCATGATGGGGAGCGTCGCCCGCGCCTTCGGCGGCAATCGCGCGACGGCCGCCGCCACGGCCACGGCCGTGGAGAGCTGGGAAGAATTCTGATCTCCCATCGGGTTGAGTGAATGAGGCGCGGCGGTCGCAGGATCGCCGCGCCTTTGTCTTTCCTGCGGCAGCGTTGGAAAAATTGCCGTAATTCTCTATCATGGGCTGTCGGCTGTGGCCGACGGTGTCGTCGATTGTCGGTCGCGGCATCGAGCGCCGCTTTGCGGCATGTCCGGGAGTGGGAGACATGGTGGACAGAGACGGGACGCCGCCCTTGACCGAGACGCCGGTTCCGGCGGTCGGGTTCCTGTCCGGCCTGTCGGGAAAGCTCCTGCTGGTTACCGCCGTCTTCGTCCTCATCGCCGAAGTGCTGATCTTCGTGCCCTCCGTCGCCAATATGCGGCTGATGTGGCTGCGCGACCGGCTGAACACGGCCGCCGCCGCCGCCGTCGTCATCGAGGGCCTGCCGGACCAGGAATTGCCGCGCCCGGTGCAGGAGGAGACGCTGCTGGCGACGGGCACCAAGGCGATCGTGCTGAAGAAGCAGGACGCCTCCCGCATGGTCGCCGCCGTCGACATGCCGCCGAGCGTCGACGCCCAGTACGACCTTTCCGACGTCTCGACGCTCGGCTCGGTCTACGATGCCTTCGACACGCTGCTCTTTGGCGGTGACCGCGTCATCCGCGTCTACGGCCCGGTCGGTGAGACGACGACGCGCATCGAACTGCTGCTCGACGAGGGCGCCCTGCGCCGCGCCATGCTGCACTATGCGCGCAATGTCTTCATCTTCTCGATGCTCATGTCGCTCGCCACGGCAAGCCCGATCTTCTTCGCGCTCAACCGCCTGCTGATCCGTCCCATGCGTCGCATGACGGCCAATATCCGCGAATTCGCCACCGACCCGTCCAACCCGGCCCGCGTGCTGGAGCCCTCCGGCGGCCGCGACGAGATCGCCGTGGCCGGCATCCACCTCGCCGCCATGCAGCAGACGCTCCAGCGCACGCTGAAGGAGCAGAAGAACCTCGCCGATCTCGGCCTCGCCGTGTCGAAGATCAACCACGACATGCGCAACATCCTCTCCTCCGCCCAGCTCATGTCCGACCGCCTGTCGGATGTCGACGATCCGGTGGTCAAGCGCGTGGCGCCGAAGCTGCTGCGCAGCATCGACCGGGCGGTGGGCTATACCAACGAGGTGCTCTCCTACGGGCGCATGCGCGAGCCGGAGCCGCGCCGCCGCTTCGTGGCACTGCGCCCGCTGGTGCAGGAGGTCTCCGAGGTTCTGGCGCTCGATGCGCGCGGCGATATCGACTTCGTGGTGCAGATCGAGCCGGGCCTCGAGGTCGATGCCGACGGCGAGCAGCTCTTCCGCGTCATCCATAATCTTTGCCGCAACGCCGTCGAGGCGCTGCTGCAGGATGCCGCCCTGCGCGAGCGCGCGGTCCTGGTGACGGGCCTTCGCACCGGCAGCGTCGTTTCCATCTCCATCGACGACAACGGCCCCGGCATGCCGGCCAAGGCGCGGGAAAACCTCTTCGCCGCCTTCCGCGGCTCAGTGCGCTCCGGCGGCACCGGCCTCGGCCTTGCCATCGCGCGCGAGCTGGTGCTTGCCCATGGCGGCACGATCGCGCTGGTGGAGAAGGCGACGCCCGGAACGCTCTTCCGCATCGAGCTGCCGGACCGCCCCGTGCCGCTCGACGCCTTTCGCCACCGCGCCTGATTTCCCGGGCGCTTTGCGCCGCGACAGGACGGCGCGATGAAAAAAGTGCATTTTTTCTCCGAAAGGCGCTTGCAATAAGCCCAAGCACCCTTTAGAGAACCGCCTCGCAGCCGGGCACAACGACCCGCCACTGCCAGCGCACCCGTAGCTCAGCTGGATAGAGCACCAGACTACGAATCTGGGGGTCAGGAGTTCGAATCTCTTCGGGTGCGCCATTTCTCCTCTACATTCTATTGCATAGGCTTGGCTAAGGCTGGGAGCCGGCTCTCGTCGTCATCTTGTCTGTCATTCCACGCGTATATCGCCCGGGCGGCTGGCCGACGAAGCGGCTGAAGGCCGTACTGAAAGTGCTTGCCGAGCTGTAACCAACGCGCTCGGCGACTTCGGCGATGCCGATATCCCGCTGGCGCAGGAGATTCCTTGCGAGCGTCATGCGCAGGGCTAGCAGATACTCCATTGGTGGCGCGCCGACATTCCGCACGAATCTGTCGAAAAACGCGGAGCGCGAAAGGGCCGCCTCCTTTGCCAGTGCCGCCATTGTCCAGGGATGCGCCGGGTCGGCGTGCAGCTGCCTGAGGGCCTGTGCAATTCTGGCATCCCCCAGGCCGCGCAACAATCCGGCCGGGGCATCCGGTGTCTGCATCAGCCGCAAGGCCTCCACCAGCATGATTTCGACAAGCCGGGTCAGCACCAGTTCGCGCCCGGGACGCTCGGCGGCGGCCTCTTCGATCACGAGTTCCACCAGCATAGACAGCCGGTCGACGCCGCGTACATGCACTTGCTCGGGAAGCAGTGAGACGAGAAAGCTGGAATCGTCGCTGTCGAAGATGAAATATCCTCCGAGGATGCGGACGCTCGGTGGGCCGTCCTGCCTGCCATGTCGAATGTCTCCGGCAGCGGCCCCTGCTTGCGGATCGATGAGGTCCGGTATGATCGGTTCGAAGCCTGACATCGTAAAGCTGGGCGTGCGCGGAAGCAGGATGAAATCGCCTGCCTCAAGGCGCAGTTCCTTTTGCCCCTCGACATTCAGGCGACAGGCGCCCTCGATCACGATGGCAAAGCTGGGATGGCCGAAATCTTCGTAGCGCACCCCCCAGCGCCCCGCGCCACTAATACCCTTCGTGAACACGGCGCGAGGGCGGAGCAGGCCGGCGATATCGGAGAGTGGATCGATCATTTCCGGACTATAACGAATTAAATTCGGACTTTCTATCGTAGATCGTCCTTTCTCGTCGAATTACATTGGGACCAGATCCCAACAAGGAGACGAACAGTGAAAACCGTGCTGATTACCGGGTGCTCATCGGGTTACGGCCTCGAGGTGGCGCGCCACTTTCTGGCGAACGAGTGGAATGTCGTGGCGACCATGCGCACGCCCCGGCAAGACCTTTTCTCGCAGGAGCCGAACCTGCATATTCTTCCGCTGGATGTGACGGATGAGGGCAGCATTGCCGATGCCATCGAGGCTGCCGGCCCGATCGATGCGCTGGTCAACAATGCCGGGATCGGCGTCGTCGGCGCATTCGAGGCGACGCCCATGTCTCATATCCGCAAGATTTTCGACACGAACACCTTCGGTGTCATGGCGATGACGCAGGCCGTGATCCCGCAGATGCGGGAACGCCGCGCCGGCGTGATCGTGAACGTGACCTCTAGCGTCACATTGGCGCCCATGCCACTGGCGGCCGCCTATACTGCCAGCAAGCAGGCCGTCGAAGGATTCACAGGGTCGCTGGCCCATGAATTGGGGCACTTCGATGTTCGCGTCAAGCTCGTCGAGCCGGGATATGCGCCAACGACGCGGTTTGCGCAGAACACCCCCATCCTCGTCGAGAATCTCATTCCCGAGTCCTATGCCGGCTTCGCCGCGCCGATCTTCGCGCAGTTCGCGCGGCCGGCGCTGACCACGCGGGAAAGCGATGTTGCGGAAGCCGTCTGGAACGCCGTCAACGACCGCTCCGGCACGTTGCGATTCCCGGCCGGCATGGATGCGCAGGCTCTCGCCCGCACGAACTGATCCTTGCCCTGCCGGCTTCGGCGTGCAAACGGATAGGAACAACGCCAGGTCGGCCGGAGCGTTTCCTCTTTCCCATCTCTCGCTTGCCGCGGACGGCGCCATCTGCCGGATGGTTTCCGCCGTGGCCGATCTGCCACGCGGGATGGCCTCTCGTTCGTCACGTCCTTCTTCGTCCGCACAGCCTCTCTTCAAAACCGCCCGCCGCTCGGCTAAGCAGGTGCGAACGGTGCGTGCACGGCGCCGGCGAAAACAGGAAAGCGGAAGGAAGCGGGACATGACGAGCCGCGTTATGCCGCGCGTATTGCGTCGCGTGATCTTCGCCGGGTTGCTGGTGCTGGCGAGTTGCGCCGGCCGGCCGGAAGGCGTGCTGGTGCCGAGCGGCGAGACGCCGCCGGGTGTGTCCAAGGTCGATCTGCTGGTCGCGACCACCCGCGCGCCGTCGAGCCAGCCGGGCGTCCTCTTCTCCGGCGAGCGTGGCTCCCAGCTGGAGCTGCGCGACATCGCCATCTCCATCCCGCCCGACGCCAACCGCAAGGTCGGCCAGGTGCAATGGCCGAAGAAGCTGCCGGCCGATCCGATGAAGGATTTCTCGACCGTCAGCGTGAAGCCCGTCGAAAGCGCGAAAGCCGGCCGCGTCTGGCTCGACCATAACCTGCCGAAGAGCCGGCGCGTGCTCGTCTTCGTGCACGGTTTCAACAACCGCTATGAGGATGCCGTCTACCGCTTTGCGCAGATCGTGCACGATTCGAAGACGGATGCCGCCCCGGTGATCTTCACCTGGCCCTCGCGCGCCAGCATCTTCGATTATTCCTACGACAAGGAAAGCACGAACTATTCGCGTGACGCGCTGGAGGAGCTGCTGCGGGCGGCGGTCGATACGCCCGAGGTCGGCGAGATCACCATCATGGCGCATTCCATGGGCACCTGGCTCGCCGTCGAGACGCTGCGCCAGATGGCGATCCGCGACGGGCGCGTGCCGAAGAAGATCCAGCAGGTCATTCTTGCTTCCCCCGACCTCGACGTCGATGTCTTCGGCCAGCAGCTTCGCGCCATCGGGCCGGACAGGCCGCAGTTCACGCTCTTCGTCTCGCGCGACGACCGGGCGCTGACGCTCTCGCGCCGCATCTCGGGCAATGTGGATCGCCTCGGCCAGATCAACCCCGCCGCCGAACCCTACCGCTCCATGCTGGAAAAGCAGGGCATCACGGTGATCGATCTCACGGCGCTGAAATCCGGCGACCGGCTCAATCACGGCAAGTTCGCTGAGAGCCCCGAGGTCGTGCGCCTCATCGGCAACCGCCTGATCGACGGCCAGTCCGTCACGGATTCGGAGGTCGGCCTCGGCGAGCGGCTCGGCGCCGTGGCGCTCGGCACGGCCCAGACGGTCGGCAGCGCGGCGAGCATCGTGGTCTCGACGCCCATCGCGGTCTTCGATCCGGTGACGCGCAGGAATTACGACGACCAGTGGCGCCGCCTCGGCAATTCGGTCGAGGACACCACGACAACGGCCGTCGGACAGTAAAAGGCGGCCTCGCAGGGAGCGCCTCGCGCCGCCGGCAAGGCCGCCCACCTTTCCTACGTCATGTTCGGGTCGAGCCCGAAGATAACGATAGAGAGGAAAGAAAGGGTCTGAATAAACAGAGGCGGCCCGCAGGGGCCGCCTCATCGTTTACCGGATGCTTTTAGCGCACCCAGATCACCTGGCGCGAGCCGCGGTCCACGAGAACGGGCCGCTGGTCGACATAGATGTAGCCGTAGTTCGGGTTTTCCGGCACGTCGACGATCTGCACCGTATCGGGGACCACCATGCCGGCCTCGACCGGTCCTTCCAGGATGACGGGATCGACCGGGTGCCGTTCGACATAGGTGATCGTCGCCTCGGGAATGTCGGACGAAATGCTGCCGGTGGCCTGCACGTCCGGCGCATAGATCACCTGACGGCTGTCGGTGCGCACGATGACCGGGCGGTTGTCGACATAGACATAGGCAAGGTCGGGATGCTCGGGGATCGGCGTCAGCGTCACGCTGTCGTCGAAGCGCGTCTCGGCCGTTACCGGAGCTTCGAGGACGACGGGCGGTGTCGGGTTCTCCATGACATAGACCCGGGCGTCGTCCGGAACGGCGGCATCCGCGCCGATGGCGAAACCGGCCACGCCGCCGACGACCGCGCCGATCGGGCCTCCGACCACGGCGCCCGCCGCAGCCCCTGCGGCCCCGCCGGCAGCCCCGCCGAGAGCCTCCTTGTCGCGATCGTCCGCATGGGCGGCGGTGGCGCCGAGAAGTGCCAGGGCGGCACCGGCCATGAGAATCTTGCGCATGTTCTTCTCCTTCGAAAATCGGGTTTATCACCCCTTCGGCGGAGACAACGTCGTTTTGCCGGACCGGTTCCGGCGGAAGGCGGTCGAGGCATCACGATGTGTAACGCGCGTTAACCGGCGGCCTCAGGCGATTTCCGGGTCGCGCCGCGCGATTTCATAGTCCTCGTTGTGCACCTGCAGGCCCTCCTCGGTCACCACGACGATGCCATAGGCGCCGGGCTCGTCGACCGACAGCGAGGCGTTTGGCATGTCGAAGGGCATCGGCTGCTGGTGCACCGGGCTCTTGAAGATCGAGAAGGGAATGCCGCGATGCGAGCCGCCGATCGTGCGGTGGACATGGCCGGCGAAGATGTGCCGGACATTGCCGTGGCGCAGCACCAGATCGTAGAAGGCATCCTCGTTGCCGAGGCGGATGGCGTCCATGCCGGTAAAGCCCGTCTTGTGCGGCGGGTGATGCATGAAGAGCAGGACGGGACGGCCGTCCGCGCCGGCAAGCGCCCGGTCGAGCCAGGCGAGGCGCCTTTCGCAAAGATAGCCGGCATGGCTCATCGGATAGTCGTAGGGCGGTGCAAAGAGCGTGTCGAGCAGCACGACCCGGCAGTCGGAAAAATCGATGGACTGCTGCACGAAGCCGTTCTCGTCCGGCCGGACATGGGTGAAGGTCTCGAGGAAACGGTCGCGATAGTCGTGGTTGCCGATGGTGATGGCGACGGGCGGCACGACCCGCGCGAGAAGGCCGTGCAGGCGCTCGTAGGACAGCGTGTCGGCCCGGTGCGCGAGGTCGCCGGTGATGATCACGCGGTCGGCGTCGGGATGGTAGCGGTTGACATGCTCGATGCCGGCCAAAAGCCGCTGGTAGGGATCGAGGCCGATGATGGTCGCGCCCTCGGGCACCATATGCAGGTCGGTGAAGACGATGAGCTTGGTCATGAAGAGTTCCTGGCGGGACGATCGTGATCCCATCTTCGTAGCGCGCGAACCTGTCGCATGAAAAGCTGTTGGAACGCGGCCCGATCTGATATATCAGAGAGAAAGCAGCCGGGCGGCCGGCGAGAACGGAGCATATCGACATGAGATGGAAGCGCACGATCCAGTTGCTGGACGTTCATTGCGAGGGCGAGATCGGCAAGGTGGCCATCGGCGGCGTGCCGAAGATCCCCGGCAATTCGATCGCCGAGCAGCTCAACTATATCAACACGGTCGACGACAGCCTGCGCCGCTTCCTGTGCCTCGAGCCGCGTGCGGCCGCGACGGGCTCGGTCAACCTTCTGGTGCCGGCCAAGCGTCCCGAGGCCGATGCCGGCTTCATCATCCTGCAGGCCGACCAGGCGCATGCCTCCTCGGGCTCCAACTCGATCTGCGTCACCACGGCGCTGCTCGAATCGGGCATCGTCGAGATGAAGGAACCGGAAACCGTCGTCGTGCTCGACACGGCCGCCGGCCTCGTCAAGGCGACGGCGACCTGCCGCGACGGGCGCTGCGAGAAGGTAAAGCTCACCATGGTGCCGTCCTTCGTCCAGGAACTGGACGTCGAGATCGACACGCCGCACTGGGGCCGCGTGCGCTTCGACATCTCCTATGGCGGCATCTTCTATGCGCTGGTCGATGTCGACCAGATCGGCACGAAGATCGAGAAGGCCAACGCCCGCGCGCTCGTCGATGCCGGCATGGCGCTGAAGGACCTCATCAACAAGTCGATGAAGATCGTGCATCCGGAAATCCCCGAGATCAACGGCGTCGCCTATGTCATGTTCCGCGATCGGGACCCGGACGGCCTCGTGCGCACCGCCACGACCATGTGGCCGGGCCGCGTCGACCGCTCGCCCTGCGGCACCGGCAATTCCGCCAACCTCGCCACGCTGCATGCCCGCGGCCTTGCCAAGGTGGGCGACACGTTCCGCTCGCGCTCGATCATCGGGTCGGAGTTCGAAGTCGGATTGCAGGCCGAGACCGAGGTCGCCGGCCGCAAGGCCATCATCCCCACCATCACCGGCCGCGGCTGGACCTTCGGCCTGCACCAGATCGCGCTCGATCCGACCGATCCGCTGGCGGAAGGCTTCGCCATGACGGACACCTGGGGCCCGCAGGCCGGCGAGATCCGCTGAGGCTCCGGCCCGCCCTGTTTCCGCGGGAACAGAGGCGGCGGGAGCGAGGGCGCATAAGAGTGTCCGGGAGGGCGGCGTGCGATTGACGCGTCGGCCTCCATCAGGTCCAATCCGTTTCCGGCCCGTCCGCGAAAGGCACCCAGATGCGAATGCTCAACGCCCTGAGCCCCACCCAACTCAGCCGGAGGCTCTTCATCGCCGGCGGCGCGCTGGCGCTGACGAGCATCGGTGTCCGTGCCACGCAGGCCAATGCCGTCATCGGCAAGGCCGTCGAGATCACCGGCAATGTCAGCCGCCGGCAGGCGAACCGTCTGGAGGGACTGAAGGCCGGCGCGAGCCTGATGGACCGGGACTTCGTCTCGACGGGCAAGGAAAGCTTCGCGGAACTCGCCCTCGGCGAGGATACCAGCCTCCTGCTCGGCAGCGAGACGGAACTCCTGATCGATACCTTCATCGCCGGCCAGGGCGGCACCATCGAGCTCGGCACCGGGCAGATGGTCTTCGACCGGCCGGAAGGCCTTGCCAAGATCGACCTCACCATGCGCACCGCCTTCGGCATGATCGGCGTGCGCGGCACGAAATTCTTCGCCGGCCCCAATCGCGGCGTCTTCGCCGTCTTCGTCGAGCATGGCCGCGTCGAGGTGACGGGCGGCGGCGTGATGAAGGCGGTCGGCCGCGGCGAGGGCGTCGAGATCCGGGCGCCGGGCGAGGCGCCCGGCGCGGTCACGCAATGGGGCAAGGCCCGCATCCGCGAGGCCTATGCGAGCGTCGGCATCCGTTAATCCAGTGTGAAGAGCGCCATCGTGCCGAAGCCGCGGATCTCGTGGCTGCCGATGGCGCGCAGCGTGCGGCCGGTCTCGCTTGCGGCGCGCGGGCCGACGCAGATCTGCGTGCCGAGGAACTTGTTGGCATCCTGCAGCCGCGCGGCGAGGTTCACCGCATCGCCATGCGCCGTATAGTCGAGCTTGCCGCCGGTCCCCACTTCCCCCAGCACCGCCATGCCCGTCTCGACGCCGATGCGCGTGCGGCCGAAATCCTTGTCGAGGAAAGCGGGGCGGCGGCGCATCTCCTCCGTCAGGGTGCGGATCTCGTCGGCGCAGGCGAGCGCCTTGTCGACATGCCGGTCGAGATCGTCGGGCGCGTTGAAGAGCGCATGCACCGCGTCGCCCACCACCTTGTCCACCATGCCGCCATGGCGCGCGACGAGGCCGTTCACCTCGGAGAAGTAGATGTCGAGCAGCCTGACGAGGTCGTGCGGTCCGATCTTCTGGGCGAGCGCGGAAAAGCCCTCGATATCGGTGAAGAGCGCCGTCACCTGCCGCTCCTCGCCCGCCACGCGCCCGAGGTCGGGATTGTCGATATAGCGCGAGACGACGGATTGCGGCAGGTATTGCGCAAAGCGCAGGCGGGCCGTCGCCTCGGCGCGGCGCACGTGGGCATATTGCAGGAGGCCGGTGACGAGCGCCGCCGTCGCCACGATCAGCGACATGCCGACCGCATCCGAAAGCAGCGCCGTGCGCAGATAGAGCAGCACGGACGCGCCGAAGACGAGGCCGATGAGGCCGATGCCGGCCATCGCCGCCCCGAGCGGCCGCAGCCGCGCCGCCGCCAGCGCCGCCGCCGCTCCCACGACGAAGGCGAAGCCGGCCTCCAGCGGCAGGAGGCCGAGGTCCCGTGTCGGGATGCGGTCGGTGAGGATGGCGTTCGCCACGTCCGCATGGATCTGCACGGAGGGTTCGAGCGTCATGGAGGCGCTGGTGCGAAGCCCGCCGAGATTGGGCAGGCTGCTGCCGATCAGCACCACCTTGCCGGCGATCCGCTCGGCCGGAACGCGCCCCGCAACCACGTCGCCGGCGGAGAAGGTGCGCGCGGCGATCGCCGCCGGTCCGCTCGCCACGAAGCGCAGGCTGCCGTCCTCGTCGAGCCGCAGGATGCGCGAATCCTGCCGCAGCCAGGCGGGATTGCCGCCGAGGACAGGGGTATGTGCGCCGGCCGCGAGCCGCGCGGCCTCCACGCCGAGCGCCGGATAGGCCGCATTGCCGAGGATGGCATAGGCCTGCACGCGGCGCACCACGGCATCCTCGTCGCCGACGAGGAAGGCGGCCGCCGCCGCCGCGGACCTGTCTTGCAGGAAGGCGCAGGAGCTTTCCGTGCCCTCGATGAACCAGAGATCCGGCACACCGACCGGCCGCTGCAGGGCGAGCTTGGGAACCGGATGCGGTGCGCCGTCCAGCGTCTCGCCGATGAGGAAGCCGAGCACGGTCGGCACCCGGCCGATAGCGCCGGCAAGGGCGGCATTGGCCGGTTCTTCCGCCGCGCAATCCGTGCTGAAGATGAAATCGAAGGCGACGGCCGCGGGCCTTGCCGCCGCAAGCCGGTCGACCAAAGCGGCCGTCTCGGCCCGCGTCCAGTCCTTGTTCGGCGCGCCCTGGAAGGCCTTGCGGTCGATGTCGACGACGACGATCCGGTCGCTCTGCGCCGTCGGCATCGCCTGCGTCAACGCGTCGAAATAGGATTCGCGCTGGCGCTCCAGCGCCGTCTCGCCGAGGACGAAAAGGGTGAGCGCGCCGGCAAGGCTGGCGACGAGGCCGGCGGCAAGGGGCCTGTATTTCTTGGCGATCATCTGGCCGGCGGCCTATGCGTCATCCGGCTCGGCGATGCCGTAGAGCCGGCCGACATGGCAATGGATGACGCCGTCATTGCGGCGGATGGCGCCGGCCTCTTCCAGCACCAGGATGGAGCGGTTGATCTTCGGCCGGCTGGCGCCGAGGATGCCGGCGATCTCGGTCTGGCTCAGCGAAAGCTGGAGATTGGCGCTGTCGGGCAGTTCCTCGCCGTGGATGGTGCGCAGCGTCGCCAGGAAGAAGCGGGCGACGCGGGCGTCGAGATCGTAGAGCGCGATGGTCTCGAGCTGCTCCGTCGTCTCGCGCAGCTTGGTGCAGAGATAGTGGATGATCGCCTGCGCGGCGGCCGGATGGCGCGCGATGAGGTCGAGGAAGTCGCGCTTGGCGATTACATAGCCTTCCGTGGCGACGGCCGCCGTGGCATCGGCCGAGCGCGGCTGGCCGTCGAGGATCGCCATCTCGCCGAGCACCGCGCCGGGCTCCAACTGGCGCAGCGACAGTTCCTTGCCCTGCGGCGTGATCAACGAGAGCTTGATGCGGCCGGAGACGAGCGCGATGAGATAGGTGCCCTCGTCGCCGCGCTGGAAGATGACGGTGCCGGCCGGCCATTTGCGGTAGGTTGCGATGGCCGCGACCTCGCCGATCGTTTCCTTGCCGAACCCCTCGAAAATCGGAAAGGAACGCCAGAACGCAGCACTTCTGTTGATCTCGTTCATATCCGCTTTCCCCCGGCCGCTGACGGAGCGGGCACCTCGTGGGGAAATCTTCGCCCAGCCGCCGGGCGCTTGCAACAGAAAAGAGCGGCGTCCTGCGACCGGTAGCGGATGGTGCGCTACCGGCAGATGCGCACCCGCTTGGTGACGATCCGGCCATAGGCGTCGGTCGTGCGGATGCGCTTGGTGATGCAGTTCTGCTGGTAGTGGCCGTAATAGCCCTCGCCACGGCCACCGGCTTTTCCGGAGGCCGTGAAGGCGAGGGTGGCAGCGGCAAGGACAAGGATGGAAAGCAGGGGGCGCATGATGTCTCTGGAAAGGGGAAGGGGGAAGGGGGAATGCGGGTCGCCTCCTTCTCGCACGAGGCGCGGTGCGTTTCTGTTCCGTGGGGAACAGGAGATCGTTCACAAAAAGAGAACGATCTGTCTTCTGATTGCCCGGCTTCCTTGACGAATGAAAGCTGCTATCTGTCCGCCAACGCAAACACCGAAGCCTCAGGAGCTTTTCATGCCGCAGAACGCCGTCGTCCTCGTCGGACGCATCCTCCTCGCCCTCATGTTCATCACGTCGGGCTATCCGAAGCTGATCGATCCGTCGGGCACCGCCGGCATGATCGCCGGTGCGGGCCTCCCGGCCGCCACCGCACTCGCCTATGTCGCCGGCCTCTTCGAGCTGGTCTCCGGCCTCTTCATCCTCGTCGGCTTCCAGACGCGCATTGCCGCCTATCTGCTCGCTGCTTTCAGCGTCTTCACCGCTCTTGTCTTCCACAGCGGCGCGATCAACATTCCGGACTTCCCGGAAGGCGCAAACGGCCTGCTCACCGTCTTCAACGGCCTGATGATGTGGAAGAACATCACGATCGCCGGCGGCTTCCTCGTGCTCGCCGCCTTCGGCCCGGGCTCCATCTCGCTCGACGCCCGCCGCGCCGCGGCCTGAACGACAGCCATATTCTGATCCTCCAGAAACCCTTCCCGGCCCGCCGGGGAGGGTTTTTCCGTATCTGGGGCCGTGCATCCGCTGGAAAGCCGCCGCTCTTGCTGCTATGCGCAGGCAAAGACAGTCATGCGGGAGATGCCGATGTTTTCCAATTCCTTTCCGGACCGAGACGTGATGGCGGAGCTGATGGCCCGCATGCTGTGGGAGATCAAGGCGGTGCATTTCCGCCCGGAAGAGCCCTACAAGCTCGCCTCCGGCATGGCCTCGCCGGTCTACATGGACTGCCGCAAGCTGCTCTCCTATCCGCGCATCCGCTCGGCCATCATGGATTTCGCCGCCGCGACTGTCACCCGCAATGCCGGCTTCGAGCGCTTCGACGTGATTGCCGGCGGCGAGACGGCGGGCATTCCCTTCGCCGCGCTCTTGGCCGACCGCCTCGGCCTGCCGATGATCTATGTGCGCAAGAAGCCGAAGGGCCACGGCCGCAACGCCCAGATCGAGGGCGTGATGGCGGAGGGCGCGCGCGTCCTCGTCATCGAGGACCTCGTGACGGTCGGCGGCTCCATGTTCACCTTCATCGACGCCATCCGCGCGGCCGGCGGCGTGGTGGAGCACGGCATGTCGCTGTTCTACTACGGCATCTTCAGGGAAGCCGAGGCGCGCTATGCCAATGGCGGCGTCAGGCTGCACCACATCGCCACCTGGCGTGACGTGCTGGCCGTCGCCCGCAAGGAAAAGCTCTTCGACGACGCGACGCTCGCCTCCGTCGAGGCCTTCTTCGATGCGCCGCTCGCCTGGTCGGCGAAGCACGGCGGCGTCGCGGAACTGCCGACCGCATAAAAATCGCTGGCGCTTTCGGTTGTGATCGTTTAAATCGATTGAAATTCCGATTGGAGGATACCGGATGATCCTGTGTTGTGGTGAAGCGCTGATCGACATGCTGCCGCGGACGACGACGCTCGGCGAGGATGCCTATGCGCCCTATGCGGGCGGCGCGATCTTCAACACGGCGATCGCGCTCGGCCGCCTCGGCGTTCCGGCCGGCTTCTTCACCGGCCTTTCCGACGACATGATGGGCGACATCCTGCGCAAGACGCTGGGCGAGAGCGGCGTCGACTACAGCTATTGCGCCACGCTGTCGCGCCCGACCACCGTCGCCTTCGTCAAGCTGGTCGATGGCCATGCGACCTATGCCTTCTACGACGAGAACACCGCCGGCCGCATGATCACCGAGGCCGAGCTCCCGGTTCTCGGCGCGGATTGCGAGGCGCTGCATTTCGGCGCCATCAGCCTCATTCCCGAACCCTGCGGCTCCACCTACGAGGCGCTGCTGGCGCGCGAGCACGAAAAGCGCGTCATCTCGCTCGACCCGAACATCCGCCCCGGCTTCATCCGGGACAAGGACGCCCATATGGGCCGCATCCGCCGCATGGCGGCCATGTCCGACATCGTGAAGTTCTCCGACGAGGACCTCGCCTGGTTCGGCCTCGAAGGCGACGAGGATGCGCTCGCCCGCCACTGGCTGCACCACGGCGCGAAGCTCGTCGTCGTGACGCGCGGCGCGGAAGGTGCGGTCGGCTATACGGCGGACCACAAGGTCACGGTGCCGAGCGAGCGCGTGACCGTGGTCGACACGGTCGGCGCCGGCGACACGTTCGATGCGGGCGTGCTCGCCTCGCTGAAGATGCAGAACCTGCTCACCAAGCAGCAGGTGACAAAGCTCTCCGAAGACCAGATCGCCAGGGCGCTGGCGCTCGGCGCCAAGGCCGCCGCCGTCACCGTCTCCAGAGCCGGTGCGAACCCGCCCTGGGCAAAGGAAATCGGCCTCGCCTGAGAGGGTAAGCCTCTACAGCCTTCCCGCAAACAAAAAGGCCGGATCATCTGACGATGGTCCGGCCTTCGATCTATCGGCCCGGCAATGCCAGGCCCCGCTTCGCATCCGCGCGATCAGCGCATCCGGCGGCGCTCGGCCGAGGGCTGGTAGGCGAGGCGCTGGTGGTAGGTGCAGTAGGGCGAGTTGTCCGGGGACTCGTTGCCGCAGAAATGGAAGTCGTCGTTCAGCGGGTCGCCGATCGGCCACTTGCAGGTGCGCTCGGTGAGCTGCGTCAGTTCCAGCTTGCGCGACATCGGTACGACGACCCCGTTGTTGCCGTTGGCCGGAACCGGGAGCTGCGCGCTCTGCATGTCGAAATCGGCGTCGATCTCTTCCTTGGTCAGCGCGTTGCCGGCGGAGCGGGCTGCCGGGCGGGCAGCGACGGGGCGGGCGGCGAAGTTCGACGGACGCGGGGTCGCTGCTGCCGGGCGCTTCGGACGCGAGGCGGTCTGCGTTCCGCCGGCCTTGGCGCGGCCCGGCAGGTTCAGCCGGTGCACCTTGCCGATGACGGCGTTGCGGCTCACGCCGCCGAGCTGGGCTGCGATCTGGCTCGCGCTCAGGCCTTCGCTCCAGAGCTTCTTGAGTTTCTCGACGCGCTCGTCTGTCCAGTTCATCTCTCGTCTCCGTTCGGCGCACGCAATGCGCGAATCCGTCATCGCGCCCCGGACTGGTCCGGGACCTGAACGCCTTGACTCTTTTGGTGACTAGTTCCGCCGCATGCAGTCTAGTAATTGGTCTTTAACCTAGAGACCGGGCGACTCCGTGACAAGAGTCGGGGGAATCGGCGCGAATCGATTTCTAAGTTTTCCCCAACTTGCTGGTCGGGTGTGACTCGATAGCGACACCTTCCGCGCGTGCCGTGAATCCTCACCTTGCGGCAGGTTCAGCGGCATTTCGGCCCCGCGATTTTGTTGACAGGCCGGGGGGAAATGCCGATAGTGCGGCATGCCGCCGAAAGGCGGCTTTTGATTTTTCTGGCGATCGGAAAAGTCAAGCACGAAACTTTTTTCCGCATCTCTTTTCGGAGGATACGCGCCATGGCCGATGCCGCGCCGCTCTATGAAACCTATATGCGTGCGCCTCTGCGGTTCACGCGAGGAGAGGGCGTCTGGCTCGTCACCGAGGATGGCGAGCGCTATCTCGATTTCGCCGCCGGCGTCGCCGTCAATTCGCTCGGCCATGCCCATCCGCATCTCGTCGCTGCTTTGAAGGACCAGGCCGACAAGGTCTGGCACCTGTCGAACCTCTACGAGATCCCGGGCCAGGAAAGCCTCGGCCGCCGGCTGACGGAGGCGACCTTCGCCGACAAGGTGTTCTTCACCAATTCGGGCGCCGAGGCGCTGGAATGCGCCATCAAGACGGCGCGGCGCTACCATTTCGCCAAGGGCCATCCCGGCAAGTACCATATCCTCACCTTCGAGGGCGCCTTCCACGGCCGCACCATCGCCACCATCGCGGCCGGCGGGCAGGAGAAATATATCGAGGGCTTCGGCCCCAAGGCCCCGGGCTTCCTGAAGCTGCCCTTCGGCGACATCGCGGCCGTCAAGGACGCGATCACCGAGGAGACGGCCGGCATCCTCATCGAGCCCGTGCAGGGCGAGGGCGGCCTTCGCCCGGTGCCGAAGGAATTCATGCAGGAGCTGCGCCGGCTCTGCGACGAATACGGCCTGCTGCTCATCCTCGACGAGGTGCAGACGGGCGTCGGCCGCACCGGCCGCCTCTTCGCCCATGAGAGCGCGGGCGTCACGCCCGACATCATGGCCATCGCCAAGGGCATCGGCGGCGGCTTCCCGCTCGGCGCCTGCCTTGCCACGAACGAGGCCGCCGCCGGCATGGTCGCCGGCACGCACGGCTCGACCTATGGCGGCAACCCGCTCGCCATGGCGGTCGGTAATGCCGTGCTCGACGTCGTCCTCGAGGACGGCTTCCTCCAGCATGTGCGCGACGTCGCGCTGGTCTTCCGCCAGGGGCTTGCGGCGCTGAAGGACCGTTTCCCCGAGGTCATCGAGGATATCCGCGGCGAGGGCCTGATGCTCGGCATCAAGG
Source organism: Shinella zoogloeoides (assembly GCF_033705735.1). NCBI lineage: Bacteria > Pseudomonadati > Pseudomonadota > Alphaproteobacteria > Hyphomicrobiales > Rhizobiaceae > Shinella > Shinella zoogloeoides. Next base: position 105,448 of record NZ_CP131130.1, read on the forward strand.
CGAAGGTTCCGGTCGCCGATCTCCTCAAGGCCGTGCGGGCGGAAAACCTGCTCGCCGTGCCGGCTGGCGACAACGTGCTGCGCCTGCTGCCGCCGCTGGTCGTCACGGCGGAAGAGGCGCGCGAGGGGCTCGCCCGCATCGAGCGGGCGGCGGAAAAGCTGACGGCGGCCGTCAAGGCCGCTTAAGGGACTGGGACAGACAGGACATATCATGGCCAAGCATTTTCTCGATCTTTCCGCCGTTTCGGAAAGCGATCTCCGCGTCATCATGGATGACGCGCACAGCCGCAAGGCCGCCAGCAAGGCCGGCACGGAAGGAAAGCCGCTCGCCGGCAAGATGCTGGCGATGATCTTCGAGAAGCCCTCCACCCGAACCCGCGTCTCCTTCGACGTCGGCATGCGCCAGCTCGGCGGCGAGACGCTGTTCCTGTCGGGCACCGAAATGCAGCTCGGCCGCGCCGAGACCATCGGCGACACGGCCAAGGTGCTGTCGCGCTATGTCGACGCCATCATGATCCGCACCACCGACCATGCGCGCCTGCTGGAACTTGCCGAGCACGCCACCGTGCCGGTCATCAATGCCCTGACGGACCTCACACACCCCTGCCAGATCATGGCAGACATCATGACCTTCGAGGAGCATCGCGGCCCGGCCAAAGGCAAGACCTTCTCCTGGATGGGTGACGGCAACAACGTGCTGCACTCCTTCGTCGAGGGTTCGGCCCGCTTCGGCTACACCATGAAGATGGCCGTGCCGATGGGCTCCGAGCCGGATGACAAGATCCTCAACTGGGCGCGCGACAATGGCGGCAACATCCTGCTCGGCCATGACCCGGAAGCCATCGCTGATGGCTCCGATCTCATCGTCACCGATTGCTGGGTCTCGATGAACCAAGAGCACCGCGCCCGCGGCCACAACATCTTCCAGCCCTATCAGGTCAACAAGCAACTCATGGCGCGCGCCGACAAGGATGCGCTCTTCATGCACTGCCTGCCCGCCCATCGCGGCGAGGAAGTGACCGACGAGGTGATCGACGGCCCGCAGTCGGTGGTCTTCGACGAGGCGGAGAACCGCCTGCACGCGCAGAAGTCGATCCTTGCCTGGTGCTTCGGCGCCGTCTGACGCGGCCTTGAAATATCTGAGGGCACGCACGATCTAGGTGCCGACACCCGGCGCCGGAAGGCGTCGTCTCTGGCGCTTGCCCGCCCGGTATGGAATGATCGGGCGGCAGGAGCGCGAAATCACGATAGACGCTGTCGGACGTGGCGGGGCGCAAGGCCCGCGGCGCGGCGGTGTGCAAGGAGCAGAACGATGATGGCTGAAAACGCCCTGAAACTCGGTGAGCCCGGCTTTGCCGGCGACGACCATGTCCTGCCGTTCCAGGTGGAGGGCCTCGATGTGCGCGGCAGGGCCGTGCAGCTCGGCCCGATGCTCGACGGCATTCTCGGCCGGCACGATTATCCCGCGCCCGTCGCCCGCCTTCTGGCCGAGGCGATCACGCTCACCGTGCTGCTCGGCACCTCGCTGAAATTCGAGGGCAAGCTGATCGTCCAGACCAAGGGCGACGGCCCCGTCGATCTGCTCGTCGCCGATTTCGCCGCGCCGGAGAACGTGCGCGCCTATGCCCGCTTCGACGAGGCGGCGCTGGAGGCTGCCGTCGCCGAAGGCAGGACGGAGCCGCATGAGCTGCTCGGCAAGGGCATTCTCGCCTTCACCATCGACCAGGGCGCACATACGCAGCGCTACCAGGGCATCGTCCCGCTCGACGGCCATACGCTGGAGGAGATCGCCGGCGTCTATTTCCGCCAGTCGGAGCAGATCCCGACCAAGGTGCGCCTCGGCGTCGCCGAGCTCTACGACCGCGACGAGGCCGGCAAGGCCCGTCATCGCTGGCGGGCGGGCGGCATGGTCGCGCAGTTCCTGCCGCAGTCGCCCGAGCGCATGCGCCAAGCGGACCTTCCCGGCGGCGACGGCGACGAGGCCGGCCACAAGATCGATGACGACGACAACTGGGCGGAAGCCAAGACCATGGTCGAGACGATCGACGCCGACGAGCTGACCGATCCGAACGTCGGCACCGAACGGCTGCTCTATCGCCTCTTCCACGAGCGCGGCGTGCGCGTCTACCAGCCGCAGCAGGTCTTCGACCGCTGCTCCTGCTCGCGCGAGAAGCTGAAAGGCGTCCTTGCCGGCCTCAGCGCCGAGGAGATCGCCCATACGGCGGACGACAAGGGCGAGATCGCGGTGACCTGCGAGTTCTGCTCGACCACCTACCGCTTCGAGGCGGCGGAAGTCCTGCCGCAGTAAAGGTGTGGGGGCGATTGCCCCTCATCCGCCTGTCGGCACCTTCTCCCCGCAAGCGGGGAGAAGGGAAGGATGCGGCGTCTCGTTTTTCACTTGCGGCGATAATGTGAGGAAGCCGGTGCCATGGGTCTCCTTCGCCCCGCAGCCAAGGAGAAGGTGGCCGGCAGGCCGGATGAGAGGCTACCTACTCAATTCAGCGTGCGCGCCTGCCCCGGCGTATCCAGCGAGAACGCCGGAATGGCGACGTCGAAGGCCTCGCCCGTCTCCGCTTCCATGCGATACCGCCCGAACATGATGCCCGACGGCGTTTCCAGCGGGCAGCCGGAGGAATATTCGTAGGTATCGCCCGGCCGAAGCACCGGCTGCTCGCCGATGACGCCCGGCCCGTTGACTTCGTCCACCTGTCCGTTCTGGTCGGTAATGTGCCAGTAGCGCGTCATCAGTCGCACCGCGACGTCGGAATGGTTGGAGATGACGACGCGGTATCCCCAGACATAGCGGCTGTCGTCGGGATCGGACTGATCGGCCAGATAATATGGCTCTACGGTCACTTCGATGTCGCGGGTCAGCGCACGATACATGGGAATGCCTTGGAATTTATTAGGCCCAGCTATTCTACAGGAATGTGGCTGCGTCAAGAACATGCAAAGAAGGCACCGGCCGCCCTGGCCGGTGCCTTTCCATCGTTTCCTTGATGGCGCGGTTTACGCCCCGACTTTGGCAAGCGCCCGCGCGAAATCCTCCAGCAGGTCCTCGCTGTCCTCGATGCCGGCGGAGAAGCGCACGGTGCCGGGCGAGATGCCGAGTTCGGCACGGGCCTCGTCCGTCAGGTTCTTGTGCGTCGTCGTGGCGGGATGCGTGATGAGGCTCTTTGCGTCGCCGAGATTGTTGGAGATCTTCACGACCTCCAGCGCATCCTGCAGCGCGAAGGCCGCATCCTTGCCGCCCTTCAGCTCGAAGCAGACGAGCGTCGAGCCGCCCGACATCTGCCGGGCGATGATATCCGCCTGCGGATGGTCCTTGCGGCCGGGATAGATCACGCGGGCGACCTGGCTCTGGTCGGCGAGGAAGTCGGCGAGGCGGCTCGCATTCTCCGTCTGCTGCCTGACGCGCAGCGGCAGCGTCTCGATGCCCTTCAGCAGCGTCCAGGCGTTGAACGGCGACATGGCGGGGCCGGTGTGGCGGAAATAATCCTGCAGGTGCTCGGCGATCCATTCCTTGTCGGAGAGCACGACGCCGCCAAGGCACCGGCCCTGGCCGTCGATATGCTTGGTGGCCGAATAGACGACGATATGCGCGCCGAGCTCCAGCGGCTTCTGGAAAAGCGGGGTCGCGAAGACATTGTCGACCACAACCTTCGCGCCGATCTGGTTGGCGAGCTTCGCCACGCCGGCGATATCGACGACTTCCAGCGTCGGGTTGGTCGGGCTTTCGAGGAAGAACACCTTGGTATTCTTCCGGATCGCCTTTTCCCAGTTGGCAAGGTCGCGGCCATCGACCAGCGTGCATTCGATGCCGTATTTCGGCGCTAGCGTCTCGACCACCCAGCGGCAGGAGCCGAAGAGCGCGCGGGCCGCGACGATATGGTCGCCGGCCTTCAGCTGGCAGAGGATGGCGGCGGCGACGGCGGCCATGCCGGAGGCGGTGGCGCGGGCGTCCTCCGCGCCTTCCAGCAGGCACATGCGCTTTTCGAACATGTCGTTGGTGGGGCTTGCATAGCGGGCGTAGATGAAGCCGTCCGTCTCGCCCTTGAAGCGGGCTTCGGCCGCCGCCGAGGTGTCGTAGACGAAGCCTTGCGTCAGGAAGATCGCCTCGGCGGTTTCGCCGTGCTGGGAGCGGGTGGTTCCGCCGTGAACGAGTTGGGTGGCCGGGCGCCAGGACTTGCTCATGTGATCGTGCCTTCAAACAAAAAAACCGGCCGCGTAAGCAGGCCGGTTTGTCACCCGGCCTTTTTAGCTACTTGTTTTACGTGGCTGCAAGCCGGCCGGCCAAATCACCACGGGATAATCTGCTAATACTGCGGCCCCGCGCTTGCGTCAATTGCCGGCATTTGGTTTTGTGCCAGCCCTCTGAGAGGGACGGTACGACCATGGCTTCTGCGACGCGCAGCACGGGCATTCTGGCGGACAACGCCATTCGCGGCTTGTTCGAGAGCGGCAGGCTGAAGAGCGAGGCGGCGCTGGACGGCGACCAGATCCAGCCGGCAAGCCTCGACCTGCGCCTCGGCGCGAAGGCGTTTCGCGTGCGCGCCAGCTTCCTGCCGGGCCCCTCCCATCTCGTCGCCGACAAGCTCGACCGACTGCAACTCCACGTCATCGACCTTTCCGAGGGCGCGGTGCTGGAAACCGGCTGCGTCTACATCGTACCGCTGATGGAAAGCCTCGACCTGCCGGCGGACCTCGCCGCCTCGGCGAACCCCAAGAGCTCCACCGGCCGTCTCGACATCTTCACCCGCGTCATCACCGACCGCGCGCAGGAATTCGACAAGATCCCGGCCGGCTATTCCGGCCCGCTCTATCTGGAAATCTCGCCGCGCACCTTCCCCATCGTCGTGCGCCGCGGCTCGCGCCTGTCGCAGATCCGTTTCCGCAGCGGCAATGCCCTGCTCGGCGAAAGCGAGCTGCTGGCGCTGCATGCCTCGGACACGCTCGTCGCCAGCGAGACGCCGAACGTCTCCGGCGGCGGCATCGCGCTTTCCATCGACCTCAAGGGCACCGGCCCGGACGGGCTCATCGGCTATCGCGGCAAGCACCACACCTCCGTCGTCGACGTCGATCGCAAGAACCAGCACGACATCTACGATTTCTGGGAGCCGCTGTTCAGCCGTGGCCGCAACGAGCTGATCCTCGATCCGGACGAGTTCTACATCCTCGTCTCGCGCGAGGCCGTGCATGTCCCGCCGCTCTATGCCGCCGAGATGACGCCCTTCGACCCGCTCGTCGGCGAGTTCCGCGTCCACTATGCCGGCTTCTTCGATCCAGGCTTCGGCCACGCCCCCGCCGGCGGCTCCGGCAGCCGCGCGGTGCTGGAGGTGCGCAGCCATGAGGTGCCCTTCATCCTGGAACACGGCCAGATCGTCGGCCGCCTCGTCTACGAGCACATGCTGAACGCCCCCGAAGGGCTCTACGGCTCCGGCCTCGGCTCCAACTACCAGGCGCAGGGTCTCAAGCTCTCCAAGCATTTCCGCGCCGGCTGAGACCGGTCTTTTCGCCCTTTACAATGAAGTTAAACGTTTTTATCGTGCGATAGGCGTTTGATGACCTTCGCGCGGGGCGAGGGAAGACGAGCCAGACGGGACGCGATGCCAAGACCCACGATCAAGACCATCGCGCAGGAGACGGGCCTTTCGATCGCCACCGTATCGAAGGCGCTGAACGACAGCCCGCAGGTGCGGCCGGAAACGCGCGCCATCGTGGTGGCTGCCGCTGAGCGCGTCGGCTACCAGCTCAACATGCATGGCGTGCAGCTGCGCACCGGCAAGACCTACCAGGTCGCCGCCATCATGACCGCGCCTGGCCCCAAGCAGAACGAATGGGAGGGCGTCGAATACGCCCAGCTCCTCAGCGGCATTTCCTGGGCGCTGGAGGAAAGCCCCTACCGCGTCTCGCTCTATGCCGTGCGCAATTTCGAGGAGAGCCTCGCCACCATCCGCCAGATCGTCTCCTTGAAGAAAGCCGACGGCATCATCGTCTCCGGCACCCGAGCGGACGACCCGCGCGTGCGCATCATGCAGGAGGCGGATTTCCCCTTCGTCACCTACGGCATCACGCTGCACAATGCCCCGCATGCCTTCGTCGATGCCGACAACGACCGGATGATCCGCCACTCGGTCGCCCGCCTCGCCGAACGCGGCCACCGCCGCATCGCCCTGATCAATCCCATGGCCGAGCTCAGCTACGCTATCGTCCGCCTGGAAGCCTACCGAGAGGCCCTCGAAGCCGCCGGCCTCCCGTTCGACCCCGCCCTTATCGCCCACGGCCACCTGACGCCCGCCTTCGGCCGCGAGAACGTGCTTGCAATGTCCGCCCTGCCGAACCCGCCGACCGCCTATATCTGCGCCAACGAAGCCTCGGCCCTCGGCGCCTTCTCCGGCTTCCACGAACACGGCCTCGTCCACGGCCGCGACGCGGTGATCAACGCGACCGACGACCTCAATGTCAGCCAGTACTTCGCCCCGCCGATCACCACCTATTACCTGCCGATCCACGAGCCGAGCGAACTGCTCGGCCGATACATCCTGCGCCGCATGGAAGGCGAGCCCCCCGAGGCTCTGCAGGCGCTCATCATGCCCCAGCTGATCGAACGCTCCGGCGACCGGCTCGCTTGACACGCTTCGCGAACTGTTGGATGGATGCGCCATCGGCGCTGCCCTGCGGGTATGATGTAATGGTAGCCTGTCAGCTTCCCAAGCTGAACGCGCGGGTTCGATTCCCGCTACCCGCTCCAGCCGCCTGTCTTTCTTCCTTTCTCACCTGAAGCCGTTGATTTTCCCACGCCTATAGCGCGTGCATCCCTTCGTACCGCTCAAAATAAAAACGTTTATATTTCTTCTTGAAAACGTTTATATTCCTTGTTACCGTTTTTCCAGGATGGGAGGAGGGTGCCTGTCCGTGGGATTTGTCGAGTGTCTGCCGCTGTGGCGGAGCCGATGTTGAGGAGGAAGAGATGAGGAAATTCGTTGCAACGCTTGCGCTTGCCGCTCTCGTGGCGGGCGGTGCCCATGCGGCCGATCTTGGCGGCAAGCTGCTGAAGGTCGGGTCCGACACGACTTCGCCGCCGATGGAGAGCGTCGACACGGCGACCGGCCAGATCGTCGGCTTCGACGTCGACGTGGTCAATGCCGTCTGCGCCAAGATCAATTGCCAGGCCGAATTCGTGACGACGGGCTGGGACGGCATCTTCGCCGCGCTCGACCAGGGCAGTTTCGATCTCGTCGCCTCCGGTGTCTCGATCACCGACGAGCGCAAGAAGGCGATGGACTTCTCCGATCCCTACATCATCAACAGCCAGGCCGTGCTGACGCGCGCCGAGGACCAGGGCATCACGCTCGACAAGTTCAAGGCCGAGGGCCGCAAGCTCTCCGCCCAGGCCAACACGACGGACGCGCAGGTCGCCGAAGGCGTGGTCGGCAAGGAGAATGTCGCGGCCTATGACAGCTTCAGCGCCGCCATCATCGCGCTCAAGAACAAGGACGTCGACGGCGTCGTGATCAACGGTGCGAACGCCGCCGCCTATGAGCGGGAATTCGCCGGCGAACTCGTCGCCTCCATCAAGGATCTGGAATCCGACCCGCTCGGCCTCGTCTTCCGCAAGGGCGACGAGAATGTCGCGGCCTTCAACGAGGGCCTGAAGGCCATCAAGGACGACGGCACGCTCGACAAGCTGATCGCCAAGTACTGGGGCCTCAAGTAAGGCTCGCGCGGGGGCGCCGTCTGGCGCTCCCGCTTCCTTCCCGATTGCGCCGCGGAGGCCGGAATGTCGTTCGTCAGAAGCGTGAGGCCCAGCAATCTGGTGATCCTCGCCGCGCTGCCCTTCATCGTCTATCTCTTTGCCTCCTCGGGCGATTACCAGCGCGCGCTGCGCGCCATCCTCGGCATCGAGCCGGGTTCGGGCGTCTATGTGCCGGGCTTCCTGCTGCTGACGGTCGCCTTTTCCGCGGGCCTCGGCGTCCTGATCCTGTCCCAGGCGAAGGCCGCGCGACCGCGCCTGACGATCGCCACCGGCCTCGTCGCCCTCGTCGCGACGGCTGCCATTCTGGCCGGTGACCTCGTCCATCCCTTCATCGCCTCCGTGGTGGCGAACGGCGTCGATGCGTTCAAATCCGACCTCGTGGTCAAGGGCGTGACGCCCCGCCAGCTGACGGAAGCGGCCGACCTCATGGTGCGCGGCGTGGAGGGCTGGCTATGGCCGGCCTATGCCGTGCTTCTGCTCGCCGGCCTCGGCCTGCTCTTCCTCGGCAGCCGGGCGGCCGTGCCGGAGGAAAGCCTCGCGCGCCGCGCCGGCTCCTGGCTCACCGGCCTTCTCAACGGCGCGGGCCTCGTCTTCGTGCTGCTCTTCGCCCATCTCGCCTTCGCCTCGGGCCTTGCCACGACCATCCGCGCTGCCATCGCGGCCTATATCCTCGCCGCCATTCTCGGCCTCGTCTGGGTGGGGCTCTTGAAGCTGCGTTATACGCGCCGCAACCTCGTCACCTTCGCCGCACTGGCGGCCATCTTCGCCACGCTTTCGGCCTGGTTCCTGCTGCAGCCGAAGGATGGCTACGTGCTGGCCGGCACGCTGGAAGGCAAGGTCGGCATCGTCACCAACACGCCCTCCGGTCTCATCAGCGCCGTGCGCTTCGGCCAGTACGAGGGCGGCCCGACGACCGAGACGCCGGTGCGCACTTTCGTCACTCCGCAGCAGGCCATCGAGGCCATCGGCAAGAAGGAAGATGTCAGCGGCGCCTTGCTGCCGTCGGCCTCCGTTCCCGCCGACTGGCCGCGCCTCTGGCAGGTCGAGGCGCTGAACGACCGCGACCGCGCCACCGGTATCACATTCGCCGTCATCGCCATCATCCTTGGCCTGCTCACCTTCGGCGGCTTCCTGCATCGCCGCCATCCGCTGTCCATCGGCTCGGAATTCGTCGTCGATACGATCCGCGGCATCCCCATGCTCGTCATCGTGCTCTATGTCGGCCTGCCGCTATCGGGCGCGCTGAAGGATGCGACGGCCGGCGTCTTCGATCCGCCGAACCTGATGCGCGGCATCGTCGCCATGGCGCTCGCCTATTCGGCCTATCTCGCGGAAATCTTCCGCTCGGGCATCAACGCCATTCCGGCGGGCCAGATCGAGGCGGCGGGAAGCCTCGGGCTGAACCGCTGGCAGACGGCGCGGCTCGTCATCCTGCCGCAGGCCTTCCGCATCGTCATCCCGCCGCTCGGCAACGAGCTGATCGCGATCCTGAAGGACACCTCGCTGCTCTCCATCCTGTCGATCCGCGACATCACGCAGCGCATGCGCGAGTTCCAGTCGGCGAGCTTCCTGCCGTTCGCGCCCTACAATTCGGCGGCGATCCTCTACATCCTGCTGACGCTCGCGGCCGCCAGCCTCATCAGCCTCATCGAGAAGAAATATGACGTCAAGCACCGCTGACAGGGGAACGGTCCTCATCACCGGCGCCTCGCGCGGGCTCGGCCGGACGCTTGCCGATCTCTATGCAGCGGCGGGCCTGCGCGTCATCGCCTGCATGCGGCAGGCTTCGCCCGGTGCCGAAGCGCTCGACGTTGCGGATGAGGGCTCCATCGCCGCGCTCGGCGAGAGGTTGCAAGGCCAGCCGGTCGATATCGTCATCAACAATGCGGCGGTCCGCGGCGATACCGGTGGCCTCGGCTCGCTGGCGACGGGCGACTTCCTCGAGGTCATGCGCATCAATGCGCTTGCGCCCCTGCTGCTTGCCCGTGCGCTCCGGCCCAATCTTCTGGCCGGCCGTCGCAAGGTCCTCGTCAATATCAGCAGCCGCGCCGGCTCGCTGGCCGAAGGCACGATCGACGACGAGGACGGCGACTACGCTTACCGCTGCTCCAAGGCGGCGCTCAACATGGCGACGGTCAAGCTCGCGCAGGATTTCCGCCGCGACGGCATCGCCGTGATTTCGCTGCATCCCGGCTGGGTGCGCACGGATATGGGCGGCGCGGAAGCCGCCATCGACGTGGCCGAGAGCGCGGCGGGCCTGAAGGCCCTGATCGACGCCACGACACCTGCCGAAACCGGAAGTTTCCGGGCTTACGACGGCCGCACGGTCGCCTGGTAAAGCCCCTCCGATCGTAACGATGACGGCGCCATGGAACCGGCGCCGGGAATGACAAGGACAAGAAAGTGCATAAGCCGCTAGACCACCAGAACCGCTTCGACGCCGCCCGCAAGGAGGCCGGCATGCTGGAGCTTGGCGTCTGCTATTACCCGGAACAGTGGCCGCGCGAGAAATGGGATGAGGACGCCCGCCGCATGGCTGAACTCGGCCTTGCCTGGGTGCGCATCGGTGAATTCGCCTGGTCGCATATCGAGCCGCGTTCCGGCACCTTCCACTGGGAGTGGATGGACGAGGCGATCGAGGTGCTCGGCCGCGCCGGCCTCAAGGTCATCCTCGGCACGCCCACGGCCGCCCCGCCGAAATGGCTGGTCGATCTTTACCCGGATATCCTTCCGGTCGATGCGCGCGGCGTCGTGCGCAAGTTCGGCGCGCGCCGGCACTACTGCTTCTCCAGCCGCCGCTACCGGGTGGAGGCTGCTCGCATCACCGAGGCCATGGCGCGCCGCTACGGCGACAATCCCTTCGTGCACGCCTGGCAGACGGACAACGAATACGGCGACCACGACACGATCCACAGCTATTCCGACGAGGCGAAGCGCGCCTTCCGCGAATGGCTCGCCGCGCGCTACGGCACCGTCGAGGCGCTGAACGAGGCTTGGGGCACCCGCTTCTGGAGCATGCATTACAACGGCTTCGAGGAGGTGGACTTGCCGAACAACCTCGTCGAGGAGCCGACGCCGACCCATCTGGTCGATTACTTCCGCTTCTCGTCGGATCAGGTGAAGAGCTTCAACAAGGCGCAGGTGGAGATCATCCGCCGCCATTCGCCGGGCCGCCTCGTCACGCATAATTTCATGAACCAGAACACCGACTTCGATCACTACAAGGTCGGCGAGGATATCGATGTCGCCTCCTGGGACGTCTATCCGATGGGCGGCCTCATCAACGGCCGGCTGAGCGACGAGGAGAAGGCGCGCTACCTGCGTGTTGCCGATCCCGACCAGACGGCGTTCAACCACGATCTCTACCGCGCCGTCGGCAAGGGCCGTGTCTGGGTGATGGAGCAGCAGCCGGGGCCGGTGAACTGGGCGGCCTACAACCAGTCGCCCGCCGACGGCATGGTGCGCCTGTGGACCTGGCTCGCCTATGCCCATGGCGTCGACATGGTCTCCTATTTCCGCTGGCGCCAGGCGCCCTTCGCGCAGGAGCAGTTCCATGCCGGCCTGCTGCTGCCGAACAGCGAGGCCGACCAGGGCTATCTGGAGGTTGCCGAGGTCGCCGCGGAAATGGCGCGCCTGCCGCAAGGCGAGGTTCGTGAAAAGGCAGCGGTCGCCATCATGCTCGATTACGAATCGCGCTATGCCACCCGCGCCCTGCCGCAGGGCAGGGGCTATGCCGCCTCCGCCATCGCGCTCGACTGGTATTCCGCGGTCTCCCGGCTCGGCGTCGATGTCGATTTCATCGGCCAGCATTCCGATCTTTCCGGTTACAAACTGGTGCTCGCACCCGACCTCGTCATCCCCGATGCGGATTTCATTGCCCGGCTAAAGGCTTCCGGTGCCAAGGCGCTGTTCGGCCCGCGCAGCGGCAGCAAGACGCGCGACATGCACATCCCCGCCGACCTGCCACCCGGGCCGCTCGCCGACCTTATCGATTTCCGCGTGACGCGCGTGGAGTCCCTGCCGGATTACCACAGCGAGCCCGTGCGCTACGGCAATGCCAGCCATCCGGTCACCGGCTGGCGCGAGACGATCCGCACCAGCGAGACGGTGCTCGCGACCTTCGAGGGCCCGCACCATACTGGCACCCCGGCAGTGATCGGCAACGAGCGGGCGCGCTATGCCGCCACCCTGCCGCAGGGCGAGTTCCTGATGCGGCTGGTGGGCGACACGCTCGGCTGGGCCGGTGTCGCGAGCCTGCCCGATCTCGGCGACCTCCGGCTTGCCCGCCGCGGCCGCCTGCGCTTCGCCTTCAACTATGGCAGCGCCCCGGCCACCGTGCCGGCCGCTCCCGATGCCGACTTCCTCGTCGGTGCTCGTGAGCTCGCGCCGGTCGGTGTGGCGATCTGGACGGAAGACGGGCGCTGATACCAATCCCGGCCGCTCACTCGGCGGCGGCCGGCATCGCTTCGGGCTGCACCTTCGTCTGTGCCGGGCGGTGGGCCGTCTTGTTCCAGAAGAACGGGTTGCTGTGCAATTCGCGCACGGCGCGCCAGGCGGCTTGCGAGATGAGCAGCCAGTAAAGCGGCGTCAGCAGCCAGCGCGGACCGACCGCCAGCCGCTCGGCCTGCGTCATGCCGATGCGCCCGAGCGCGATGAAGACCGCATAGCTGCCGGCGATATTGGCGAAGTCGAGGGCGAAGAGCGTCAGGTCGAGCGGGCCGACGGTGGCCGCCTCCAGTACGGCGAGGCGCCAGACGATGACGCCGATATAGCCGAGGATCAGCGGATGGGCGAGCGAGGAGAGAATGAGCCCGCCCACCAGCACCTGGAAGACGAGGCTCGGCCCGAGCCCCATCTCCCGCACCAGCTGAGCCGGCTTGCGCATCAGCACCAGCCATGTCTGCAGCCAGCCCTTGAACCAGCGCGTGCGCTGGCCGAGCCAGGTGCGGACCTGCGTCGGCGCTTCCTCGTAGGTCGGCCGGCTGATCACCCCGCAGCGGTAGCCGCGCCGGTAGAGGCGCAGGCCAAGGTCGGCATCCTCGGTGACGTTATAGGGATCCCACCCGCCGACCTCCTGCAGCACCGCGGTGCGGAAATGGTTCGACGTGCCGCCGAGCGGCATCGGCATGCGGGCGGCGGCGAGCCGCGGGAGCAGCACGCGGAAGAGGCCGGCATATTCGACCGCGAAGAGCGCGCTGATCCAGTTCTCCCGCGCATTGGTGATGATCAGCGGCGCCTGGAGGCAGGCGATATGCGCCGGCCCCGCCGTGAAGGTGCGCCAGGCTTCCTCCAGCTGCATCGGGTCGACCCGGTCCTCGGCGTCGTAGATGACGAGATAGTCGCCCCGTGCCGCGCCCAGCGCATAGGCCAGCGCCTTCGGCTTGGTGCGCGGCCGGCCGGGCGGCACCTCCACCACCTCGTATTGCGGGCCGAGCGGCATGGCGGCGAGCGCGTCCAGCGTTTCCCGGTCGTCCGCCTCGCAGATCAGCTTGATATCGAGGCAGGAGGCCGGCCATCGCAGCCGGTCGAGCGTGGCGACAAGCTGCGGCACCACCGCGGCCTCCCGGTAGAGCGCGACGAAGACGGAATAGACCGGCCGCCGGCCAAGCGGCAATGTCGGGCGCGGGCGGTACCTCTCCCACCATTTGGCGAAGAGCGCCACGGCGCGGATGACGACGGTGGCGGAGAAGAAGAGGCCGAGCACGATATGCAGCAGCAACAGCACCGTGCCCGGCTGCGTGAGGAGCAGCATGGCGATGAGCGTGAGCGCGGTGCCGATATAGAACCCCTGCTGCCCCCAGAGCGTGATGCGGGCGCTCGCCTCCGGCGCCGTGCCGAAAAGCTGCTCGACCGTCTCGCGCAGCCGGCGGCCGCGGCCCGCCTGCCAGAGGGCGGCGCGCAGCGCGGTGGGCGTGGTGGCGATCATCCGGGAGCGCATTTCTCCGGAAGCCTGCAGCCTCTCGCGAAGATCGTCGAGCCGCGCCGCGCTCGGCACGATCGCCGTTATCGGCGCGCGGGCCGGCTGGCGCAGCCGCACCATCACCGGCTCGACGAGCTGGCTGTCCACCCCGGGCAGATCCTCGATCTCCTTCGGGTCCAGCACGGGATGGAAGGGCAGGCCGAGGATATCGGCAAGCGCTTCGTAGTAGATGTCGTGCGAGACGGCGCCGCTCGCCAGCACCTCGGCTTCCAGTGTCGTGCCGTTCCGGCCGGCCTGCACCAGCATGGCGGAAATCAGCGGCTTGGAAAGGCCGAGCCGGCGGAAGAGCCGCGCCTCCTCCATGAGGCGGTCGGGCACCTGTCCCTCCTCGGTCGGCGGCAGGACCGTCTCCTGCCGGACACCGATTGCGGTGGCGAAAGCCATGTCGTCGGGATACTCTGCCAGCGTCATGCCGTCCCACCGTCGCTTTCGCGTCGGCGCCCTCCTAAACCCCAAGTTGATTGTAATGTGGCAAAACAGAATTTCATCCCTTAAAATGCATGGGCTTTTTGCGCTCTGCCTGCTGGCGGCGGCGATGAAACCGCTGTCTCTTGCCGCGGAGGAGCGATCGCCGGTCGATCTGCCGATCCTCTTCGACACCCGCGAGCGCATCGCCCGGCCGGACCTTTCCGGCCTCGTCCGGCTGCGCTTCCTGACGACGGTGGACTTCCCGCCGTTCAATTTCATCGACCAGACCGGCAAGCTCGCCGGCTTCCATGTCGATCTCGTGCGCGAGATCTGCCGCGAACTGGCGCTGACGGAGAAGTGCCAGATCCAGGCGGTGACCTTCCCGGAGCTGGAAAAGGCGCTCACCGACGGCAATGGCGAGGCGGTGGCCGCGGGCATCGCTGTCAGCACGCCGCTGCGCGAACGCTTCGCCTTCTCCCGGCCCTTCATGCGCCTGCCGGCGCGCTTTGCCGTCGGCAAGAAGACGCCGCCCCCGGGCGAGACCGCGGCAAGCCTTGCAGGCCGCAAGGTCGGGGTCGTCGCGGTAAGCGCCCATGAGGCGATGCTGAAGGCCTTCTTCCCGAAGATCGAGGCGCAGCCGTTCCCCGACCGGGCGGCGCTGCTTGCGGCGCTGAAGGACGGCAAGGTGGACGCCGTCTTCGGCGACGGCATGCAGCTCGCCTTCTGGACGAGCGGGGCGGACGCGTCCGGCTGCTGCCGCCTGTTCGACGGTCCGTATCTGTCGGAGAAATTCCTCGGCGAGGGGCTGACGATCATGCTGCGCAAGGAGGACACGGCGCTGACCGGTGCGATCGACCACGCGCTGCTTGCGCTTTCGCGGAGCGGTCGCCTGCAGGAAATCTACCTGCGCTACTTCCCGGTCAATCTCTACGGCGGCTGATGGAAGCCTCTACTGGCTCGCCCAGATGATGCGGGCGATCCAGTCGACCTCGTCCATGTCGAAATTGCGGTTGGGATGCTCGGGATTGAGCGAGACGAGCTCGATGCTGCGCGGGCTCTGGCGGTGCAGCACCTTGGCCATCACCTCGCCCTCGCGGGTCTTCACCACGACACGGTCGCCGCGGCGCACCTGCGCGCCCGGCTCGACGATCAGCACGTCGCCGTCGCGGTAGAGCGGCAGCATGCTGTCGCCCTGCACCTCCAGCGCATAGACGCCGGCCTTGCGGTCGGGCGAGGCGGGAAACTCCACCACGTCCCAGCCCTGTCCGGCGGGAAAGCCGCCATCGTCGAAGAAGCCGCCCGCGCCGGCCTGGGCGAAGCCGAGCAGGGGAATGCTGCCGGGCTGCGGCGGAAAGGCGCCCTGCGGCAGGGCCGCGTCGCGGACGGGGTCGGAAAGGGTGAAGAACTCGTCGATGGATGCGCCCGTCGCGTCGAGCACCTTGGCGATCGATTCCGTCGAGGGCCAGCGCTGCCGGCCGTCGACGCCCTGCCGCTTGGATTTGTTGAAGGATGTCGGGTCCAGTCCCGCACGGCGGGCAAGCCCGGACGGGGAGAGCCGATGGCGCTCGGCGAGGGCGTCGATTGCCGCCCAGATCCGGTCGTGGGAGAACATGCTTGCGAAACCCTGCCAAGGCGGCGGACCGGCTGGTGCCGGTCCGAATGGTCGGAAGCATAGCCAAGGACGCCGTCCGAGTAAAGAAAAAAGGATTATTTTCCTGTCTCTGCGCCAGCCGCAGCCTGTTGCGCGCGTCGGCGCGCCACCACGCTTTCCCGCCAGATGGTGAAGATGCCCGCGCCGACGACGATGGCCGAGCCGATGACCGTGTTGAGGTTCAGCGTTTCGCCGAAGACGGAAACGCCGATGATCGCCGCCAGCACCACCTGGAGGTAGGTGAGCGGCTGCACCGCTGCCGCATCGAGGAGGTCGTAGGCGCGGATCAGGAAATAGTGGCTCGACATGCCGGTGATGCACAGCAGCCCCATCCAGAGCCAGTCCGTCGGCGTGAGGCTGGCCCAGAAGAACGGGCCAACGAGCGAGATCGCGACGGCCCCGGCAACGCCGATATAGAAGAAGCTCGTCGAGGCGGGATCGTCGCGGCTGGCAAGCCGGGTCGCGATCACATAGAGGGCGAACATCAGCGCGCCGGCCAGCGGCAGCAGGACGCTGGCGTCGAAGGCGCTGCCGGTGGGGTCGATGACGATCAGCACGCCGCAGAGGCCAACGGCGATGGCCGTCCAGCGCCGCCAGCCGACCCGCTCGCCCAGAAGCGGCATGGACAGCAGCGCCACGAAGATCGGCCCGGAGGAGAGGATCGCCTGCGAATGGGCAAGGCCGACCGTGCTGAAGGCGGTGATGACGACGACGATCTGGAAGGCGAGCAGCACGCCGCGCAGGATCTGCAGCAACGGCCGCTTCGTCGCCGCCGCGGCCCGCAGGCCGCCGGGGCTGCGCGCGCCGAGCACCAGCGCGAAGGCGCCGAAGGCCCAGAAGCGCAGCATGGCGATGAAGACAGGCGGATAGGCGCTGCCGAGATGCTTCGAAATGGCGTCCTGCACGCTGAAGATCATGATCGCGAGCAGGGTGAAGGCATAGCCGAGTCGTTTGGTGTCCATGGTCCGCGCATATACCTCTCCCGCCGCGCTTGCACGCCGGAATTTCAGCGTCTCGGGACATTTCCGGGCCCGGCCGCAGGACACAGGAAAAGTATCCTCTCCCTGCGATTTCCAGCCACTTTCGCAAAACGGCGCGGCGCGCTATCAAGAGGGGCGCGAGGCTGCTTGCGCCTTCGAGGTTCCTTCCGTGCACAAGACCGTCTCTTCCGGCATTCTGCTGACGTCCTTCGCCTATTTCCTGTTTTCCCTGCAGGATGCGTCGGTCAAATGGCTCGTCGTGGCCCTGCCGGTCTGGCAGATCCTCTTCGTGCGCAGCGTGACGATCTTCTCGCTGTGTCTTGCCGTCGGCGGGCGCCCGCTGCTGCGGGATGCGCGCCGCTCGCCGGTGCTCAGGCCGCTCTTCCTGCGCAACCTGCTGCTTCTGGCCGCCTGGCTCTGCTATTATACCGCCGCGCGCGATCTCGGCCTGGCCGAACTGACGACGCTCTACTATGCCTCGCCCGTCGTCATGACGATCCTCTCGGTGCCCATCCTCGGCGAGAAGGTGCCGGGCTACCGGTGGCTCGCCGTCGTCGTTGGCTTCGTCGGCGTGGTCATTGCCTGCGGCATCGCGGCGAGGGGCATCACGCTGTCGCTGCCGGTCTATCTCGCGCTGCAGGCGGCGATCTTCTGGGCCGTCGCCACCGTGCTCCTGCGCAAGACCGCGCTGCACGAGCGCACCCAGGTGCAGATGACCATTTCCAGCGGCTTCTTCATCCTGTTCACCGCGCTCGCCATGCCCTTCGTCTGGCAACCGGTCACCGCCATGGACCTTGCCCTGATGTCCGGAACGGGCCTCATCGCGGGTCTTGGCCAGTTCGCCATGTTCGAGGGCATGCGCCGCGCGCCCGTCTCGGTGCTGGCGCCCTTCGAATATACCTCGCTCGTCTGGGCCTTCGCGCTCGGCTATCTCATCTGGAGCGACGTGCCCGGCTCGAACGTCTTTGCCGGCGCCGCGCTGATCGTTTCCGCCGGCATGATCATCATCGCCCGCGAGCGTCTCGGCGGGCGTTTCCGGCTTCGCGCATGACGGCTAAGTCCGGACCCTACCAAAAGAATCCACTTTGCGTCGTCACGCCCCGTTGCATGCCGCGGGCATAACGATATTGTCGCCTCGTAAACGGCGAGGTGAACCGGGGGAAGGAATGCCGATATCGAACGCCGCCTTCGTGCGCTCGACCATCGTTCTGCTGCTCGCCGGCATGATCGCGCTGCTCGGCATCGTCGGCACGTCGCTCTGGCTCGCGGCCAAGGTGGAAACCTATTTCACCGGCTTCATCGAGCTGCGCGAGGTGCGCAGCGCGGCGGCCGACCTGCTGTCGACGCTGCAGGACGCCGAAACCGGCCAGCGCGGCTTCGTCATCACCCGCGATCCGAATTTCCGCGAGCCCTATGACGAGGCGCTGAAGGCCGTCGCCGAACGTCAGCAGGCGCTTGCCGAGAAGGCCGCCCGCTTTCCGCATTACGAGGAGCGCGTTCCCGACATAAAACGTCTCGTCTCCGAGAAGCTGGCCGAACTGGCCGGCGTCGTGGAGGCTGTCGAGCAGGGCCGGGCCGACGATGCGATCAACGAGGTCAGGACCGACCGCGGCCGCCTGCTGATGGACCAGCTGCGCGAGCAGCTCGGTGCCATCATGGAGGACGCCGACGGCCGGCTGCAGGAGAGCGTCGCCGATACGCTCTGGTCGGCCGGCGCGCTGAAATGGACGACGGTGATCGGCGCCATCGCCATCATCGGCGTGCTGGGCGGGGCGATCGTGGTCATCGCGCAATATACCCGCGACATCATCGTCGCCCGCCGCGAGGTCGAGACGCTGAACGCGACCCTCGAAAAGCGGGTGGACGAGCGCACCGAGGAGCTGATCCGCGCCAACCAGGAGGTCCAGCGCTTCGCCTATATCGTGACCCACGACCTGCGCGCGCCGCTCGTCAACATCATGGGCTTCACCAGCGAGCTGCAGGCCTCGCTCTCCGCCATCCAGGCCTATGTGCTGGCGGACGGCAAGGCGCCGAGCGAGGCCGACATCATCGAGGCGCGCCGCGCCGCCGCCGAGGACCTGCCGGAGGCGATCGGCTTCATCCGCTCCTCCACCAAGAAAATGGACGGGCTCATCAACGCCATCCTGAAGATCTCGCGCGACGGGCGGCGGGAACTCAAGATCGAGCGGGTGGACCTCCGGGCGCTGGCCGAGACGGGCGCGGCGGCGGTCGGCCATCAGGTCGGTGAAGCGGGCGGCGTCGTCACCATCGACCGCAACCTGCCGACGGTGGTTTCCGACCGGCTGTCGCTGGAGCAGGTCTTCGGCAACCTCTTCGACAATGCCATCAAGTACCAGTCGCCGGACCGGCCGCTGCGCATTTCCGTCGCGGCGCGCAATGCGGGCCGGGCCGGCTTCTTCATCGATTTCACCGACAACGGCCGCGGCATCGCGCCGGACGACCATGAGCGCGTCTTCGAGCTTTTCCGCCGCTCGGGAACGCAGGACAAGCCGGGCGAGGGCATCGGCCTTGCCCATGTGCGTTCACTGATGCGCAATCTTGGCGGTGATATCGTGGTCAGATCCGAACTCGGGCAGGGGACGACCTTCGTGCTTCGTCTGCCGCCCGACCTCAGCAAGGTTGTCAGGAGTATGCAGGCATGAACGGTTTGGGCAAGGAAGTCACCATCGTGATGGTCGAGGACGACGAGGGCCATGCGCGCCTCATCGAGAAGAACATCCGCCGTGCCGGCGTGCACAACGAGATCGTGCCCTTCACCAACGGCACCGAGGCGCTCGACTTCGTGCTCGGCAAGGACCGCAGCGGCCTTTCCAGCGCCGGCAAGTTCCTGCTGATCCTGCTCGACCTCAATCTGCCGGACATGTCGGGCATCGACATCCTGCAGAAGATCAAGTCCAACATCCACACCAAGCGCCTGCCGGTCGTTATCCTCACGACGACCGACGACGAGCGGGAAATCCAGCGCTGCTACGATCTCGGCGCCAATGTCTACATCACCAAGCCGGTCGAATATGAAAGCTTCGCCCATGCGATCCGCCAGCTCGGCCTGTTCTTCTCCGTGATCCAGATTCCCGAGACGCAATAAATGAGGGAAGGCCCCGTCCGCATCCTCTATATCGACGACGATCCCATCCTCGCCCGGCTCGCCCAGCGGGCGCTGGGCCGTCTCGGCTATGAGGTGCTGCATGCCGAAGAGGTCGAGCGCGGCCGCGAAATGCTGGCCGAGGAGCGTTTCGACGCCATCGTGCTCGACCATTTCCTGAAGGCCGGCACGGGCCTTTCCTTCCTCAAGGAGCTCGCCGATGCGCCGGACCCGGTGCCGGTGGTCTATGTCACCGGCTCCAACGACGCGCAGGTCGCCGTCGAGGCGCTGAAGGCGGGGGCGGCCGACTATGTCATCAAGTCGGTCGGCGACGATTTCATGCCGCTCCTGGCCAATGCGCTCGGCCAGGCGCTGGAAAACGCCGAGCTGCGGCGCGCCAAGCTGAAGGCCGAGAAGGAGATCCGCGCCGCCAAGGAGCGCGCCGAGATCCTGCTGGCCGAGGTGAATCACCGCGTCGGCAATTCGCTGGCGCTCGCCGCCGCCCTCATCCGCCTGCAGATGTCGAGCGCCCCCGACGGAGCGGTCAAGGAGGCGCTGTCGGAAACGCAGGCGCGCATCACCGCCATCGCCGGCATCCATCGCCGCCTCTACACCTCCGAGGACGTGCGCCATGTCGACATGGGCGCCTATCTCTCGACGCTGCTTTCCGAGCTCGACGCCTCGATAAAGGGGGACGGCCGCAACATCCGCCTCAACCGCACGCTGGAGCCGCTGCATGTGCCGACCGACCGGGCCGTCTCGCTCGGCGTCATCGTGACGGAACTCGTCACCAACGCCTTCAAATATGCCTATGGCGAGACCGGCGGCGAGGTGCGCGTCGGCTTCACTCGCCTCGATGGCGAGAACGCCGTCCTCTTCGTGGAGGATGACGGCATTGGCTGGCGCGGCGAGGGCCCGGTGCGCGGCACCGGCCTCGGTTCGAAGATCATCAGCGCCATGGCCGGAAGCCTCGACACCAAACTCGACTATGCCGCCCGCGCCATCGGCACGCGCGCCGAAATGCGGGTGCGCGTGGCGGAAGTACCGGGAGCGGCCTAGCGAGCCTCGCGCCCATCCGCATGGGCGCGTGGTTTCCCTCGCGCGGTGGACGGCTTCTCCCCTGCAATACCTCTATCCACGCGGCGGCTTCGCCCGTGGCTTGTCAAAGAGCATCGGACGGGGCGCTGGAAGCTGCCTCATCTTAGATAGTTTAGTGTGGCACCTTTCAGCGCCCCGTTCAGCGGTTTTTGCCCGCGACTTGGGTCCCTCTGCAAAGGCAGAAGACCGGGATGTTGCTCGCCGGTTTCCGGCATGGGCCTTTCCGTTTTTGCATCCGCCCCGCGCTCCATGGCGAAACGGACGGAAGGGGGCTCCTTCCGGACGGTACCCATCCCGGCGGACGATGCCGACGCATCCGCCGTCTCCTGCCCCCTTGTGTGCCGCACAGGCACGCCCGGCGCGCCGTTCGGGGCGTGAAGCGAAAGGGTCGGTCCGATGCCCTGCCGCTTCCCCCGTGTCGCCGGAGGGGGACCATTTTCCGCGAGCCCGGTGCGAGAGGTTCTGCGTCTTCCCCTCCCGTCCCGCGCCGATCCCGCCTCGTTGCAACGCCTTGCAGTGTATCCGTGGCGGGATGGGGGGATTGTAGGCACAGGTTTGGGGGGCGGGGAAAGGGCGGGGGTGTTTTCCCTGGAAGTGAGGGGGTGCCGTGCCGCGCGAATCCTCGGTTCGAGCCCGAGAATGACGCAAGAAGAAAGGGGCGAGGGCGAAACGCAACGTCGCCTATGCCGCACCGTTCAGTGGACGGGAACCGCCTCGTCCCCTCCGTCTTGAGCCGAGGGTCCACGGCCGCAGGCGCTTTCCATGATGACATTTGAAGGCATGTCGTGCAGACGCTCGGGGTGAGCCTCAGGGGCAATAGTCACCTGTCTCCCCATGACGGCAGTCCATCCGGACACGCGGCGGCCCTATACCTTGTCGGCGGCGGCGGTCTTCCGGCCCTTGCGGGGGGTGGGGGCGGGCTCTTTCGTCTGCTGGTCGAGGCGCATGGCGCGCAGGCGGGCCGTCTTCGCCTCGCGGGCGTTGGTCTCCTGCGCGATGATGCCCCGCGCGGTGTCGTCGGTCCTTGCCGCCTTGTCCTGCGCGGACAGCTTGGCGGGCTTGAAGAATTCTTCCTTGGTTGCGGTCATGCTCTCTGCCCTCCCGGGGCGATGGCCGGGGACGGACGGGCTCTGCGAGGCCGTCCGTCCGGCGGCAATTCATGCGGCGCCGGATGCCCGGCGTGGCAGGCGCGAGGCCGGAGCGCTCCGCTTTTCGAAAAAGCGAGCAACGCTCCGGAACCCGGCATTGGCCGGAATGGTGCTAGCGGGTGCGGGCCGCCTTGCGGGGCGCGGGCAGGAGCCCCTCGCGCTGCATCTTCTTGCGGGCGAGCTTGCGCTGGCGGCGAATGGCCTCGGCCTTTTCGCGGGCACGCTTTTCCGACGGCTTCTCATAGGCGCTGCGGGCCTTCATCTCGCGGAAAAGGCCTTCGCGCTGCATCTTCTTCTTCAGGACGCGAAGCGCCTGGTCGACATTGTTATCTCGAACGAGAACCTGCAATGGATGTCCTTTCTCTTGCGGCCGGGGCCGCGCTGGGTTGAAACGGGCCTTGCAGCCGTGCTGTCCGGCTATCTGCCGACACGGATGCTCGACGGTTTCAGCCAGGAGCCCGCCTTGCCGGGGGACGCCGGGCTGTCGCAGGACACCGGCACGGCGCTCTCGGCCGTATCGATGTCGCTATGCACGATGCGCCGCTCGAAGGTCTCGCCTTCGCGCCGCACGCGATACTGGACTTCGCCATGGTCTGCGGGCAGCAGGCTGACGATGCGGCATGTCCGCTCGCCCGCCGGACTGCGGGACAGGCCGGCCCTCAGGACGATCCGGTCGCCGATGGCATAGGTTTTCCGGCTCATGACGCTTCTCCTTCGCGGATGCCGCTGGGGCGCTTCCGCTATTCTTCGAATTGCAAAACCGCTGCGCACTTTTGCTGGAATTGCTCCAATGCGCATGCCTGCGCGAATTCCCGGGCGGGTAGCGGAAATAAAAAGGCCGGGGCGTGACCCCGACCTCTCCCGTCATTCGACTCTCTGCTGCCAGTACATCCGTGGTCAGCGAAGAGGAACGACAATCTTCTTCAAGCGGCGCGAAGGTTGTCGGCCGAGTTCTTGCCGGACTTGCGGTCGCGGACGATCTCGTAGCTGATCTTCTGGCCTTCGGCGAGCGAGCCGAGGCCTGCACGCTCGACAGCCGAGATGTGCACGAAGACGTCGGTCGTGCCGTCATCGGGCTGGATGAAGCCGAAACCCTTGGTGCTGTTGAACCACTTTACGGTGCCTGAATTCATAACGATATCCTTTCCATCGCTAGTGTAATCGGACGATATTTTGTCCGTTATTGATCGATCTTGAAAGGAAATCTGACAGAGCTTTTCAGCTCGAAGACAAAGGTCGCAAGCAGTTTTCGATATGTTCTATATAGGGTTTATTTCGAAAAGCGCAATGGCGGGCCGGGATTTTTCTGAAAGGACCCGGAAACCCGCCCGAAAATACGGCCCATTTCAAAGGCTCCGTCGCAGTATTATTTTCACAACTTGAAGATGATGCAAGCAAAAAGGGCGGCGCCAGGCCGCCCTTTCGCGTTGCAAGCTGTCGCGTGGTCAGGCCGCCTGCTTCGTCCCGGCGGTAAAGCGGCTGTAGAAGGTCTCGCCCTTGGCGGCCATGTCCTTGAGGAGCGGCGTCGGCTGGAAGTGGCTGCCGTATTTTGCGGCAAGCTTCTCGCAGAGCGCGACGAAGGTCTTCACGCCCATGCCGTCGATGTAGGAGAGCGTGCCGCCGGTATAGGGCGCAAAGCCGAAGCCGAGGATGGAGCCGACATCGGCCTCGCGCGGATCGGTGACGATGCCCTCTTCCATGGTGCGGGCCGCTTCCAGAGCGATGGTGACGAGCAGGCGCTCCTTGATCACCTTGATATCGACATCGTCGGGCTTCTGCTGCGGATAGAGGTCCTTCAGGCCCGGCCACAGCTTCTTTTTCGCCGGCTTCGGCGGGTAGTCGTAGAAGCCCTTGCCGGCCTTGCGGCCGAGACGGCCTTCGCCTTCCACCAGCTTCGTGACCAGCTCCATGTGGCGCGGATCGACGGATTCGGCGCCGAGATCGGCGATGGAGGCCTTGAAGATCTTGTAGGACAGATCGACGGCGACCTCGTCGTTGAGCGACAGCGGGCCGACCGGCATGCCGGCCATCTTGGCGGCATTCTCGATCATCGCCGCAGGCACGCCTTCGATCAGCATGTCATAGGCCTCGCCGATATAGCGGAAGACGCAGCGGTTGACGTAGAAGCCGCGCGTGTCGTTGACGACGATCGGCGTCTTCTTGATGGCCGCGACATAATCGAGCGCGGTGGCGAGCGCCTTGTCGCCCGTCTCCTTGCCGAGGATCACTTCCACCAGCATCATCTTGTCGACCGGCGAGAAGAAGTGGATGCCGATGAACTGGTTCGGGCGCCTGGAGTTCTTGGCAAGGCCGGTGATCGGCAGGGTCGAGGTGTTGGAGGCGAAGATCGCGTCCTCGCGCAGCACGGCCTCGATCTTTTCCGTCACGTCCTTCTTGACGTTGCGGTCCTCGAAGACGGCCTCGATGACGAGGTCGGCGTCCGCAAGGTTCGCGTAATCAGGCGTCGGGGTGATGAGGGACAGCAGCTTCTCGCCGTCTTCCTTCGACATGCGGCCCTTGCCGATGGCGCCGGTGACGAGGCCTTCGGAATGCGCCTTGCCCTTGTCGGCAGCCTCCTGATCGCGGTCGATCAGCACGACCGGGATGCCGGCGGCAGCGGTGACATAGGCGATGGAAGCGCCCATGAAGCCGGCGCCGACGACGGCGACCTTCTTGAACTCGGCCTTCGGCACGCCGGCCGGGCGGCGCGCGCCCTTGCCGAGTTCCTGCATGGAGATGAACAGCGACCGGATCATCGAGAAGGCTTCGGTCGTCTGGAGGATGTAGGTGAAGTAACGCTGCTCGATCTTCAGGCCCGTCTCGAAGGGAACCTGCAGGCCTTCATAGACGCACTTCAGGATGGCGAGCGCGCCCGGATAGTTGCCCGCGGTCTCGCGGCGCAGGATCGCCGGGGCGGCCGGCCAGAGCTGCGCGGAAGCCGGCGTCCAGATGCCGCCGCCGGGCGCCTTGAAGCCCTTCTCGTCCCAGGGCTGCACGGGCTTGAGGCCGTCCTTGATCATCTGCTTTGCGGCAGGGATGAGCTGGTCGGGTTCGACGACCTGATGCACGAGGTTCATCGCCTTGGCGCGCGCGCCCGTCAGCGAGGAGCCGGTCGTCATCATCTGCAGGGCGTCCTGCGCATTGGCAAGGCGCGGCACGCGCTGGGTGCCGCCGGCGCCGGGGAAGATGCCGACCTTGACTTCAGGCAGTGCGATCTTGACCGACTTGGCGTTGGAGGCGACGCGGCCGTGGCAGGCGAGCGACATTTCGAAAGCGCCGCCCATGCAGGTGCCGTTGATGGCGGAGACCCACGGCTTGCCCGAGGTCTCCAGCTTGCGGAACAGCCAGGTCATGCGGCCGGTGGCGTCGAACAGCTTCTGCACGGCAGTTGCCGGATCGGTCGCCTCGGCGTCCTTCAGGAGATCGAAGCTCGCCTTGATCATCGAGAGATCGGCGCCGCCCGAGAAGGAGGACTTGCCCGACGTGATGACTGCGCCCTTGATGGCGGCATCGGCCACGACCTGGTCGATGATCCTGTCGAGTTCGTCCATCACCTCGACGGTGAAGACGTTCATCGACTTCTCGGGCATGTCCCAGGTGACCAGCGCAATGCCGTCGGCGTCGGTCTCGATGGTGAAGTTCTTGTATGCGCTCATGGTTTTCTCCCCCTCAGTAGAGAATGGGTTCGATCTGCAGCGAGGCCTTGCCCCGGCCGCTATATCCCTGTTTCGTCGTGTTGGTGGCGATGAGGCGGCCGTGCCGCTCGAGACGGACGGTGAAGCCTGGATCGACCGCCCTGCGCAGCGCCGAACGCTTCACCCGCATCGAAAAGCGGATGGAATGCCGGTCGCCCTTGCTGATGACGGTGATCGCGGCGATGCCCCGCGCCGGCGCGTCCATGATGCCCTGCTCCTCCAGCCGGATCGTCAGGCGGCCGGGCGGAATGGCGCCCTTGGCTGCATAGGTGACAGTGCCCGACAGCACGAAGCTGTCGCTCGCCTCGGCCGAGGAGGCGATGAGACCGGCCCCGATGAGGGTCAGAAAGCTGCGGCGTGTCGTCGGGTTCGTCATGATCAGACCCGTTCGACGATCGTCGCCGTGCCCATGCCCGCGCCGATGCAGAGCGTGACGAGGGCAACGTTGAGATCGCGGCGCTCCAGTTCGTCGAGCACGGTGCCGAGGATCATCGCGCCGGTCGCGCCGAGCGGGTGGCCCATGGCGATGGCGCCGCCGTTGACGTTCATCTTGTCGTGCGGGATGTCGAAGGCTTGGCAGTAGCGCAGCACAACGGCGGCGAAGGCTTCGTTCAGCTCGAAGAGGTCGATGTCGGAGAGCTTCATGCCGGTGCGGGCGAGCAGCTTTTCCGTGACGTCAACCGGGCCGGTCAGCATCAGCGCCGGGTCGGAGCCGATATTGGCGAAGGCCTTGATGCGGCCGCGCGGCTTCTTGCCGAGGATGTTGCCGCCTTCCTTGGAGCCGAGCAGCACGGCGGCCGCGCCGTCGACGATGCCCGAGGAATTGCCGGCATGGTGCACGTAGTTGATGCCTTCGATTTCCGGATGGGCCTGGATGGCGACGGCTTCGAAGCCGCCCATTTCGCCGGGCATCTGGAAGGAGGGCTGGAGCTGGGCGAGCGCCTGCATGTCGGTGCCCGGCCGCATGTGCTCGTCATGGGCGAGGATCGTCAGGCCGTTGATGTCCTTCACCGGCACGACGGAATTCTTGAAGTAGCCGTTCTGCCAGGCATGGGCGGCACGCTTCTGGCTCTCGACGGCATAGGCGTCGACGTCGTCGCGGGAAAAACCGTATTTGGTGGCGATCAGATCGGCCGAAACGCCCTGCGGCATGAAATAGGCCGGGAAGTTGACCGAGGGGTCCATGAACCAGGCGCCGCCCGACATGCCCAAGCCGACGCGAGACATGCTCTCCACACCGCCCGCGATGACGATGTCGTCGGCGCCCTGCGCGATCTTGGCCGCGCCGAAGTTCACGGCATCGAGGCCGGAGGCGCAGAAGCGCGAGATCTGCATGCCCGGCGCGCGGTTCGAATAGCCGGCCTCGAAGGCGGCGGCCTTGGGGATGACGGCGCCGGCATCCATGACCGGATCGACGCAGCCCATGACGATGTCGTCGACCTTGTTGGTATCCAGCCCGTTGCGGTCGCGCACCGCTTCCAGCACCTTGGCGGCGAGGCGGACGGACGGCACTTCGTGCAGCGAACCGTCCTTCTTGCCGCGCCCGCGCGGGGTGCGCACGTGATCGTAGATGAAGACGTCGGTCATTGGTCTCTTCTCCCTGCGGCGCGTCGCGCCTTAGAATTCATGGCTCGCGGCTTGCGACTGTAGCCCCTCGCCCCGCATTCGGGGAGAGGGGTGGAAAGCGTCAGAACGCCTCGGCGGCAAGTTCCATCGTCGTGTCCGCGCCGGCCTCGATGCGGGTCTTGCGCAGGCCCGTTTCCGGCATCAGGCGCTCCATGAAGAACTTTGCCGTGATCAGCTTGTTCTTCAGGAAGTCTTCGCGCTCGCCCGCGCCGTTCGCAAGGCCCTCTTCCGCGGCCTTGGCGATCTTCGCCCACATGTAGCCGATGACGACGAGGCCGAAGAGGTGCATGTAGTCGGTCGAGCCGGCGCCGGCATTGTCGGGCTTGGCCATGGCGTTCTGCATGAACCACATGGTTCCGGCCTGCAGGTCGTTCAAGCCCTTCTTGAGGGCCTTGGTGAAGGGGGCGAGCTTCTCGTCGCCGCGGTTCTCCTCGCAGAAATCGCCAATTTCCTTGAACAGCGCCATGACGGCGCGGCCGCCGTTCATGCCGAGCTTGCGGCCGACGAGGTCGAGCGCCTGGATGCCGTTGGCGCCTTCGTAGATCATGGCGATGCGCGCGTCGCGCACATACTGGCTCATGCCGTGCTCTTCGATATAGCCGTGGCCGCCGAAGACCTGCTGGGCCATGACGGCATGGTCGAAGCCCTTGTCAGTCAGCACGCCCTTGAGGATCGGCGTCATCAGGCCGAGGATATCGTCGGCGGACTGGCGTTCCGTCTCGTCGGCGGAGCGATGGGCGATGTCGGATTTCAGCGCCGTCCAGAGCGTGAAGGCACGGCCGCCCTCCGTCCAGGCCTTGATGGTCATCAGCGCGCGGCGGATGTCGGGATGCACGATCAGCGGATCGGCCTTGCCATCGGGGTTCTTGACGCCGGAGAGCGAACGGCCCTGCAGGCGCTCGCGGGCATAGTTGGCGGCGTTCTGGTAGGCGACTTCGGCAATCGACAGGCCCTGCAGGCCGACGCCGAGGCGCGCTTCGTTCATCATCACGAACATGGCGTTGAGGCCCTTGTTCTCCGTGCCGATGAGGAAGCCCTTCGCCTCGTCATAGTTCATGACGCAGGTGGCGTTGCCGTGGATGCCCATCTTGTGCTCGATGGCGCCGCAGGAGACCGTGTTACGCTCGCCCGGCGTGCCGTCGTCCTTGAGGACGTATTTCGGCACGATGAAGAGCGAGATGCCCTTGGTGCCCTCCGGCGCGCCCTCGATGCGGGCGAGGACGAGGTGCACGATGTTCTCCGACATGTCGTGCTCGCCGGCGGAGATGAAGATCTTCTGGCCGGAAATCTTGTAGGAGCCGTCCGCCTGCGGCACGGCCTTGGTGCGCAGGAGCCCGAGGTCGGTGCCACAATGCGGCTCCGTCAGGTTCATCGTGCCGGTCCAGGTGCCTTCCACCATCTTCGGCAGGTAGGCGGCCTTCTGCTCGTCGGAGCCGTGCACGAGGATCGCGGCGATCGCGCCCTGCGTCAGGCCGGGATACATGGTCAGCGCCATGTTGGCCGAGGACATGTATTCACCGACGGCGGTGTGCAGCACATAGGGCAGGCCCTGGCCGCCGAATTCCTCCGGCACGGCAAGGCCGATCCAGCCGCCCTGGCGATAGAGGTCATAGGCCTCCCCGAAGCCCTTCGGCGTTACCACCGTGGCATCGTCGTTGCGCCTGCAGCCTTCCTGGTCGCCGGAAAGGTTGACGGGGAACAGCACCTCCTCGGCGAGCTTGGCCGCCTCGCCGGCAATCGCCTCCAGCATGTCGCCCGTCGCGTCGGCAAAGCCGGGCAGGTTGTTGTAGCGCTCCAGCGACAGGACGTCGTTCAGGATGAAAAGCGTGTCATTCACGGGGGCCTTGTAGATCGGCATTTCTCGCGTTCCTCACCTATGCCACGGACAGGAGTCCGGTCCTTGGGGGAGGAGTGTATAAAACTTTGACGTTTGCGTAAACGTCAAAAGGTGGCGGCGCGTTGAATTTTTCGTCGCAGGGAGAGGAGGGGAGCATATGAGGCCGGGCTCCTTGCTTGCCGACGTTCCCCAAGGGAAGTCCGCCACCCATGGCAAGGCGCCGGCCACACCCTCCTTCTCCCCGCTTGCGGGGAGAAGGTGCCGGCAGGCGGATGAGGGGCCGCCCCGGTTTTCCACTCTCTCTGCAGGGGGATGTGCTGCCTGCCCCTCATCCCGCTGCCGCGACCTTCTCCCCGCAGGCGGGGAGAAGAGGGGGGTGCGCGCCTTCGTCCCTAAGCAAATCGTGACGGCTGCAACCTCCCCACGTCCCGCAACCGTTCATCTTTCCCTCTCCGGGACCAGTCTATGAGCAAATCGTTAAAAAATTTCCGGTCGAGTTAACCCCTTGTTTACCACGTTTCATGAATTGTGGCGCTTGAGGGCGTGGGATCGGGAATCATTTCGGCTCCCCTCTGTGAGACCCGGGCGGACGGTCCGGGCGACAACAGGGACGATACGGTTTTCCGCCACAACGCAGGAAGAGCGCAGCCGGGCGGGCAGCGCTTTCAAGGGTATCTCCCGACGGGCCGACGGCCGTCAAAGCGAGGCGAAAGATGAACGGATCGCGAAACCCGCAACGTCAAGGCGAACGCTCTTCGCTCGACGCGCTCAATCGCACCATCGAGGGGCTGGAAGCCCGCATCGAGGGCCTGATGGCGAACAGCCGGGATGCGCGCGGGCGCGGCGAGGAGCGCTTTGCGCCCCGCACCGAGCAGGCCCGCTCCGAACAGATCCGCCCCGAGCCGTCGCGCTACGAGCCGGCGCGCGCCATGCCGCTGCGCGAAGATCCCGTTTCCGAAATCGTGCAGCGCCAGCGCGCCATCGAGGGCAGCCGCGAGCGCGTCGCCCAGCGCATCGAGCGCCGCCCGCTCTCTGCCGATCACCACGCCGCCGCCCAGCACGCCTACACCGCCTTCGGCGGCCAGCCGGCCGCAGCGCCCGCCCGCGCCGACAGTTCCGTGCAGGATATCGCCCGCTCGCTCGTCTCGCTCCGCCAGGATCTCAAGAAGGATATCGCCGAGGGCCTCGAACGCGAGATGCAGTCGCTGCGCTCGGAAATCCGCGGCATCCGCCAGATGGCCGAGGGCCGCGGCAATGGCGACGACCTGCGCGAGGAACTGCACCGCCTTTCCGCCGGCATCAGCCAGCTTGGCCGCCAGTCGGGCCATACGGAAGGCCTGCGCGTCGAGTTCGATGCGCTGCGCTCCGTGCTCGACGGGCTTGCCCGCGAGGATTCCGTGCGCCGCATGGAAGATCGCTGGAACGGCGTCGAAGAGAAGCTTTCCGTCTTCGACCAGAGCCGCGACGACGAGCTGGTGGCGCTCGCCTACCGGCTCGACGAATTGAAGAACCAGATCAACGGCATGAGCGCGACGCCCGCCATCCGTGCGCTGGAGGACAAGATCGAATCGATGGTGCATGCCGTCGACATGATCGCCCGCCAGGGCGCGCCGGACGACGGACGCTTCGTTTCCGCCGTCGCCTCGCAGTTCGAGGGGCTGGATGCCCGCCTCGACGAGATCAGCCGCGCCATCGCCGCCGCCGGCCGCATGCAGCAGTCGTCCTTCGCCGACCAGGGCATGATGCAGCGCCTCGAAGGCCGCATAGCCGATCTCGCCGGCCAGATCGACCTCATCGCCCACCGCCCCGCGCCCGCCGACCAGAACCTCTCCGCCCGCATCGAGGCGCTGGCAGGGCGCATCGAGGACCTGTCGAACGAGCGCACGGCGCTGCGCCTCGAAGAGCGCATCGAGCACCTGTCGCAGATGCTGGAGCAGGGCCAGCAGGCCGCCCCCGCCCTCGTCGGCGGCGACGAGCTTGCCTATTACCTCTCCGACATTTCCCGCAAGATCGACGCGCTCGACCAGGGCAGCGTCAACAACGAGCTTGCCGGCCGTCTGGATGCGCTCGCCCGCCGCATCGACACGCTGGATACGCCCGTCGGCAGCCCCTTCCAGGAAGACCGTTTCTCGCGCCTCGAAGGCCGCCTCTCGGATATCGCCGACCGGCTCGACGCGACCCGCGCGGCGCCTGCCGGCGACCACGAGGCACTGCGCAGCCTGGAGGCGCAGATCGCGCATCTCTCCACGCTGATCAGCACGCCCTCCGCCGCTGCCGTCGCCGCCATGCCCGCGGAATTCGAGAACCGGATCGCCACCATCGAAGACTATATGGCGACCAATGACGAATATATCGTCGAGGCGGCCCGCCAGGCGGCGGAAGCCGTCATGGAGGCCTATCGCCACGCCGGCCCCGCCTCCGCCGCCAATACCGACATGGAAGCGATCGCCGGCCTTGCGAACGACCTTCGCGCGCTGGAGGAACTGACCCGCGCCGGCGAGGAGCGCACCGCCCGCACCTTCGACGCCCTGCACGATACGCTGGTGCAGATCGCCGGCCGCCTCGAACAGCTCGACGCCCCGCGCGAAACCTTCGGTCGCCGCGAGGCCGCCCAGCCGCGCGCCGAAATGCCCCGCGCGGAGATGCCGGCCATGGGCTTCGGCGCCGATGCCGGCCTTCACCGCAACGACTACCCTTTTGACGACGACGCCTTCGGCGCCGCCGAGCTGAAGGCGGAGATCGCCGCGCCCGAGGAGGAAAGCCGCTTCGCCGAGATCGAGGTCGAGCATATTCCCGCGCCCGTGCGTGCCGAGGCAGGGGATGCCGTTGCCGAGGAGGCCGTGGCGCTTGCCGGCGATATCGCCGAAGCCCAGCCCAGGGCGGGCCTGCTCGCCGGCCTGAAGCGCCGCTTCGCACCCGGCCGCAAGGATGTGGCCCCGCAGGCCGAGCGCCAGCAGATCGATCCGGCGCCCTCCATCGATCCCGTCGACGAGCTGGCGCCGGAAGAGGCGAACCAGCTTCTGGAGCCGGGCTCCGGCGTGCCGGACGTGCGCCGCATCCTCGAGCGTGTCCGCGCCGGTCAGGCCGCGGGCAGCCGTGCCGCTCCCGGCAGCGAAGGCGAGAAGGCGGACTTCATCGCCGCCGCCCGCCGCGCCGCCAAGCTCGCCGCCGAGGAAACCGACACGATCTCCCGCGTCGCACCGGCCAGAAAGCCGGAAAAGGCGGCCAAGGGCGACACGCCGGCCGCCACTTCCGCCTTCGCGCGCCACCGCCGCCCGATCCTGCTTGCCGTCGGCGCCGTGCTGCTTGCCATCATGTCCTACCCGCTGGTCAACACGCTGGTCCGCGGCGACGAGGCCCCGGCCGTCGTGGAGCAGGCCGCCGTCAAGGAAGAGGTAAAGCCCGCCGCGACGACGGACGGTGCCGACAAGGCCGTGACCGCGAACATTGCCGCAGCGCCCGTCGCCGGGGAAAAGGTCGTGACCGATCCCGCGCCGGCCGGCACGGAGGGCGAGCGCAGCCTCGCCGCGCCCGAAAAGGCGACGGATGACGGCGCATCCCTTCAGGTGACGCCGCTCCAGACGAAGGGCGCCGACGCCCTGACGACACCCCTTGCCGCGAATGACGATGCCACCGCCGGCTTCGAGCCGCTGACGACGCCGGAAACCGTGCCGCTCGCCGGCAAGGATGCCAAGGCCGGTGCGGAAGAGGCCGCGCCGCTCGGCGCCGCGCAGACGGCGGCCATTGCCGTGCCGGAAGCGATCACGCCCGCCTCGCTCTCCAAGGCCGCGACGGAAGGCGATCCGCTGGCGCTGTTCGAGATCGGCGCGCGCTACACGGAAGGCCGCGGCGTCGCCACCGACCTCAAGGAAGCCGCGCGCTGGTACGCGCTTTCGGCCGACCGCGGCTTCGCGCCGGCCGAATACCGCCTCGCCAACCTCTACGAGAAGGGCCAGGGCGTCGAACTCGACCTTGCCCGGGCACGCAAGCTTTACGAGGACGCAGCCGGCAAGGGCAATGCGAGCGCCATGCACAATCTCGCCGTCCTGCTGGCGACGGGCTCGGGCGATGTCGCGCCGGACTTCAACGGGGCCGCCAAATGGTTCCAGAAGGCATCCGAGCTCGGCGTGCGCGACAGCCAGTTCAACCTCGCCATCCTCTATGCGCGCGGCAACGGCGTGAAGCAGGATCTGGAAGAATCCTACAAGTGGTTCGCCATCGCCGCCCGCGACGGCGACCACGACGCCGCCGAAAAGCGCGATGAGGTGGCCAATGCCATGAAGCCGGAGCAGCTCTCCAGCGCCAAGGCCAAGGTCGACCTCTGGAAGCCGCAGGCGCTCGACGAGAAGGCAAACTCGGCCGATCTGCCGGACGAATGGGTCGGCAAGCCGGTGAAGACCGCCAGCGTCGACATGAAGAAGGCCATCCGCAACATCCAGGCCATCCTCAACAACAACGGCTTCAACGCCGGTACGCCGGACGGCGAGATGGGCAAGAAGACCGTCTCCGCCATCAAGGCCTTCCAGAAGTCCGTCGGCCAGAAGGAAACCGGCGAGATCGACGACGCGCTCGTCACCGAGCTTCTGAAGCGCAACAAGCAGCCGGGCTGACCGGCGCATCGCCGGAGGCCCGCCAGGTGGTGCCTCCGGTCACGTCTCTCTCGATCCAAAGGGCATGACGCCCGCCCATGGCGCCCGCACGTCGCTCACGATGTGCGACGGGCGCCGGGGCAATTTGATCCGCTGCATGTTTTCATCCTTAAATCGGCCCCGATTTGCGGATTATGCAATAGAAAATTCATGTCGCTCCAAGATGATAACGCCAGGAAGAAACGTCATCATCCGAAAGGGCTGAGGCACGCGCCGCCATGGCTGCGTTCCAGAACCGGTCCTTGCCGGATGCAAGGCGCGGCCGGCCGCCGAGGGGCACTCCCTTTGCGGCGGGGCGCTTCGTCGTATTCGCTGCCTGCCGAAGAGGAGCCGCGGCAGGGGCGGGAAGGGGTGAAGGCGGCTGCCGAGTATCGTTTGACGCAAGTCCGGAGGCGAGCCGCTTCGCGCGTCCGCCGGAATTGCCTGGGCTTCCGCGCAAGCGGGAATTGCCGATCGGGGTATTGTTGTGACTGTCTATCTGCCCATCGCAGAGCTTTCGGTGAATATCTTCATCATTCTCGGCATGGGCGCGGCCGTCGGCTTCCTTTCCGGCATGTTCGGCGTCGGCGGCGGCTTCCTCATCACGCCGCTCCTCATTTTCTACAACATCCCCCCGGTCGTCGCGGTGGCGACAGGCGCCAACCAGGTCGTCGCCTCGTCGATCTCGGGCGCATTGTCGCATTTCCGGCGCGGCACGCTGGACGTCAAGCTCGGCGCGGTCCTTCTCGTCGGCGGCCTCACGGGGGCGACGGTCGGTATCTGGATCTTCGCGCTGCTGCGCAGCGTCGGCCAGCTCGATCTCGTCATCTCGCTGCTCTATGTCGTGCTGCTCGGCACGGTCGGCACGCTGATGCTGCTCGAGAGCATCCGCGCCATGCGCCGCTCGGCCAACAACCAGCCCGTCTCGCTGCGCCGGCCCGGCCAGCATAGCTGGGTGCACCGCCTGCCGCTGAAGATGCGCTTCAAGAAGTCGAAGATCTATCTGTCCGTCATCCCGGTGATCGGGCTCGGCTTCTGCATCGGCATCCTCACCTCGGTCATGGGCGTCGGCGGCGGCTTCATCATGGTGCCGGCGATGATCTATCTCCTGCGCATCCCGACCAATGTCGTCGTCGGGACCTCGCTGTTCCAGATCATCTTCGTCACCGCCTATACGACCGTCGTGCAGGCGACGACCAACTATTCCGTCGACATCGTGCTCGCCTTCATCCTGATGGTGGCCGGCGTCATC
Source organism: Shinella zoogloeoides (assembly GCF_033705735.1). Lineage (NCBI taxonomy): Bacteria > Pseudomonadati > Pseudomonadota > Alphaproteobacteria > Hyphomicrobiales > Rhizobiaceae > Shinella > Shinella zoogloeoides. The sequence goes on from NZ_CP131130.1 coordinate 140,609, forward strand.
GGCGCGCAATACGGCGTGCGCGTCGGCCAGAAGCTGCGCGGCGAGCAGCTGCGCGCGCTGCTCGCGCTGCTCGTCCTTGCCGTCGGCGCCCGCCTTGCGGTCGACCTCGTCGTCACGCCGGCCGACATCTATTCCATCGTCAGCGAGGGGGTCTATCGATGAGAGCCCTCGCGACGCTCCTCTTCGTCCTTGGCCTTGCCCTTCCCGCCGGCGCGCAGGTGCTGGAGGACAGGCCGGTGGAATTTCCCGAGAAGCTGGAGATCGGCATCTCGACGGACGAGATCGCCATCTCGTCGGATTTCCGCGGCGCGGACCTGACGATCTTCGGCGCCATCGAGGGCTACGATCCCGCGCTTCTCGCCCAGAGCAAGTACGACATCGTCGTGGCGCTGGAAGGGCCGAAGGACAACAATACGGTGCGCATCAAGGAGCGCGTCTTCGGCATCTGGGTCAACCGCCGCTCCATGACCTTCGAACTGGTGCCGGAATCCTATTCGCTGTCGAGCACGCGGGACGTCGAGACCATCGCCGAGCCCGCCATGCTCAACGGCGTCGGCGTCGGCATCCAGCATATCCGCCTCTCGCCCATCGGCTATGTCGGCGACGGCTCGAAGCTCACCGAGTTCCGCGACGCCTTCCGCCGCCTCAAGGAAAGCGGCGGCTTCTACCAGCGCGATCCCGGCGGCGTGCAGTTCATCAGCGCCAGCCTGTTCAAGGCGACGGTCAAGCTGCCGGCCAACGTGCCGAACGGCACCCATGTCGTGCGTGCCCACCTTTTCCGCGATGGCGTGTTCATCGCGGAGAAGGCGCTGCCGCTGCGCGTGATGAAGACCGGCATCGAGCAGATGATCTCCAATGCCGCCTACAACAATTCGCTGGCCTACGGCCTCTTCTCGGTGCTGCTCGCTCTCCTGACGGGCTGGCTCGCCAGCGTCGTCTTCCGCAAGGACTGAGCGGTCAGGACCGGTAGACCAGCACCGGCACCTTCGCGTGGCTCAGCACCTTCGTCGTGACGCTGCCCATCAGGAAGGCGCTGACGCCGCGCCGGCCGTGCGAGGCCATGGCGATGAGGTCGCAGCCGCGCTTTTCCGCCGTGTCGATGATCGCCTGCCAGGCATCGCCCGCCGCGACCTGCAGCGTCTCGACCGGAATGCCGGCCGCCGCCGCCTTCGCCTCGACCGCGCCGAGGATGCGGGCGCCGTCCGCCTTCAGGTGCGCCTCGTATTCCGCGCGCAGGTTGACGGTGGCGCCGGGCGTCACGGGCAGGAAGTGCAGCGGCTCGGCGACGGTGAGCGCCGTCACCTTCGCCCCCAGCGCCTTTGCCAGTTGCAGCGTCTGGTCGATAGCGGCGGCGGAAAGATCCGAGCCGTCGGTGGGAACGAGGATATGCCTGTACATGGTCGCAGCCTCCTTTTTTACCCAGAGTAGGCCCGGCTTCGGGCCGTGCCTTGATGGAAATCAACCGTGCGGCTTTCGTCAAGTGCCGGTTGTGGCCCGCCTCGCCACGGTCGCCTCATAGGCCGCGCGCAATTCGTTGAAGACCGAGCGGGCAGGCGGCGGGCCGCCGAGATGGATGGCGCGCAGTTCCTCCATGAAGGCGTCCCACATCGCCGGCCCGCCCTCTTCCAGAAGCTCGGCGCGGATGGAGAGTTCCTCCGTCACCGGCAGGAAGCGCCGGCCCCAGGCGCCCATCATGGCGAAGACCGGCACGAGCGCGATGCCCATCTCGGTGAGGCTGTAGAGCGCCTTCTGCTTGTGGCTCGGATCGTCCGCCTTGCTGATCAGCCCTTCCTCGACCAGCCGGCGAAGGCGGTCCGCCAGGATGTTCGAGGCGATGCCTTCCTCCGATTTCGTCAGAAGCTCGCGGAAATGCCGGCGGTTGCCGAACATCATGTCCCGCAGCACGATCAGGCTCCAGCGATCCCCGAGGATTTCCAGTGTAAGATTGATCGGGCAGCCGGAGCGGCGGGTATCCTTCATGCAGTCTCTCCAAAAACTGCTTGCATAGTAAAATCGGTTTCTCTATCCATCAACCAGTTGCAATTCGCAATCGGTTTAGTGCAGCGGCACGGCCGCAACGGAGGACAGGACCATGGCAAGGCTGATCATCTGGAATCTCGTGACGCTCGACGGCTTCTTCGAGGGCGAGACGAAATGGGACCTCGGTTTCCACGGCAAGGCCTGGGGGCCGGAACTGGAAGCGCTCAGCATGGAGTTCGGCGCATCTGCGGGCCTCCTCGTCTTCGGCCGCGTCACCTATGAGGGCATGAAGGCCTACTGGACGACGACGGAGGACGAGGGCGAGGTGAAGACCTTCATGAACGCCCTGCCGAAGCTCGTCGCCTCGCGCACCCTCGCGTCCTCCGACTGGAACAATACCGAGGTGACGGCCGATATCGTCGGCGAGCTCTCCCGCCGCAAGCAGGCGCTGGACAAGCCGATCTATGTCTTCGGCAGCGCCGAACTGACGGATTCGCTGCTCGAGGCGGGGCTGGTCGACGAGGTGATGCTGGGCATCGTGCCGGTGCAGCTCGGCAAGGGCACGCCCTTCTTCAAGGACGGTGCGCGGCGCGACTTCGATCTCGTCGAGGCAAGGCCGCTTTCCAACGGCACGATCCTTACGCGCTATGCGCCGGAGGGCGTCAGCCTCTGAGATTGGCGAAGCGCACCGAATAGATACGGTCGCGGCCGAGCATGTGGGCGACGAGGCTCTGCCGGTCGAAGAGGCCGGTCATCGCCCTGTGCCGCAGGTCGAGCCCGCCGGTCATGATGCCGAAGGCGGGCATCAGAAGGCGCCTGCCGTCGGTCGCAAAGCATGGGCGGCGCACCGCCTTCTCGCGGCGGATCACGGTGGCGGCCGGATGCAGGTGCCCGGCGATCTCGCCGGCCGGGGAGAGGAGCGAGGGCTCGTGCCGGAAGGCAAGGCCGGCATAGTGGAGTTCGTCGGCCGACTGGCCCGGCAGGTCCACGGTGCCGTCCGGATCGTGGTTGCCGTTGATCCATATCCATTCGCGCCCGCGCGCCAGTTCCGAAATCTTCGCGCGGAAAATTTCGGGCAGATGGGCCGAGCCGACGCGGTCGTGGAAATTGTCGCCCAGGCTGACGACGATGGCGGGATCGTGCCGGGTTATGACGGCCTCCAGCATCTTCAGCGTCGCCAGCGTATCGTAGGGCGGCAGCATCATGCCGCGGCGGGCGAAGGCCGCGCCCTTTTCCAGATGCAGGTCGGAGACGACGAGCAGGCGCGTTTCCGGCAGATAGAGCGCGCCGAGCGGATCGCACACGGCCTCGACGCCGGCGATGACTGCGCGCGCGGAAACGGCGCCGAAATCCTGAATATCCATCGATGCCAGAGCCAGTCTCTGCATGCCCGTTGCTTTTCCTAAATACCGGCCTCGCCCATCGCCTCGGCGATCAGGTCTTCGGCGGCTTCCGCCAGAAGCGAATCCTGCGCCTCGCCCGCCACCGTCTCCTTGCCGATTTCCAGCATGATCGGCACGGCAAGCGGTGAGATGCGGTCGAGCCGCCGGTGGGTGATGTGGCCCTTGATTCGCGCCAGCATATCGCCCAATCGCTGAATATCCAAAAGCCCCGCCGCCGCATCGGCGCGCGTGGCCTCCAGCAGGATATGATCCGGCTCGTGGCTGCGCAGCACGTCGTAGATGAGGTCGGCGGAAACCGTGACCTGCCGCCCGGTCTTTTCCTTGCCCGGATGGCGCTGCTCGATAAGGCCGGCAATCACGGCGCAATTGCGGAAGGTGCGCTTCAGCATGAAGCTCTCGTCCAGCCATGCCTCCAGATCGTCGCCCAGCATGTCCTCGTCGAAGAGGTTTTCGAGCGAAGGACGCTCGACGGCGAAGCTGTAGCCGAGATCGTCCAGCGCCCAGACGGCGAGCGAATAGTCCGTCGCCACGAAACCGAGCGGCCGGCGGCCGGCGCGCTCCAGCCGCCGCGTCAGCAGCATGCCGAGCGTCTGGTGCGCCAGCCGTCCCTCGAAGGGATAGGCGACCATGTAATGCCGGCTGCCGCGCGGAAAGGTCTCGATGAGGAGCTCGTCGCGCTTCGGCAGGCTGGAGACGTCGCGTTGCAGGGCCAGCCAGTCGCGCACCTGCCCGGGCAGTTCGCCCCAGCGCTGCGGATCGTCCAGCATGCCGCGCACCTGGTCGGCGAGATAGGTGGAGAGCGGGAACTTGCCGCCCGCATAGGCCGGCACCTTCGGATCGAGCGAGAAGGCCTGGGAAACGAGGCATTCGTTCTCGCGGATGCCCTCGAAGCGCAGCACCTTGCCGGAGAACAGGAAGGTGTCGCCGGGCGAGAGCATTTCGAGAAAATATTCCTCCACCTTGCCGAGCGAGGCCCCGCCGCGCCCGACCGCGCCCTTCGCACCGCGCTTGACCATGCGCACGTTCAGCATCGGCATCTCGACGATGGTGCCGAGGTTCAGGCGGTATTGCTGCGCGACCTGCGGGTTGGAGACGCGCCAGAGACCGTCGACGGTCTCGCGGATGCGGGCGTAGCGCTCGTAGGTCTTCAGCGCATAACCGCCCGTCGCCACGAACTGTACGATGCGCCCGAATTTCTCGCGGGGAAGCCCGGTATAGGGCGAGGCGGTGGTGACTTCGGCAAAGAGCGCGTCCTCGTTAAAGGGCGCGGCGCAGGCCATGCCGAGGACGTGCTGGGCGAGCACGTCGAGCGTGCCCTCGCCGACGGGGGGCGTGTCCTGCGCGCCGAGATAGTTGGCGTCGAGCGCCGCCTGGCATTCCATCACCTCGAAGCGGTTGGCCGGCACGAGGATGGCGCGGCTCGGCTCGTCCATGCGGTGGTTGGCGCGGCCGATGCGCTGGGCGAGCCGGGAAGCCCCTTTCGGCGCACCGACATGGATGACGAGATCGACGTCGCCCCAGTCGATGCCGAGGTCGAGTGTCGAGGTGGCGACGACCGCGCGCAGGCGGTTCTCCGCCATGGCCTGCTCCACCTTGCGCCGCTGGCCGACATCGAGCGAACCGTGGTGCAGGGCGATCGGCAGCGTGTCCTCGTTGATGTTCCAGAGTTCCTGGAAGAGGATTTCCGCCTGGCTGCGCGTGTTGACGAAGAGCAGCGACGTCCTGTGCGCCTTGATCGCTGCATAGACCTCGGGCATCGCATATTTCGCCTGATGGCCCGACCACGGCACCCGTTCCTCGCTTTTCAGGATGGTGATGATCGGCTTCGCCCCGCCCGGCGCGGTAACGAGCCCGGCATGGTTTTCCGCATCGGGCGACTGCGCGACCAGCCAGCGGCGAAGGTCCATCGGCTCGGCGACGGTGGCCGAAAGGCCGATGGTGCGCAGCCCCGGCGCAAGCCGGCGCAGGCGCGCGAGGCCGAGCGAGAGGAGATGGCCGCGCTTGGAGGTGACGAGCGAATGCAGCTCGTCGAAGATGACGTATTTCAGGTCCTTGAAGAAGCGCGGGGCCTCGCCGTTGGCGATGAGGAGGGCGACCTGTTCCGGCGTCGTCAGCAGGATGTCCGGCGGATTGAGGCGCTGGCGCTGGCGTTTTGCCTGCGGCGTGTCGCCGGTGCGCGTCTCGATGGTGATGGGCAGGCCCATTTCGGAGACGGGCTTCATCAGGTTGCGCTCGATATCGACGGCGAGCGCCTTCAAGGGCGAAATGTAGAGCGTGTGGATGCCGGTGAAGGCGGAGCCGGACGGGATTTTGCCGCGCTGCGCAAGATCCGTCAGCGCCGGCAGGAAGCCGGCCAGCGTCTTGCCCGCGCCGGTGGGCGCGATCAGGAGCAGGCTCTCCCCCGCCGTGGCGCGCCCCAGGAGCTCCATCTGGTGGGCACGCGGCTGCCACCCCTTGGCCGCGAACCAGTCGGCGAAGGGTTTGGCAAGGAGGGAGGGGCTGGCGGCGGAATCGGCGATGCTCACCGCCCTAAGCTAGTGAGCGGCGCGTGAATGTGAAGTCGTGGACCGAAAAAACAGGCCGCCGCCGGGGCAGGCGGTCAATCGCGCCACGAGAGGATCGTCATGAAGACGGGCGTCAGGACCAGCAGGCCGGCGATGGAAAACAACGGCCCGTAGAGGAGCGCGCTGAGGGGAATTTCGGAAAGGCATGTCCCGACCCCGTCAGAAAGGCAATTGTACGAGCCCCCTTCGACGATGCCGTAGACGGGCAGAAACAGCCCCGCGACGATCAGGCTGGCGAGGATCGCCAGGATGGCGGAGAGGACAAGGCGGCCAAGGGTCTTCATGCCTCCGCAATACCGGGATTTCCCGCCCCGGCCAACGCCCCTACATGGCGATATAGCGGTCGGCGCGGTGGTTGACGGTGAGGAAGAGGTTCAGCACCACGGCGCCGACCACCGAGCAGAGCACGATGAAGGGCGCGGCGACGGCGAAGGCGGCGGCCAGCACGACGAGGTCGAAGGCGAGCTGGACGAGGCCGGCGGGCCAGCCGAAGCGCTCCTGCAGATAGACCGCGAGCACGCCGATGCCGCCGAGGCTGGCGCGGTGGCGGTAGAGGCCGAGCAGGCCGAAGCCGAGCAGGATGCCGGCCAGCACCGCCGTCCACATCGGATCGATGCTGTCGATGCTGAGGAAGTGCGGCTGGAGCTCGGTGATGAGCGAGGTGAGGGCGACGGCGGCGATGGTCTTGATGGTGAAGGCGCGGCCGAGGCGCTTGAGGGCGAGGATATAGAACGGGATGTTCACGACGGTATAGTAGAGGCCGAAGCTGACGCCCGTGAGATAATGCAGGATGAAGGCGACGCCGGCGGTGCCGCTGGCCACGAGGCCGGCGCTGCCCATCAGGGCAAGGCCGAGCGCGGCGATCATGCTGCTGGCGAAGAGGCCCTGCGCGTCCTCCAGCAATGTGTGGCGGGTGGGTGTGGGGTTCCAGAAGCCGAAGTGCCGCTTGTCCATGGCAGATCTCCGATGGTTCTCAGTTGCAGGCCTGGCCGTGGTGCCGGGCGAGGAAGAGCAGGCCCTGCACGGGCTGGCCGGCATCCCGGCGGATCACGCTTCTTTCGAGGGCGAGAAGGTCGAAGCCGCTTTCGGCCAGCCGCCGGCGGATGAAGGCTTCCGGATGGGCATAGCGCAGGGAGGGGCGCAGCAGCGGCGCATCGCCCGTCCCGCCGTCCTCGACCGAAAAGGCGAAGAGCCCGCCCGGCCGCGCAAGGCGCGCCACGCTCGGGAAGACCTCGGCAAGGTCGCCGAGATACATCAGCACGTCCGCCGCGCTGACGAGATCGGCGCGCGCCTCGGGCCCGTCCGCGAAAAGGCCGCTTTCCTCGGCGGGAAGCGAAAGGTCGGCCTGGGCGAGATGGTCGTAGACGGCCTTTTCCTCTGCCTTGGCGAGCATGCCGGCGGAAAGGTCGAAGCCCTCCAGCCGGCCGGCATGGGCGCGGAATTCCACGCCGAAAAGGCCGGTGCCGCAGCCGATGTCGCAAACGAGGCCGAATTTGCTGTCCGCGCCGGCATGTTTCAGCACCAGCCGGGCGAGCGTCTGCGGAACGGTATAGTCGAGCTTTTCGACGAGCGCCGTGTCGAAGCGGTCGGCATAGTCGTCGAAGAGGCGCTCGACATAGGGCATCGGCGGCGCGGCGGGCGGTTCGGCGGCGCCGAGCACGGCGAGCTTGAGGGTCGCGCCAAAGATGTCGGACGGGTCGAGCGCGACGACCTTTTCGAGCGCGGCGGTCGCCGCCTCCTTCCGGCCCGATTTCTCGGCATATTCGGCGAGCCGGAACCACCCGGCGGCCCAGAGCGGCACCTGTTCGAGCGCCTGTTCCATGAGTTCCGCAGCCTCCGCGAACTCGCCGGATTCCGCGAACATGCGGGCATAGTCGGCGCGGCGGTCGGCGATGAGATCGCCGGAGGAGAAATGCGGGCTCGTCATGGGCACCTTTGATGCGGGAAAGCTGGCTGAGCTACATGGCAGGGCCGTTGCAAAAGGCAAGCGATTTCTCATGAAGCCCGCTTGCTTGCCGCGGGCGCGGTGACGGCTTATCTGGATGGACACGAATTTTTGGAGAATCAACCGATGTCGAATGGCGTGAACGGCTTTCTCGGCGACACACCGGTCCGCGTGATCGTCAAGCTGCTGATCCTGTCGGTGGCCGTGGGCTTCCTGATGTCGATCTTCGGGCTCTATCCGCATGACATCCTCATCGCCGCGCGCGATTTCGTCATCGACCTGTGGAACACCGGCTTCAAGACGCTGGGCCGCCTCGGCGACTACCTGCTGCTCGGCGCCGCCATCGTCGTCCCGGTCTTCATCGTCATCCGTCTCTTGAGCTACCGTCGCTGATCATGATCTCCCGCAGACACTTCCTTGCCGCCTCCGGGGCGGCCGTCGCCGCGCTTGCCGCCGGCTGCACCACCCGCCCGCCGGCCCCTTCCGCCGGTACCGGCAGCGACCAGACCGCCGCCTCGCTCGCCCTGGTCAACAAGCTGCGCGCCACGCGCGGCCTGCCGGCGCTTGCCGCCGACGGCGCGGCGCAGCGCGCCGCCATGGATCAGGCAAGCCGCATGGCCGCCGCCGGCCGGATGGAGCACAATATCGGCCTCGGCGCGAATTTCGGCAAACGCATGAAGGGCATGGACGTGGCGCTTCCGGCCGCCGAGAACATCGCCGCCGGGCAGGCAGGCGCGGCGGAGGCCTTCGAGGCCTGGCACCAGTCGCCCAAGCACCTTGCCAACATGCTGGGCAACTATCGCGGCCTCGGCGTCGCGGTCGTCTCCAATCCGGCGTCCGGCAACCGGCGCTACTGGGCGATGGTGCTCTCGAACTGAGCGGGATTGCCCCTCGCCCCATGCACAACATGCTCCCTCTCCCCGCTCGCGGGGAGAAGGTGCCGGCAGGCGGATGAGGGGCTGCAGGGGCAGCGGGGGACGGAAACATGAGCGCAGCGACGATAGAGGAAAACGAAGGGGCCGGTCCCTTCGAGGTGACGCACCGGCTGGTGCTGTCCATCGCCATTCCCATGACGCTCGGCTTCCTGACGACGCCGCTGCTCGGCCTCACCGACACGGCGGTCGCAGGCCGGCTCGGCTCGGCCGATGCGCTGGCCGGCATGGCGGTCGGCTCGGTGCTCTTCGATCTCCTGCTCGGCAGCTTCAACTTTCTGCGCGCCTCCACCACCGGGCTCGTCGCCCAGGCCTTCGGACGCGGCGACCGGCGCGAGGAGCAGGCGGTCTACTGGCGCTCGCTCACCATCGCGCTCTGTTGCGGCCTGGCGATCGCGCTGCTTTCGCCGCTCCTGCTCTCCGCCGGCCTCTTCCTGATGGCGCCGTCGCCGGCCGTCGCCGAGGTGACCTCGACCTATTTCACCATCCGCGTGCTCGCCGCGCCCATGGCGCTCGCCAATTATGCGCTGCTCGGCTTCGTGCTGGGACGCGGGCAGGGCGTGACGGGGCTCGCCCTGCAGGCGATCATCAACGGCATCAACATCGTGCTGTCGATCACCCTCGGCCTCGGGCTCGGCTGGGGCGTCGCCGGCATCGCCTGGGGCACCTTCACCGGCGAGACGGTCGGCATGCTCGCCGGCCTCCTCATCGTCGTCACCCGTTTCGACCGGGTGCATCGCCCGGCGCGGGCGGAGATCTTCGCCCGCGCGCGCATGAAGGCGCTGTTCTCGCTCAACCGCGACATCATGATCCGCACCTTCGTGCTGATCGGCGCCTTCGCCATCATGACACGCATCGGCTCGTCCATGGGCCCGCTGGTGCTGGCGGCCAATGCGGTGCTGATGAACATCTTCCTCGTGGCCGGCTATTATCTCGACGGCATCGCCAATGCGGCCGAGCAGCTCGTCGGCCGGGCTTTCGGTGCGAATTTCCGTCCGGCCTTCGACCGCGCCGTCCGGCTCACGTTCCTCTGGTCCTTCGGCCTCGGCATCGTGACGACGCTGCTCTTCCTTCTTTTCGGTGCGAATGTGATCGGCTTCCTGACGACGACGCAAAGCGTGCAGGCGGAGGCCGTGAAATACTTGCCCTGGGCGGCGCTGACGGCGATCACCGGCGCGCTCGCCTTCCAGATGGACGGGGTCTATATCGGCGCGACCTGGTCCTCGGCCATGCGCAACATGATGCTGGCCGCCTTCGTCGGCTATCTCGCGGCGCTCGCCCTCTTCGTGCCACTCCTCGGCAATCACGGGCTCTGGCTCGCGCTCAACCTGTTCCTGGCGTTTCGGGGGATTTTCCTGGCGCTCCGCCTGCCGAGGCTGGCGGGGCGGCAATTCGCTTGAGGCCTTTCAGCGGACCGGCCGTTACAGGGGCTGGTCGAGCTGGGCGTCCATGTCGCGCGCGTCGAGAGGCTTTCTGGCGCGGGCGGGTTTCATCTGGGTGATGCGGTCGGGATTTTCCGCCGTCGGGTTTTCCGGCACGGTGCCGGGCGGAAGCGCATTGCGGGCGATATCGGCCCTGGCCGCCCTGTCGAGCCTTTCCTTCGGATGAAGGTCGGGGCGCAGGATGAGGCCGCTCTTCGCATGGGGGGCGGCGGCGCCGTCCTCCTCCGCTATCTCCGCCCGGGCGCGCAGCCAGTGCGAATATTCGCGGCCCTCCGGGCGGCCTTCCGCCTCCCAGATCTCGTGGACCCTTTGCCTGATACGTTCGTCGTGATCGTTCATCGTATCGTCCCTTCCTGGCCTTTTCGGCCGTTTCGGGCGGGGTCGGCGCAGGCTACCGCGGTGCGAACCGGCTTCTGCCGAACGCTCCACCCGCAAGGGGAAAACCCCTAGCGGGAAAGTTTGGTTCCCGTGTGACGATCAGAGGGGACGATCGGCCCAATGGGCCGTGCGCGTGCCGCAAAGCGCTGAGATGGAGGCGATCTGCTCGCGATCACAAATGCGCGAGAGGCCGTTCACGATCTCGCCCGGCAGCGTCGGGCCGGCATAGACCATGCAGGAATAGAGCTGCACGAGGGTCGCCCCGGCGCGGATTTTCTCCGCCGCCGTCTCGGCCGAGGAGACGCCGCCGACGCCGATGATCGGCAGGCTCTCGCCGACGCGCCGGCGCATCTTGGCAAGCACCACGGTCGATTTCTCGAAGAGCGGCTTTCCGGAAAGCCCGCCCGCCTCGCCGGCATGGCGGGTGTCGCGCAGCCCTTCGCGCGACAGCGTCGTGTTGGAGACGATGAGGCCGTCGAGCGGATGGGCGAGCGCCAGCTCGGCGATGTCGTCGAGACCCTCCTCGGTGAGATCGGGCGCGATCTTCAGGAAGACCGGCACCGGGCGGCCGCTGCGGGCCTCTTCCTCGGCGCGGGCGGCGAGCACGGCCGACAGCAGCGCATGCAGGCTTTCCTTCGCCTGCAGGTCGCGCAGGCCCGGCGTGTTGGGCGAGGAGATGTTGGCGGTGAAATAACGCGCGACGTCGTAGAAGGTACGGATGCCGGCCACGTAATCGGCGATGCGGTCCTCGCTGTCCTTGTTGGCGCCGATATTGACGCCGATCAGCGCATCGCGCCGGCAGGTTTTCAGGCGCCCGAGCGCGGCGGCATGGCCTTCATTGTTGAAGCCGAGGCGGTTGATGACGGCATCGTCTTCGATGAGGCGGAAGATGCGCGGCTTCGGATTGCCGGCCTGCGGGCGCGGCGTGACGGTGCCGATCTCGGTGAAGCCGAAGCCGAGGCGCAGCAGCGCCTCCGGCACCTCGGCATTCTTGTCATAGCCGGCGGCCATGCCGAGCGGATTGGGGAAGACGATGCCGGCGACGGTCTGCGCCAGACGCGGATCGGCCTTCACCGGGCAGGCAGGCACGACGCCGGCCTTCAGCGCGGCGATGGAAAGGCCGTGCGCGGTTTCGGGATCGAAGAGGAAGAGGCCCTTGCGGCCGAGGTTCGAGAGAAACGACATCAGAGGGACATCTCCGGAAACTGGTGGGCGCCATCGGGGCCGAGCGGCAGGGGCTTTTCCCAGAGCACGGCGGAAAGCGGCAGGTCGGCATAAAGATGCGGGAAGAGATCGCCGCCGCGCGAAGGCTCGAAGACGAGCTTTTCGCCGAGCGCATCGCCGTCGATGGCGACAAGAAGAAGGTCGCTCTGGCCCGCGAAATGGCGGGCGGCGGTCTCCTTCGCCTGGGTCGCGGTGGAGAAATGGATGTAGCCGTCCGCAAGGTCGATGGCCGCGCCCTTGAAAATCCCGGCGTCCTTCGCATCTTGCCACAGACTTGCCGGAACGATCTTGTAGATTGTTTTCGCCATCTCGTCCGTTCCTCCATTGGCTGCCGCGTTTGACGGTAGCGCTTGCCGCAAAGAACGGCGAATGTCCACCGGCGACAGGCCGCAAACCGGCTCTTGGAGGATTTTGCATGCGAATCTCTGCTCTGCCCCTGACCTTCGCCGCTCTCCTTCTGGCAGGCTCTGCCCATGCCGAGGGCGAGGGCCGCTACCGCATGGAGAAGACCGAGACCGGCCTGGTGCGGCTCGACACGGTTTCCGGCGAGATATCGCTTTGCCGCGAGCAGGACGGTCAGATCGTCTGCCGCATGGCGGCGGACGAGCGCGCGGCCTTCGAAAAGGAACTCGACCTCCTCACGAAGCGCGTCGAAGCGCTCGAAAAGGGCGCGGCGAGCGGCCTGACGGCCGCAAAACCCTCGCTCCCGTCGGACGAAGAGATTGACCGGACCATGAGCATCATGGAAAAGATGATGCAAAGGTTCATGGGCATCGTGAAGAACCTGGAGGATGGCGAGGAGGAAGCCGCCCCCGGCAAGGCGGTGCCGCAGAAGACCTGACGGGCTACCTGCGCCGGCAGAACCGTGCTGCGCCCGTCACATTCCTGGGAGGGAGCGCATGGCATCGGCACTCACGATCATCATCGCGGATGACCATCCGCTGTTCCGCGGCGCGTTGAAACAGGCGCTGACCGGAATGGCGGGCAATCCGGACATCGTCGAGGCCGGCGATTTCGAGGCGGCGCGCAAGGCGGCCGCCGCCAATCCGGGCGCCGACCTCATGCTGCTCGATCTCGCCATGCCGGGCGTCAGCGGCCTTTCCGGCCTCATTTCGCTGCGGGCCGAGTTCCAGAGCCTTCCGGTCGTCATCGTCTCGGCGAGCGACGACCCGGCCACCATTCGCCGCGCGCTCGATCTCGGCGCCTCCGGCTTCATCTCCAAATCCGCCTCCATCGAGGATATCCGCGAGGGGATAAGCTCGGTGCTGGAGGGCAATATCTATACGCCCGGCTTCTATGTGCGCGGGCCGGAGCAGGACAGCGAGGTGGCCGACCTCATCGCCCGGCTGCGCACGCTCACCCCGCAGCAGTCGCGCGTTCTCGCCATGCTGGCCGAGGGCCTGCTCAACAAGCAGATCGCTTACGAGCTCGGCGTCTCCGAGGCGACCATCAAGGCGCATGTCTCGGCGATCCTCCTCAAGCTCAATGTCGACAGCCGCACCCAGGCGGTCATCCAGCTCGGCAAGATCGGTGCGGCGCAGGCCGCGGCGTGATCTGGATCATACGATAAATCCTGCCAACCGGGAGCAAGCGACATTGGCGGCCTTGCGCCACTCGCGGCCATTCGATTGAAATGGCGATTGCGGGCTGAGCGGATATTTCCCGGGGCAACCCAATGAAATTCGAAAAATTCTTCATACCATCCGATGAACTTGGCGTCAGATTGGAGATCGTTGCCGCGAGGCCCGAGGGGGATGGTCCCTTTCCGACTGTCGTGTTCAATCACGGCTCTACCGGAAGGGGGCAGAACAGAGCTCTATATTCCAGGACTATGGCTCCGGCAGTCATAGCAGACTACTTCATTGCGCGGGGATGGATGGCTCTGTTTCCGCAACGTCGAGGACGGGGCAAATCGGGAGGAGCATATGGCGAGGGCCTTGCTCAAGATGGCTCCGGCTATTCCTGCGACGCGGAAATCGCGCTCGCCGGTTTCGAGCGGGCCGTCGATGACGTCGATGCCGTCGTTCGCCATCTGCGCGGTCGATCCGATGTAAACCAGAACCGGATGATCATCGGGGGCGTGTCACGCGGAGGCATATTGTCCATTGCCTATGCCGGGATGAGGCCAGGAATGTTCTGCGGCTGCATCAACTTTAACGGCGGGTGGTTGGGGAGGGGGTGCCTGAGCCACGAACTCGTCAATCCGCTGCTCTTCGAGCGTGGTGCACCGTCGGGAATTTCGACCCTATGGCTCCATGGCAGCTACGATCAATACTACCGGATCGCGCATTGCAGAGGGAATTTCGACCGGTTCCTGTCGGCTGGTGGGCAGGGAAAATTCGTGGCAGCGCCCATGGGGCACGCGCTGATGTTCAAGCCTGCGCTCTGGAAAGAGCATGTCGACCGATACCTTCTTGCCTTGGGTTGAACCGCTCGAAGCCTTAACCGGTCATTGCTGATTACTCTGCCGCCTCCCGCTGCAATGCCGAAAACTGCGTCAGCCATGCCCGCATCGAGGCGGGGCGGACCGGCTTGTTCTGCACGAGGATATTGTCCCTGTCCGCCTCGGCTCGCACGTCAGGCGTGCGGTCGGCGGTGACCAGCAAGGCCGGCACCTCGCGACCGAGCGCGGCGCGGAGCTTGCCGATGGCGGAAATGCCGGTGCCGTCGTCGAGGTGGTAGTCGGCGATCACGGCGTCGATGGCCGGCGGATCGGCGGCGGCCAGCGCCTCGACCGCCGCGACGGATTCGGCGAGCGTCACCGTGCAGCCCCAGCCGGAGAGCAGCAGCCGCATGCCGTCGAGGATCTTCGGCTCGTTGTCGATGCACAGCACCCTGAGGCCCTTCAGCGGTTCGTCGCTGGCCGGCACGACGGCCGGCTTGTCGGCGACATGGCGGCTGGCGGCGGCATCGATCGGCACGCGCACCTTGAAGCTGGTGCCGCGTCCCGGCGTCGATTGCAGCTCGACGGGATGGGAGAGGACGCGCGAGATGCGGTCGACGATGGAAAGGCCGAGCCCGAGGCCCGGCGCGGTGCGCGCGCCCTCGTCCAGCCGGGCGAATTCCTTGAAGACGGTGCGGAATTTCGAGGCGGGGATGCCGATGCCGGAATCGAGCACCTGGATATAGGCATGCCCGCCCTTGCGCCGCACGCCGACGAGCACCTTGCCGGAATTGGTGTATTTGATGGCGTTCGAGACGAGGTTCTGCACGACGCGGCGCAGGAGATTGGGGTCCGTGCGGATGGCGAGCGAGGAGGAAAGCACGGTGAACCTGAGGTTCTTCGCACGGGCGACGGGCGCGAAATCGGTCTCGATGCGCTTCAGCAGGTCCTTGAGCGGAACCGTCTGCACGCGCGGCTTCATCGCGCCGGTATCGAGGCGGGAAATGTCGAGCACCGCGCCCAGGATCGCCTCCACCGATTCCAGCGAGGAATCGATATTGTGGATCATCGCCCGGTTCTCCGTGTCGCCCAGCCGCTCGACCAGCGAGGAGGAATAGAGCCGTGCCGCGTTGAGCGGCTGGAGGATGTCGTGGCCGGCGGCGGCGAAGAAGCGCGTCTTGCTGATATTGGCCTCTTCCGCAGCGGCGCGCGCCTCGGCGAGCTCGGTGTTGACGCGGGTGAGCTCGGCGGTGCGCTGGGCGACGCGCTGCTCCAGCGTCTCGTTGACCTGCTTGAGCGCGCGGTCGGCGGCGACGCGATCGGTGATGTCGGTATAGGTGGAGACGAACCCTTTTTCCGGCATGGCATTGGTGCGGATCTCGATGATGCGCTCGCCGCCGGAAAGCACCAGCGCGAAGGGCTCGTCGAAGGTCATGGTGCGGACGATCGCCGCCTCCTGGTCGGCCTCGGCGATATCGCCGCGCTCGACGAGGATCTCCACGATGTCGGCGAGCGGAAAGCCGACCTGGCCGACATATTCCGGCAGGTCGAGGAGCTGGCGGAAGCGGCGGTTCCAGACGGTGAGGTTGCCCTCGCTGTCGAAGACGGCGATGCCCTGGTCCATCTGGCCGAGCGCGGTCTGCAGCATGTCCTGATTGTATTGCAGGGCCTCGCTGGCCTGGTCGAGCAGCCAGTCCGTATCTGTCGGCGTGTCGTCGATACGCTGGAGCACGAGCGAGAGCACGAGGCGGGCCGAGGAGGAGCCGATGGCGCTGCCGAGGAGCTGCTCGGAGAAATGCACGATGGCGGCGTCGGCCGGCGCATTGTCCTCCAGCCAGCGGCCGACCTGCCGCTCATAGGTGTGGAAGGAACGCTGCATGCGCTCTTCGCCGAGATATTTGGCGATTGTACTCTTGAGGTCCTTGACCGTTACCTTCGTGCGCCGGCCGCGGAAGGCCCTTTCGAGGCGCGGCTTGGAGCGGATGAAGGTGCCGGCCTGGAGGCGTTCCAGCGAGGTCGGGTTGCGGGTGAGCGAACCGACGACATAGGCCCCGACATTGACCAGCATTGAGATGAGGGTGGCGTTGACCAGCGGGTCGGCGGCATCCCCGGTGAAGATGGTGGAGCCGGGGAAGAGGAAGCCGAGGATGGTTTCGGCGACATAGGCATTGTCCGCGACGCCGATGCTCGGCAGGAAGAGCAGGTAGGCCCAGACGACGAGGCCGGAGATCATGCCGGCCATGGCGCCGCGCGCATTGGCGCTGCGCCAGAAGAGGCCGCCGAGCAGCGCCGGGGCGACCTGCGCCGCCGCCGCGAAGGCGAGGAGGCCCATGGAGGCAAGGCCCGCATTGGCCGTCGCCGCGCGATAGTAGGCATAGCCGAGCAGCAGCACGAAGAAGATGGCGAGCCGGCGGATGCGCAGCAGCATGCGCGAAAGGTCGTCCTGCTGCTCGACGCCGCCGATGAGGTTTCGCCTGAGCACGACCGGGATGACGATGTCGTTCGACACCATGATGGAGAGCGCCACCGAGGCGACGATGACCATGGCGGTGGCGGCGGAGAAGCCGCCGATGAAGGCGACGAGCGTCAGCACCGGCTGGTCGAGCGCGAAGGGCAGGGTCAGCACGTAGAGGTCGCCGTCGCCCTGGCCGTTGAAGGTCATCACGCCGCCGATGGCGACGGGCAGGACGAAGAGGTTGATGGCGACGAGATAGAGCGGGAAGAGGATGCCCGCCGTGCGCAGTTCGCCCGCCGTCCGGTTCTCCACCACCGTCACGTGGAACTGGCGCGGCAGCATGACGATGGCGAAGGCCGACAGCACGATGAGCAGGATCCAGCGCGCCACCGGCGTCTCGTAGGTCAGCGCCTGCATGACGCGCGGGCTTTGCGAGGCGCGCTGCCACAAGTCGCCCGGCCCGTCGAACATCACGAAGATGACGTAGAGCCCGACGGAGGCGATGGCGATGAGCTTGACCAGCGATTCCATCGAGATGGCGAGGATGAGCCCGTCCTGGTGCTCGGTCGCGTCCGTGTGGCGCGTGCCGAAGACGGTGGCGAAGCAGGCGAGGAAGAGCGTCACGACCAGCGGCAGGTCGATGAGCCCGCCCGAGGCTGCGATGCCGAAGCCGGTCGTATCGACCATGGCGGAGACGGAGCTGGAGACCGCCTTCAATTGCAGCGCGATATAGGGGATGTAGCCGATTAGCGAGATCAGCGCGACGACGGCGGCGACGCCGGGATTCTTGCCGTAGCGTGCGGCGACGAAGTCGGCGATGGAGGTGAGGCGTTCGGATTTCGCCAGCGTCACGATGCGGCGGATCAGCGGCATGCCGAGCGTGAACATCAGGATCGGGCCGATATAGATGCCGGCGAATTCCAGCCCGTTGGTGGTGGCGAGCCCCACGCCGCCGAAATAGGTCCAGGAGGTGCAGTAGATGGCAAGGCTGAGCGCATAGACGAGCGGCCGGCCCTTCGACGAGCGGCCGGAATGCTTGGCCTTGCGGTCGCCGTAACTTGCGACCGCGAAGAGCAGGAGCAGGTAGGCGAGCGCCAAGGCGAATATCAGCGAGCCCGGCATGCTTCCTCCCGCAGTCCTTCGGCCTTTCCGGCGAGAATAGGCCAAAGCGGGCGGGAAGGAAATTGCGCCGAAGGTCGGGGTTGGAAATGTTCGCCTGTGCAAAGCGCCTGTAGATTGGCAATTGGCAGTTTCAACCCATGAAAAACTAAATTAGTCTGCTTCGGCCTCGCAGCAACAGGAGACCCTCATGCTCAATGAGTTCAAGGCGTTTATCGCCCGCGGCAATGTCATGGACCTCGCCGTGGGTGTCATTATCGGTGCAGCCTTCAACAAGATCGTCGAATCCGTCGTGAACGATCTGGTCATGCCGATCGTCGGCGCCCTGACAGGGGGAGGTTTCGACTTTTCCAACTACTTCATCGCGCTGTCGAGCAATGTGACGGCGACGTCGCTTGCCGCCGCCCGCGAACAGGGCGCGGTCTTCGCCTACGGCAATTTCATCACCGTCCTCATCAACTTCCTCATCCTCGCCTGGATCATCTTCCTGATGATCAAGGGCGTGAACCGCATGCGCACCTCGCTGGAGAAGGAAAAGGAAGCCGGCGCCGCCGAGCCCGCCCCGCCGCCGGAAGACGTGCTGCTCCTCACGGAAATCCGCGATCTGCTCAAGAGCCGCCCGGCGGTTTGAGGTCTTCAGCACCGCGTTCAATGAAGAAAGGCCCGGTTTCCCGGGCCTTTTTGCCATGTATCAGGCCGTCGCACCGGCCGTCTTCGTCTGGTGGATCTCGACGAGGCTCGGTCCCTTGCGCCCGCCCGCCCGCTCCAGCGCTGACGGCAGGTCCTTGACGTCCGCGAGCCGTTCGGAGGGTACGCCATAGGCGGTGCCGATGGCGATGAAATCGGGGGCGGAGGGTTTGACGCCTTCGGGCGTGATGCCCGCGTCGATCATGTAGTTCTCGATTTCCTGGTAACCGTCATTGTTCCAGACGAGGAAGATGACGCGCGCCCCGGCATCCGCCGCCGAGCCGATCTCCGACAGCGAGAACTGCAGCCCGCCGTCGCCGACGAGGCAAATGATCGGCGCATCGGGCTCGGCCAGAGCCGCGCCGACGGCCGCGGGCGGAGCGTAGCCGAGCGCGCCGTAGCCCGTCGCGGCGTTGAACCAGCTTCGCGCGCGCGGCGCATCGCAATAGTAGTTGCCGGCATAGACGGCCTGCGTCGAATCGCCGACGACGATCGCCTTCGGCAGCGTGCGCCAGATCGCGTCGAGGACGCCGATCTCCGCCTGCATCTTGGGTGTCAGCTCCTTCCACGCCGCCTTGCGGGCGGTCTCGGCGCGGGATGCGCCCTCGCTGACCGGCTTGTGCCCTTCGAGGAAGCCGAGCATGCCGGCGGCGGCCGTCTTGGCGCTGGAGAAGATGGAAAGGCTCGTCTGCGGCGTGCGGGCGAGCTGCGCGGCGTCGATATCGACGCGGATCAGCGTCTTGAGCCGCGGGAAGCCGCCGTCGACATTGATGTCGTAGTCCGTCGGGCCGAATTCCGTGCCGAAGGCGACGACGAGGTCGGCCTCGGAAAGAAGCCGCCGCACCGCCTTCAGGCTGGGGCTGGCCGGCACGCACAGGGGATGGCCGGCGAGCATGCCGCGGGCGTTGACGGTGGTGACGACCGGCGCGCCGATGCGCTCGGCAAGCGCGCGGATCTCCTCTTCCGCCGTGATCGCCCCGCCGCCGGCGAGGATGACCGGGCGCGAGGCATTGGTGCAGAGAATGGCGGCGCGCTGCAGCGTTTCCGCATCGGCGCGCGGGCGCGTCGCGACTGCGGCGGGGAAGCTGCCGGTCTCGATGGGCTTGGCCATCACGTCGGTCGGGATCTCGATATGCACCGGGCCGGGGCGGCCGGAGAGCAGCACGGCGAAGGCGCGCTCGACGACGAGCGGCAGGTCGGCGGGGTTGAGCAGCGTGTGCGAATAGAGCGCCAGCGTCTTCATCATGCCCTGCTGGTCCGGCAGCTCGTGCAGCAGGCCGCGGCCGTGGCCGAGCGAATCGCGCTTGTTGACGCCGGAGATCACCAGCATCGGCACGGAATCCTGCCGCGCCTGCGCCATCGCGGTGATGGTGTTGGTCAGGCCCGGGCCGGTGATGACGAGCGCCACGCCCGGCTTGCCGGAAACGCGTGCATAGCCGTCGGCCATGAAGCCCGCGCCCTGTTCGTGGCGCGGGGTGATGTGGCGGATTTTCGAGGCGGCAAGGCCCCGGTAGAGCTCGACCGTGTGCACGCCCGGAATGCCGAACACCACCTCGACGCCATTGGCTTCCAAAAGGTCGACGAGGACTTCACCGACTGTCTTCGTGGTCATGCGTAGCGCTCCTTGGGGCTCGTGGCACGGGTGGCAAGCGCGGTAATGCGCCGGCACGCCTCGTCGATATGGGTGTCCGGAACGGTGAGGCTGAGGCGGATGAAGCCTTCCGCCTGCTCGCCGAAGGAGGAGCCGGGCATCGTGGCCACGAATTCCTCGCGCAGCAGCGCCCAGGCGAAATCCTCGCCGCTCATGCCGGTCTGCGAGACGTCGACCACGATGAACATGCCGGCTTCCGGCGGCAGCGGCACGAGGCCGGGCGCGCGGGAAAGCGCATCGGCAAAGCGCGCGGCGCGCGCCTGATAGCTCCGGCGCATGGTGGCGGCGGTCGCGATGGGATTGTCGAGCGCATAGGCCGTCATGTCGGCGATGAAGGGCTGGCCGCCGAACAGCATGGTCTCGGATACGGCGAGCAGCCGCGCGCAGAACTCCGCCGGGCCGATCGCCCAGCCGCTGCGGAAGCCCGGCGCGGCGTGCGACTTGGAGATGGACGAGACGACGACGGTGCGCTCGGCAAGGTCCTCATGGTCGAAGGGCGAGGCGAAAGTACCGTGGAAGACGAGCTGCTCGTAGACCTCGTCGCAGACGATCCAGAGGTCGTGCCTGCGGCAGACGGCGCCGATCTCGGCGATCTCCTCCGCCGTCAGCACGGCGCCGGTCGGGTTGTGCGGCGTGTTGAGCAGCAGCACGCGGCATTCCGGCGTGATGGCGGCTTCGAGGTCGGCCGCCTTCATGTGGAATCCGTTTTCCGGGCGCAGCGGCACGGGCACGCAGCTTGCGCCCGTCGCACGGATGACGCCCTCGTAGCTGGCATAGAGCGGATCGCCGACGAGCACCGCATCGCCCGCCTCCACGAGGCCGAGCATCACGGCGAAGAGGGCGGTCTGCGTGCCGGGAAAGCACAGGACGTTCTCCGCGGTCACGTCGCCGCGGCGCTTCTGGTACTTGCGCACCAGCGCCCCGACGACGGCCGGCTCGCCCCGGCCGTTGGAATAGCGGTAACGGCCCGCATGCATGGCGCGGATGGCTTCGGCGAGCAGCGTCGGGTCGGGCGCCACGTCCGGCTCGCCGATGGTCAGCTCGATGACGGGCTTGCCCTCGGCCTTCATGCGCCGCGCTTCGGCATGGATGGCCCATTTCTCCGAGCCGAGATTTTGAAGCCGGTCTGTGATGGATGCATAGCGCATGGCCGTCCTCCCTGGAAAATGTTCGTTTAGCCCGTCGCGGGCCTGAAGGTCAGTCCGAGAAGCGTCTCTATGGTGGAGAGCGCGATCTCGACGAGTTCGCTTTCGCCGAAGAGCTCGCCGGCAAGGCAACCCTCCAGCCACAGGCCGTCGAGCAGGCCGTTGATGGCGATGGCGAGCCGCCGGCAACGCTCCGGCGAGGCGTCGACGCCGCGCTCGGCAAGGAAATCCGCGAGCAGCGCTTCCAGCGCGTTGCGGAAGCCGAGATAGCCTTCGCGGTGGATCGCGGCAAGCTCTGGATCGACGCTGACGCGGCTGATGAACGACGCCCAGAGCGAAAGGCTGCGGCTGTTGGCGACCGGCTCCGTCAGGTTGATGACGATGAAGTCACGTAGCCGTGTTTCCGGATCGCCCGTCACCCGCTCGGCCTTCTCGGTGAGCCGGGCGATGACGACGCGGTAGGCTTCCTGCAGGATATGTTCCTTGGACTGGAAGTAGTGCCGGATGAGGCCCGCCGTGACGCCCGCCTTGATGGCGATCTGCCGGACCGTCGCGCCCTCGAGGCCATATTCCGCGATGCAGTCGAGCGTCGCCTCGATCAGGTCGTGGCGGCGTTCGGCTTCGGGAGCGCGATGGAAGGTCCGGCGGGCCATTTCTTCTCCTGGTTTCAACGCAATTCCGGACGCAAGACCGCTTTACACTTTTGCTGGAATTGCTTTACGCCGCCCGGCGCAGCACCGGCCGCGTCAGGCAGGTCGGGCCGCCCTCGCAGGCGATGCACAGCGCGTCGGCCTCGAAGGTCTCGACCTTGCAGCCGGCCGCTTCCATCGCCGCCTTGGTGGCCGGGAAGCCTTCCACCATGATGACCTCGTGGGGCCGCGTCGGCAGCACGTTGAGCGACAGGCCGTTGCTGGCGTGGAACTCTTCCGCCGGGGCCTCGATGAGGCGCACGCCGCGCTTCTTCAGCATCTGGTAGAAGGCGGCCGGCAGGAGAGGCGCGAAGACGAGAGCGAGGTCCTCGGCAAGCGGGCTCATCACGCTCATCAGGTGGAGGCAGGCCTCCTCGCCCTGCCAGAGCGGCAGGTCATAGGCGAGCACGCTGACGCCATGCGGCGCGAGCATCCGCGTCAACTGGTCGATGCCTTCCTGGTTGGTGCGCACGCCGCGGCCGACGACGAGGGTCTTCGCGTCGAGCCAGATGCAGTCGCCGCCCTCGACGGTGCCGTCGCCCTCGATGCGGCCGAGGATCGGGATCTGGCGCTCGGCATAGGCCTTTTCATGCAGGGCCGTTTCGGAAACGCGCAGCGGCTTGCCCATGCGCAGGAGGATCGCGCCGTGGTCGGACATCAGCGACGGGTCGTGCGTGAACATGGCGTCGGCGAGGCCATCGCCCTCGTCCTCCAGCCAGATGATCTCCGTGCCGGACTTTTCCACCAGCTCGGCAAAGGCCTTGTACTGGTGGACGGCGCGCGCGCCGTCGAAGGTCGGGCCGTAGTGCCACTTGGACGGGTCGGCGGCCTTCAGGCTTGCGCCCGGCCGGCGCATCAGCACGCGCAACAGAGGGGCCGACATTTCCTGCGAACCGTAGGCGGTCATTCAATGCTCCTCAAAGGAAAATTCATCTTGGACGGGCGCTGCCGGAAAAGTCAGCGATACGATTATTATACGCTTGAATAATTTCTTAACAAGTGCCACGATGGCTTCAACAAGACGAAACGACGGGCCGAAGATGCCCGCGGGAACGCTGAAAACAGGGGAATTTGGCATGGGTCATGCATCGATTTTCCGTGCGCTGGAGACGTCTCCGCGATGACGGAACGCGCCGAGGCAATCGCGGTCACGGACCTGCACAAGCGCTTCGGGCCTCTGGAGGTTCTCAAGGGCGTATCGCTGACCGCGCATGAGGGCGACGTCATCGCCATCATCGGCGGTTCCGGCTCCGGCAAGTCCACCTTCCTTCGCTGCATCAACATGCTGGAGCTGCCGAGCGCCGGCACGGTGACGATCCATGGCGAGACCATCGCCATGAAGAAGGATGGCCATGGCGGCATGATGCCTTCGGATCGCAGGCAGGTCCAGCGCATCCGCTCGCGCCTCGGCATGGTCTTCCAGAGCTTCAATCTGTGGCAGCACATGACGATCCTCGAAAACGTCATCGAGGCGCCGGTCCATGTGCTGGGCGTGAAGAAGGACGAGGCGGTCGAGCGGGCCGAGGCGCTGCTGCGCCGCGTCGGGCTCTACGAGAAGCGCGACGCCTATCCCGCCTTCCTGTCCGGCGGCCAGCAGCAGCGCGCGGCGATCGCCCGGGCGCTCGCCATCCAGCCCCATGTCATGCTCTTCGACGAGCCGACCTCCGCGCTCGACCCGGAACTGGTCGGCGAGGTGCTTTCCGTCATCGGCGACCTCGCCAAGGAGAAGCGCACGATGATCCTCGTCACCCACGAGATGAAGTTCGCGCGCAACGTGGCGAGCCATGTCGTGTTCCTGGCGGGCGGCGTCATTGAGGAACAGGGGCCGCCCGAGGAGATCTTCGGCGCGCCGAAATCCGAGCGGCTCAAGAAATTCATCAGCTCCATTCACTGAGAACCATAAGACCAACAGAGGGAAGAACATGAAGAATGCCCTGAAGACAATCGCCCTTGCCGCCGCCATCGGCCTTGCGGCCATTTCCGGCGCGGCCGCCGAACAGGTTCGCGTCGGCTTCGCCGCCGAGCCCTATCCGCCCTTCACCTCGCCGGATGCCTCGGGCAACTGGGAAGGCTGGGAAGTGGACTTCATGAAGGCGATGTGCGCCGAGGCAAAGCTCGACTGTGTCATCACGCCGGTCGCCTGGGACGGCATCATCCCGGCGCTGACCTCCAACAAGATCGACATGATCATCGGCTCCATGTCGATCACGCCGGAGCGCCAGCAGACCATCGACTTCTCCGACAAGTACTATAACACGCTGCCGGGCATCATCGGCCCGAAGGACCAGAAGTTCGAGCCGACGCCCGAGGGCCTTGCCGGCAAGACGCTCGGCGTGCAGGTGGCGACCATCCACCAGGTCTATGCCAACAAGTACTTCGCCCCGGCCGGCGTGACGGTCAAGGAATACCAGACGCAGGACGAGGCCAACAACGACCTCGCCGCCGGCCGCATCGATGCGGTGCAGGCCGATTCCGTGGCGATGCTGGAATTCCTCAAGTCCGAACAGGGCGCTGCCTGCTGCGACATGAAGGGCATGGTCAAGGACGATCCGGAAGTCCTCGGCCTCGGCGTCGGTGTCGGCCTGCGCAAGGGCGAGACCGAGCTGAAGGACAAGGTCAACGCCGCGATCAAGGCGATCCGCGAGAACGGCAAGTACGAAGAGTTCTCGAAGAAGTATTTCGACTTCGACATCTACGGCGGCTGATATCGCCTTCGGGGCGCTTGCCCCTCACCCTAACCCTCTCCCCGCAAGCGGGGAGAGGGGACGCGTCCCACGCGGTGTTGCATTTCCGGGAAACCGGTGCGGCATATCCCCTTTGCCCCGCAGCCAAGGAGAAGGTGGCCGGCAGGCCGGATGAGGGGCGAGCCGCCTCAAGCAAAGAAACGCCGCGAAATTGACCTGAAGGAATCTGAAACCCCATGGCCGATGCCGGATCGCTGATCAACTGGAGCCTGCTTGCCATCCAACCACCCGGCTGGGGCGGGGTCCTGCTCGGCGGGCTCTGGAATTCCATCCAGATCGCCGTCGGCGGCTACGGGCTCGGCCTCGTCCTCGGCACCGGCGGCGCCATGGGCAAGCTCTATGGCGGGCCGGTCACGAAGGACCTGCTGGAGGTCTATACGACGCTGGTGCGGGCGGTGCCGGAACTCGTGCTGATCCTCATCCTCTATTATGCCGGCACGGACGTGCTGAACCAGATGTCCGCGGCCCTCGGCTGGGGGACGGTCGATATCAGCGGTCTTGCCGCCGGCATCTTCGTCATCGGCGTCGTGCAGGGCGCCTATTCCACCGAGGTGCTGCGCGGCGCGATCAAGGCGGTGCCGGCGGGCGAGATCGAGGCGGCGCGCGCCTACGGCATGTCGCCGACGCAGATCATGCGCCGCGTCACCCTGCCCGCCATGTTGCCGCACGCCATTCCCGGTCTCTCCAATCTCTGGCTGATCGCCACGAAAGACACGGCGCTGCTCGCCGTCGTCGGCTTCAGCGAGCTGACGCTCGTCACGCGCCAGGCAGCGGGCAGCACCAAGGCCTATCTTCTCTTCTTCTGCGCGGCCGGCGTGCTCTATCTGATGATCACGCTCGTCTCGAACGTGCTGATCGGCTTCATCGAGCGCCATTACCGGCGCGGCATGACGAGGCCGGCCTGATGAGCGAGCAAACCATCTCCGCCATGGCGCTGACCGAGCTGCCGTCCAAGCAGAGTTTCTTCAAGCCGCACCGCATCGTCCTGATGGCGATCGCCGCCATCCTCGTCTTCTGCGTCGTCTGGTTCATGCGCTGGGACTGGGTGCCGAGATATTCCGGCCGCCTTGCCTATGGCGTCGGCGTCACGCTGCTGATGCTGTTCAGCACCGCCTTTATCGGCTTCCTCCTCGCCGTTCCGATCGGCCTCGTGCAGGTGACGGGGCCGTGGCCGCTCAAGATGCTGGCGAAGGGCTTCTGCACCGTCATCCGCGGCACGCCGCTGCTCTTGCAGCTCTGGCTGCTCTATTATGGGCTCGGCTCGCTGTTTCCGCAGTTCCCGAGCATCCGCAGCTCCTTCCTGTGGCCCTATCTGCGCGAGGCCTGGCCCTATGGCGTGGCGGCGCTGACCATTTCCTTCGCCGCCTATGAGGGCGAGGTGATGCGCGGCGCCTTTGCCGGCGTGCCGCGCGGCGAGCTGGAGGCCGCCCGCGCCTATGGCATGAGTCCGTTCACGGCCTTCCGCCGCATCTGGCTGCCGCGCGCCGTGCACCGTGCCCTGCCGACGCTGAACGGCGAGACCGTTCTCCAGCTCAAGTCGACGCCGCTGGTCGCGACCATCACGGTGATCGACGTCTATGCCGTCATCTCCAAGGTGCGGCAGGAGACCTACATCACCTATGAGCCGCTGCTGCTGCTGGCGCTTATCTATCTCTGCCTGACCGCCATTCTGGTGGTCGCCTTCCGCTATTTCGAAAGCAAGATCCCGACGCGTGGTGCCTAGATGACGATCCATACGACCCTGCTCAATTCCATGCCGGAACTGGTGGCGATCCGCCGCGACCTGCATGAACACCCGGAACTCGGCCTCGAGGAGGTCCGAACCTCCGACGTCATCGCGGGGCATCTCGAAAGCTACGGCTACAAGGTGACGCGCGGCCTTGCGAAGACGGGCCTCGTCGCGACGCTGACGAACGGCACGGGCAGCAGGTCCATCGGCATCCGCGCGGATATCGACGCGCTGCCGATCCATGAGGAGACAGGCCTTGCCTATGCCAGCAAGACGCCCGGCAAGATGCACGCCTGCGGCCATGACGGCCACACCACCATGCTGCTCGGCGCGGCCAAGGCGATTGCCGAGCGGCGCAATTTCGACGGCACGGTGCACCTGATCTTCCAGCCGGCCGAGGAGAATTTCGGCGGGGCGAAGATCATGGTGGAGGAGGGGCTGTTCGAGAAATTCCCCTGCGACGCCGTCTTCGCGCTCCACAACGAGCCGAACCTGCCCTTCGGCCAGTTCGCGCTGCGCGAAGGGCCGATCATGGCGGCGGTCGACGAGGCGCGCATCACGGTCAACGGTGTCGGCGGCCACGGCGCCGAGCCGCAGGAGACGCTGGACCCCATCGTCTGCGGCGCTTCCATCGTCATGGCGCTGCAGACCATCGTGTCGCGCAACATCCATCCGCTCGACCCGACGGTGGTGACGGTCGGCTCGTTCCATGCGGGCTCGGCCAGCAACATCATCCCGAGCCGGGCGGAAATCGTCGTCGGCATCCGCTCCTTCGACCCGGCCGTGCGCGACGAGCTGGAGCGCCGCATCCGCCTCATCGCCGAGCGGCAGGCCGAGAGCTACGGCATGAGCGCGGCGGTGAACTACCAGCGCTTCTACGACGCGACCGTCAATCACAAGGCCGAGACCGATCTGGTGCGCGCCCTCGCCACCCGTTTCGCCGGCGCCGACAAGGTGGTCGATCTCGAGCGTCCCTTCATGGGCAGCGAGGACTTCGCCTATATGCTCAAGGCGCGGCCCGGCACCTATTTCTTCCTCGGCGGCAGCACCGGCGGGAACGACAGGTCGCTCCATCACCCCGCCTATAACTTCAACGACGATCTCCTGCCCGTCGGCGCCGCTTTCTGGACGGAGCTCGCCGAGCACTACCTGCGCGCCGCCTGAGTTCGGCGGGCCTCCGCCCGCTGGTTCAGGCTCGGGATGTCGATGCAGCTCGCACGCATAGCGTCGGCGAAATGCCGCACGCGGGCGATTGTCGCGCTGCGGCAACGTGGGGCAGGGGGCCGGAATTGACCTTTCCCATTTCCGGTCCACATTCTTGCTGACGGCAGCCGAGAGGACTGCGGCGCTCGGAAAGGATGGGTCGAATGTTCGAAACGCTGGATGCAACGCTGCTCGCCCGGCTGCAATTCGCCTTCACGATCTCCTTTCACATCGTCTTTCCCGCCTTCTCCATCGGCCTTGCGAGTTATCTCGCCGTGCTGGAGGGCCTCTGGCTCTGGACGAAGGACGAGGTCTATTTCGCGCTCTTCAATTTCTGGAAGACGATCTTCGCGCTCACCTTCGGCATGGGCGTCGTGTCGGGCATCGTCATGTCCTACCAGTTCGGCACCAACTGGAGTGTCTTCGCCGACAAGGCGGGCCCGGTCGTCGGGCCGCTGATGGGCTACGAGGTGCTGACCGCCTTCTTCCTCGAGGCGGGCTTCCTCGGCGTCATGCTGTTCGGCCTCAACCGCGTCGGGCCGAAGCTGCATTTCTTCGCCACGCTCATGGTCGCCCTCGGCACGCTGATTTCGGCGACCTGGATTCTCGCGGCCAATTCCTGGATGCAGACGCCCGCCGGCTTCTCCGTCAACGCGGCGGGCCAGTTCGTGCCCACCGACTGGTGGGCGGTGATCTTCAACCCGTCCTTCCCCTACCGGCTCGTTCATATGGTGCTGGCCGCCTACCTCACCACGGCCTTCGTGGTCGGCGGCGTCGGCGCCCTCCATCTCCTGCGCGGCGACGCGCCGAAGCGGGCGGGGAAGATGTTCTCGATGGCGATGTGGATGGCGGCGCTGGTCGCGCCCATCCAGATATTCGCCGGCGACATGCACGGCCTTAACACGCTGGAGCACCAGCCTGCCAAGGTCATGGCGATGGAGGGCCACTTCCAGAGCCATCCGGATGGCGCGCCGCTCATCCTCTTCGGCGTGCCGAATGCGGCCGAACAGCGCGTCGACTACGCTATCGAGATTCCGAAGCTGTCGAGCCTCATCCTCAAGCACGACCTGAATGCGCCGCTGGCAGGCCTCGACACGGTGCCGCGCGACCTGCAGCCGCCCGTCGCGGTCGTCTTCTGGTCCTTCCGCGTCATGGTCGCCATCGGCTTCGCCATGCTCGGCCTCGGCCTGTGGTCGCTCTGGTGTCGCTGGCGCGGCACGCTTGGCGAGAACAGCTGGCTGCACCGCGCCGCCGTGCTGATGGGGCCGGCCGGCTTCCTCGCCGTGCTCGCCGGCTGGGTGACGACGGAGGTCGGCCGCCAGCCCTACACGGTCTATGGCCACCTGCTGACGGCCGATTCCGTCGCGCCCGTCGATGCGCCGGCCGTCGCGACCTCGCTGATCGCCTTCATCATCGTCTATTTCCTCGTCTTCGGCGCGGGCACCTTCTACATCCTGCGCCTGATGGGCCGCCTGCCGCGCGATCCCCTGCCCGAGGAAGAGGGTCCCATCCGCACGGCCGGCATCACGCCCGCCGCCGCCGTCTCCAGCAAAGCCGGGAGCCATCGCCATGGTGCTTGACCTTCCCTTCCTCTGGGCGGCCATCATCGCCTTCGCGGTGCTCGCCTATGTCATCCTCGACGGCTTCGACCTCGGCGTCGGCATCCTGTTCCCCCTCTTCAAGCAAAAGCACGACCGCGACGTGATGATGAATTCCGTCGCGCCGGTCTGGGACGGCAACGAGACCTGGCTGGTGCTGGGCGGCGGCGGACTGATGGCCGTCTTCCCGCTCGCCTATGCGACCATCCTGCCGGCGCTCTACATGCCGCTCATCCTCATGCTGCTCGGCCTCATCTTCCGTGGCGTCGCCTTCGAATACCGCTGGCGCACGAAGCGTGGCGAATTCCTCTGGGACATCGCCTTTGCCGGCGGCTCCATGGTGGCGGCCTTCATGCAGGGCGTGGCGCTCGGCGCGCTGGTGCAGGGCATTCCCGTCACGGGCCGCGCCTATGCCGGCGGCTGGTGGGACTGGCTGACGCCCTTCTCCGTCGCGACCGGCATCGCGCTGCTCATCGGCTATGGCCTGCTCGGCGCCACCTGGCTGGTGATGAAGACCACCGGCGAACTTGCCGCCCGCGCGCGCCGCTACGCCTTGCGCGCCGGCATCGGCACGCTCGCCGCCATGGGCGTCTTCAGCCTGTGGACGCCCTTCCTGGAGCCGCTCTATTTCGAGCGCTGGTTCGGCTGGCCGACCATCGTCTTCAGTCTGCTGGTGCCGCTGCTCGTGCTCGGCTGCTTCGCGATGCTGATCCAGGGCCTGAGGACCGAGCACGATTCGCGGCCGTTCATCGCCGCGCTCGGCCTTTTCGTGCTCGGCTTTGCCGGCATCGGCATCAGCTTCTATCCCTATATCGTGCCGGCCTCGCTGACGATCTGGGAGGCCGCCGCGCCCGAGGAGAGCCTTGCCTTCCTCATCGTCGGCGCGGTCGTGCTCGTGCCGATGATCCTCGGCTACACCGCCTATGCCTACTGGGTCTTCCGCGGCAAGGTCGATCCGGAAGAGGGCTATCACTGATGGGGCAGGAGCGCTCGACGGTCACGAAACTGCTGTGGTTCGCCGGCCTGTGGGCGGGCGGCGTGCTCGCCGTCAGCCTCGTCGGGCTCGCCATCAAACTGGCGCTCGGCGCCTGACATCACCCTACGTGAGGACATCCAGCCTCGCGCCAGCTTTCTTGCCTAGGTTCCGCCTCGGCCAGCATGCAGGCCCGCAGGCGAAAGACAGGACCGCACCCTCCTTTTGCCCACCCCCGGGCCTGCATGTGGCCTTGCGACACGCAGCCGCCTTTTCCCCACATCATTCCTCTGCTATCCGGGTCCGCAAAACAGGAGACCGGAATGGCGAAGACTGCGGCAGACTGCACGACGATGGCGGAAATCCGGGAGAACATCGACCGGGTCGACAACGGGCTGATGGCGCTCTTCGCCGAACGCTGGACCTTCATCCGCCGCGCCGCCGAGATCAAGGCGGGCCTCGGCATTCCCGCCGACGTGCCGGAGCGCGTGAGGCAGGTGCGCGACAACGCCCACCGCAATGCCGAGGCACACGGCCTCGAAGGCGGCTTCTACGAGGAGATCTGGGCGCAGCTCATCCAGCACGCCATCGCCTACGAGAAGGCGGAACTCGGCGAATCCTGATCTAGCCGGAGCTAGATCTGGTTGCGCCGGCCGAGATGGTCCTCCCAGTCGAGCGCGGTGCGCACGATGAAGGAAAGGTCGTCGTGCTCGGGCGTCCAGCCGAGTTCCTTCATGGCGACCGCCGGATCGGCGACGACGAGCACCGCGTCGCCCGGCCGCCGTTCGGCGAACCGCACCGGGAAATCCTTGCCGGACGCGACCCTGACCTTCTCCAGCACCTCCAGCACCGAGAAGCCGCGGCCATAGCCGCAATTGGCGACGATCGACCCGCCGCCCGCCCGCATGCGCTGCAGCGCCTTCAGATGGGCATTGGCAAGGTCGGAGACGTGGATATAGTCGCGGATGCAGGTGCCGTCCGGCGTCGGATAGTCCGTGCCGTAGACCTCCATGCCCGTGCGCTTGCCGAGCGCGGCCTCGCAGGCGACCTTGATGAGATGGGTCGCGCCTTTGGTCGACTGGCCGGTACGCCCGCGCGGATCGGCTCCCGCCACGTTGAAGTAGCGCAGCGCCGTATAGGTGAAGTCATGCGCGGCGGCGGTATCGCGCAGCATGATCTCGGTCATCAGCTTGGAGGAGCCGTAGGGCGATTCCGGCCGGAGCGCGGCGGTCTCCGACACCGGCTCGGTGCCGTCCGGCGTGCCGTAGACGGCGGCGGTGGAGGAGAAGACGAAATGCGGCACCTTCGCCGCGACGGCCGCGGCGATCAGCGCGCGTGACTTGACCGTGTTGTTCTCGTAATAGGAGAGGGGATCGGCGACCGATTCCGGCACCACGATCGAGCCGGCGAAGTGGATGATCGCATCGATGCGGTTTTCCGCGAAGATCTGCGCCAGCAACGCGGCATCGGCGATGTCGCCCTCGTAGAACCGGGCTTCCGGCGCCAGCGCCCAGCGGAACCCGGTGGAGAGCCGGTCGAGCACCACGACCTCCTCGCCGGCATCGACCAGCGCCCAGACCATGTGGCTGCCGATATAGCCCGCCCCACCCGTTACCAGAACCGCCATGCAAACCTCCGAATCGCAAGAATAGCAGGCATATCAACCCGCCTGCCCATGGGACGCAACCGCAATTGCGCCCGGCCCTTTTCCCGTCCGAGAAAGGTAAGAATATGTCCGATCGCTTCATCGTGCTGTCCGGCTGCTCCGGCGGCGGAAAGTCCACCCTGCTGGAAGAGCTCGCCCGGCGCGGCCATGCCGTCGTCGAAGAGCCCGGCCGCCGCATCGTGCAGGAGGAGCTGGCCGCCGGCGGCGGCGCGCTGCCCTGGCTCGACCTTGCCGCTTTTGCCCGCCGCGCGGTGGAGTTGGCGCTCGCCGACCGGCAGCGCATGGCCGGTCATCCCGGCCTCGTCTTCTTCGATCGCGGGCTGGTGGATGCTGCCTCCGCGCTGGAAGCGTCCGGCGGCGAGCCGGTCCTGGCGGCGCTTGCCGCGGCACATCGCTACAACCGCAAGGTCTTCCTCACCCCGCCCTGGCCGGAGATCTATGCCGGCGATGCGGAGCGCCGCCACGGCTTCGACGCCGCGCTCGCCGAATATGCTCGCCTCGAAACGACCTATCCGCTGCTCGGCTACGAGACGGTGATCCTGCCGAAGGCGCCGGTCACCGAGCGCGCCGATTTCCTGCTCGCTTGTCTGGCGGAATGATCAGCGCGCGGCGATGTAGCGGGCAAGCCGGTCGGCCGCTTCCGCGACCTGGCCGCTATCCCGAAGGAAGCAGGCTCGCATGAAGAGCTCGCCGCCGGGACCGAAGGCCGTGCCCGGCGCAAGGCCGACATTGGTGCGGTCGACGATGTCGAGCGCGGCGAGGCGCGAATCCGTCACGCCGTCGATCTTCAGGAAGGCATAGAGCGCGCCGTCCGGCTTCAGCGTCTCCACCCGATTGGTGGCGATCAGCGCGTCGCAGAAGATGTCGCGGTTCCGCGCCGCCTTGTCAATATTCGCCTGCACGAAGGCATCGCCCTCGTCGAGCGCCACGACGGCGCCCTGCTGCAGGAACTGCGGCACGCCGGAGGTGGAATACTGGATGAGGTTTTCCAGAACCTGGCCGATTTCCGGAGGGGCGACGATCCAGCCGACGCGCCAGCCGGTCATCGACCAGTTCTTCGAGAAGGAATTGACGAAGATCACCCGGTCGCCGTCCTCCATCACGTCGAGGAAGGAGGGCGCCCGGCCGCCGGCATAGTGATAGAGCGCATAGATCTCGTCGGCCATGATCCAGAGGCCGTGTCGCCGGGCGATGGCGAGGAGGCTGGCAAGATCCTCGCGCGTCGCCGTCCAGCCGGTCGGGTTCGACGGCGTGTTGACGAAGAGCACGCGCGTCTTCGGCGTGATCGCGGCCTCGATGCGGCCAAGGTCGAGCTGCCAGCGCCCGCCGGTAAAATCGAGCGGCACGGCGATGGTGTTGGCGCCGGAAAGCTCCGCCGCCGCAGCAAAATTCGGCCATGCCGGCGTCAGATAGACCATGTCGTCGCCCGGCGAGACGAGTGCCTCGATGGCAAGCTTGATCGCCTGCATGCCCGAGCCGACCACGTAGAAATGCTCGTCCGGCAGGAAAGCGCCGAAGCGCCGCGCATAGTAGCGCGACAGCGCCGCCCGAAGCTCCGGAATCCCCCGCTGCCAGGTGTAGAAGGTCTCGCCCCGCAGCAGCGCATCGGAAGCAGCGCGCGCGATGAATTCCGGCGTCGGCAGGTCTCCTTCGCCGACCCAGAGCGGGATCAGCCCCTCGCGCCCGCGCGCATAGTTGACGACTTCGACGATCCCGCTCTCCGGCGCACGGAGCGAACGGGGGCTGAGGCTTTCGACGATGGTCATGGCGTCACTCCGCAATCCCGCCTTCGCCCGGAACGGCGAGGTGCCCAGGATCCGGAGCTTTGTGTTTCAACCGCATTGTCCGATGCCGAAGCGATCCCGCCTCGGCTGCAAATGCTCTAGCGGTTTTTCCGCGGCCGTTCACGCGAGTTTCGCTGACGGATGCATCGAATTCGGTGATGGGAGGACGCTCGCCCCTCGCTCAGCCGTCAAGCCCCATCAGGTCTTCCGCCCGCGGGCGGCGAAGGGGAACGTCCTTGAGGCTCTGGGCGACCTCGGCCAGCGCGGAAAGCGCATGCACGATGTTCTGCATGTCCCTTTCACGGGTGGCCGCGATGTCGATTGCGGGCAGGAAGGCAGGCTCTGACGATTCGGACTTCCGCATTGTCGCATCCTTTTCCGGATTGCTCTGCAAGGAAACGCCGGCTCCCACGACGCCCGGCTCACGAAATGTCACGCTCACTGTCACTCGAATGATCTTTCACTCTGATTCGCCTAGCTTATCAGTTTTACCTTGCGTGAGAATCCCCTGAAACGAGATGGTGCTGTAAGCCGCGGAGGACTGGTCGGAAAAGGGTGCGATCACGCCGAAACGGCGATGGAATCGCAGGCAAAAGGTCAGGAGACTTTGTGGCTTCTTGAGGGAAGAGATGGTGCCCGGAGGCGGATTTGAACCACCGACACGCGGATTTTCAATCCGCTGCTCTACCAACTGAGCTATCCGGGCATCCGGCTTGGATTTCGGTTGAAATCCGTGGGGCGCTTGGTTTCGCCCCGGAAGCGAGCGGGGTTATAGCATCTTGCGAAAATGTGTCCAGCCCCATAGGCGGTTTTTTGCGGGAAAAATGGCGGGCTTTTCAAGTTGCGGAAAAGATTGCGTTTTTGCCTTTGCGGCAGGGCGCTACCGGTCGTCTTCGTCGGCTTTCGTCTCGTCGTCGGCGACGGGGATGGCATAGGAGCCGGAGAGCCAGCGGTTAAGGTCAACGTCGCGGCAGCGGTTGGAGCAGAAGGGATAGTGCTCGCGCGAGGAGGGGCGACGGCAGATCGGGCAGGGGACGGCCTTGCGCAGGGGCGCCACGGTGGCGGAGGGCTTTTCGGTCTCGTCCGCCATGTCAGGCGTCCGCCCAGCCGGCATGCACGTCGAAGCCCTCGCCGGAAAGGAGGGCGAGCGTCTCGTAGAGCGGCAGGCCGACGACATTGGTATAGGAGCCCACCAGCTTGACGACGAAGCTGCCGGCAATGCCCTGGATGGCATAGCCGCCCGCCTTGCCGCGCCATTGGCCGGAGGCGAGGTAATGCTCGATGTCGCTGGCCGAGAGGCGCTTGAAGCGCACCTTCGTGTCGATGACCCTCTGGCGCACGGTGCGATCCGGCGTGATGAGGCAGACGCCGGTGAAGACGCGGTGGCTGCGGCCGGAAAGGAGGTGCAGCGCGCTCGACGCCTCGTCGATCATCTCCGTCTTCGGCAGGATGCGCCGGCCGACGGAAACGACCGTGTCGGCCGCAAGGATGTAACTGCCGGCAAAGGCCGGGTCGCCCTTGACGGCGGCGAGCGCCGCCTCGGCCTTGCCGGTCGACAGGCGCCGCGCCAGCGAGCGGGGATGCTCGGAGCGCTTGGGTGTCTCGTCGATATCCATCGGCATCAGGCGCGTGGGCGCAATGCCCGCCTGCGCGAGCAGTTCGACGCGGCGCGGCGAGCCGGAGGCGAGGATGAGCTTTTCGGTCTGCGCCATGATGTCTCCGGGAAAGCGCCGGGATGCGCCGGTCTTCGCTCTGCGGCGCAATGCCGGGCGAGGGCGCGGCCTCCGGGGCTTGCGGGAAGCCGCTTACTTGAAACGATAGGTGATGCGACCCTTGGTGAGGTCGTAGGGGGTCATCTCGACCAGCACCTTGTCGCCGGCGAGAACGCGGATGCGGTTCTTGCGCATGCGGCCCGCGGTGTGCGCGATGATCTCGTGCTCGTTTTCGAGCTTGACGCGGAAGGTTGCGTTCGGGAGCAGTTCCGTCACGACGCCGGGGAATTCGAGGACTTCTTCTTTTGCCATCTTTGAGCGATATTCCTGTGAGGTGGATTCGGGGAGGCAGGATGCCCGCCTCGAAAAGTTGCCGGAAACTACACAATCCCCGGTGCTTTGTGAACACCGAAGCGCCGGCTTTCTGCATTTGCCGTTCTTGCGGCCGTTTCCGCGTCAGCCGGGGCCTTTCAGCCGCTTCTCGATCAGCATCTTCAGGAACTCGCGAACGTCCCGGTAGGATGCCAGGATCTGCTCGCGCGTGCCGGTGGCGACTGTCGGATCGGGCGTCGGCCAGTACATCACGTCGACGGCCATGGAGCGCGTGAGCTCGAGGGCGGCATGGTGCGCCTCCGGGGCGAGCGTGACGATGAGGTCGAAGTAATCGTCCTCCAGCTCGTCGAGCGAATGGGGCGCATGGCGGCCGAGCGAAAGGCCGACCTCGCCGAGCACGGCATCGACGAAGGGGTCGCGCTCGCCGGGGCGCACGCCGGCCGAGGCGACATAGGTGCCGGGCAGGAGACTGCGGGCGATCGTCTCGGCCATCGGCGAGCGCACCGCATTCATGCGGCACATGAAGAGGATCGAACGGGGCGTTCGCGGCCGGGCGTCCTGCACTGCCGGGAAGGCACCCTCCATCCGCTCACCCGCGCCAGTAGAGAACGCAGACGAGCGTGAACAGGCGCCGGGCCGTGTCGAAATCGAAACGGATCTTGCCGGAAAGCCTGTCCATCAATGTCTGCGATCCCTCGTTGTGGATGCCGCGCCGGCCCATGTCGATCGCCTCGATCTGGCTTGGCGTGGCCGAGCGGATCGCCTGGTAGTAGCTCTCGCAGATCAGGAAGTAATCCTTCACGATGCGGCGGAAGGGCGTCAGCGAGAGGATATGCGTTGCGACCGCCTCGCCTTCCTCCGTGCGGATCGCGAAGACCAGTTTGGAATCGAGAAGCGAGATGTGCAGGCGATAGGGGCCGCCGGCATGACCGATCGGCTCGAAGGTATTTTCTTCGATGAGGTCGAAGATGGCAACGGCACGCTCGTGCTCCACATCCGGCGTGGCCTGGCCGATCGTATCGTCCAGCACCACGTCGCAGAGGCGGAAGCTGCCCTTCGTGCCCATGCCTCACGTCTCCATGTTGAGCCGGATGGCGACGGAACGGGCATGGGCGCCGAGCCCTTCGGCTTCGGCGAGCGTCACGGCGGCGGGACCGAGGGCGCGAAGCTGGTCGGGGCCGAGGCGCAGGATCGACGTGCGCTTCATGTAGTCGAGCACCGAAAGACCCGAGGAGAAGCGCGCGGAGCGGGCGGTCGGCAGCACATGGTTGGAGCCGCCGACATAGTCGCCGATGACCTCCGGCGTGTGGCGGCCGACGAAGATGGCGCCGGCGTTGCGGATTGCCGGCAGCAAGGCGTCGGGATCGGCGGTGGCGATTTCCAGATGCTCGGCGGCGATGCGGTTTGCCAGCGGCACGGCCTTTTTGAGATCGGGCACGAGAATGGTCGCGCCGAAATCGCGCCAGCTTGCGGCGGCCGTCTCCGAACGCGCCAGCGTCTTGAGCTGGCGCTCGACGGCGGCCTCGACGGCTTCGGCAAGGGCAGGGCTGTCGGTGACGAGGATCGACTGGGCGCCGACATCGTGCTCGGCCTGGGCGAGCAGGTCCGCGGCAAGCCAGTCCGGATCGTTGTCGCTATCTGCGATGATGAGGACTTCCGAGGGGCCGGCGATCATGTCGATGCCGACCGTGCCGAAGACCTGGCGCTTGGCGGCGGCGACGAAGGCATTGCCGGGGCCGGTGATCTTGGCGACGGGGGCGATGGTCTGCGTGCCATAGGCGAGCGCGGCGACGGCCTGCGCGCCGCCGATGCGGTAGATCTCGTCGACGCCGGCAATGCGCGCGGCGGCGAGCACGGCGGGATTGATCTCGCCTTCCTTGGCCGGCACGACCATGACAAGGCGCGGCACGCCGGCGACCTTGGCCGGCACGGCGTTCATCAGAACCGAACTCGGATAGCTCGCGGTGCCGCCCGGAACATAGAGGCCGACGGCGTCGATGGCCGTCCAGCGCGAGCCGAGGCCGACGCCGATATCGTCCTCGTAGATGTCGTCCTTCGGCATCAGGCGGGCATGGTGCTTCTCGATACGCTGGGCGGCGAGCTCGAGCGCGGCGATGATCTTCGGATCGACGGCGTCATAGGCCGCCTCGATCTCCTCCAGCGACACGCGCATGGAGGTGGTCGAAAAATCGAGGCCGTCGAACTTCTTCGTATAGTCGGCGAGCGCCTTGTCGCCGCGGGCGCGCACATCGTCGATGATGGTGCGAACGATGGCGTTGACGTCCTCGGAGACCTCGCGCTTGGTGGTCAGGAAGGCAGCGAACCGGCTTTCGAAATCGCTGCTCTGGTAGTCAAGTCTGATCGCCAAGTCGAAAGTTCCCGTCGTCTCCCGGCGAAAAGCGCCGGACCAATGCCTCAAACCGCCGGATGGCGGGGTTTCAAGCTGGTTTCCCATGCTCCGCCGGTATCTGCAAGCTGAACTTCGACGCATTCCACATCGAGGGCGACGGAAGCATTGCCGGAGAGCACGAGTTCGAGCGTGCCGTCCGGGCCCTCGCCCTTCTGGGCGAAGTTCACGGCGAGGAGGGAGAAGACGCTTTCCTTGTCCTTGCGGTCGATGCCGAGGGAGCGCACGGCGGTGACGCGCTTGAAGGCGATGACCGCGCGACGGCGCTCGAAGCTCTTGCCGCGCCCGCCGGCCTTTTCCCAGACGAAGCGGTTGACGACGACCGAAAAGACATGGTGGCGGGCGTCATAGGCAAGGCCGTCGGTCTTGAAGACCGCGTCCTGCAGG
The DNA here is from genome assembly GCF_033705735.1 of Shinella zoogloeoides. Classification (NCBI taxonomy): domain Bacteria; kingdom Pseudomonadati; phylum Pseudomonadota; class Alphaproteobacteria; order Hyphomicrobiales; family Rhizobiaceae; genus Shinella; species Shinella zoogloeoides. The sequence goes on from NZ_CP131130.1 coordinate 179,142, forward strand.
TGGGCCGAGACGACGGAGAGGTCTTCCGTGTCGAGGGCGAGCAGTTTCAGGCTGTCCATTGTGCGTCCTTCCCGCGGATATGCGGCATCTCGAAGTGTCAACCACGAGATAGGACGGCGCACGGCGGACTGCAACTCCGCCGCGCGCAGAAGCTTAGTCGCTGACGCGCTCGACGATCGCGCCGCAGCGCGTGAGCTTCTCTTCCAGCCGCTCGAAGCCGCGGTCGAGATGGTAGACGCGCGAGACCATCGTCTCGCCTTCGGCGGCAAGGCCGGCGATGACGAGCGAGACGGAGGCACGCAGGTCCGTCGCCATGACGGGCGCGCCGCGCAGGCGCTCGACGCCTTCGATCTTGGCCGTCTGGCCGGAGAGCGAGATCTTCGCGCCGAGGCGGGCAAGCTCCTGCACATGCATGAAACGGTTTTCGAAGATCGTCTCGGTGATGTGCGAAATGCCACTCGACTTGGTCATCAGGCCCATGAACTGCGCCTGGAGGTCCGTCGGGAAGCCCGGGAAAGGATCGGTCACGACGTCGACCGGCTTGATGCCGCCGCCGTTGCGCACGATGCGGATGCCGCTTTCCGTCGAGGTGATCTCGGCGCCGGAACGGCGGATCGCCTCGAGTGCGGTGTCGAGCAGGGCCGTATCCGTGCCTTCCAGAACGACGTCGCCGCCGGTCATGGCGACGGCCATGGCATAGGTGCCGGTCTCGATGCGATCAGGCAGCACGCGGTGGCGCGCGCCGGAAAGCTGGTCGACGCCTTCGATGGTGATGGTGGAGGTGCCGGCGCCGGAAATCTTCGCGCCCATGGCGTTGAGGCACTTGGCGAGATCCTGCACTTCAGGCTCGCGGGCGGCGTTGCCGATCACGGTCGTGCCGCGGGCGAGCGTCGCCGCCATCATCATGACATGCGTCGCGCCGACGGAAACCTTCGGGAAGCTGTAGCGCGCGCCGGTCAGGCCGCCCTCGGGCGCCGTCGCCTCGACATAGCCGCCGTCGATCTCGATCTTCGCGCCGAGCGCGGCCAGCGCCTCGATGAAGAGGTCGACCGGACGCGTGCCGATGGCGCAGCCGCCCGGCAGCGAGACACGCGCCTTGCCTTCGCGGGCGAGGAGCGGGCCGATGACCCAGAAGGAGGCGCGCATCTTCGAGACCAGCTCGTAGGGGGCGGTCGTATCGACGATGTTGCGCGAGGTGAAGTGGACGGTGCGCGAATAGCCTTCGCCCTGGCGCTCGCGGCGGCCGTTGACGGAGATGTCGGCGCCGTGGTTGCCGAGGATGCGGATGAGCTGCTCGACGTCGGCAAGATGCGGCACGTTTTCCAGCGTCAGCGTGTCGTCGGTGAGGAGCGAGGCGATCATCAGCGGCAATGCGGCATTCTTGGCGCCGGAGATCGGGATGATGCCCCGAAGCTCATTGCCGCCTACAATCCTGATACGATCCATGCGTGACTACGGGCCGTGCCCGCCTTTCCTAGTGAGTATAGGCTTTCGGAGATGGCGGCTTCTTAGAGCATCGCGATCGAAAAATGAAGACCGTGCCGGCCGCATGGTTATTTGCGCCCGGTTCCGGAAACCGTCCCTCGTAGCCTTCATGATGAAGACATCCCCGACTAACCGTCCGATTCGTCTTTTTTTGCGGCAGGAAGCCCCACCGTCTCGTCCGCATCGCCCGCGCGCCGGGCGCGCGCCTGCTGCTTGCGGCGCTGCAGATTGTCCCGCAGCGTCTTCGCCAGCCGCTCGGCCCGAAGCTCCGCTTCCGTCCTGATCTTCCGGCTTTCCGTGTCGTCTTTCCCGCTCATGTCCCCTCTCATACTGAAAACGCCCCTGCGAAAAAAGCGCCGCGCATATCAGATTTGTTACGATAATCGCGATTTGGCCGCTTGCACTGCCCGATCACCTGTGGCAATAGGCCCTCGCTCACGCGGAACAGCCCTGTTTCGCAAGATGCTGCTATAGCTCAGGGGTAGAGCACTCCCTTGGTAAGGGAGAGGCCGAGAGTTCAAATCTCTCTAGCAGCACCATTTCCCTCCCTGATAAATCGGCACTTGCGCGCATTTTTGTCATGCGGCGGCTTCGCGTCTCAATGCATGTACAAGCAACCTAGGGCGTGAACTGCACGGACTAAGCCGTGCAAACCTCTCGCAGTCCGTTCCGATCAGTTCCACATCGATATACAATCGGCTAATCGTCCCAATTCCTGGCGTATGACTACTGGATGCGGCCGACATAATGCGGGAGACGAAGAGTGCGGCGGAAAGTCGAGTGTACGGAGACGACCAATTGCGTATGATGATCGCCATCGCCTGTATCCTGATCTCCGGCCTAACCCTGACGAACTGCGCAGGGCGCCAGTGCAGCGACTGGCCGGGGACGTGCATAATTCAGTGATGAGCGGGCGCGCTGGCGCAAGCGTCAGGTCGCGATCTTTCCAGTCTCTCCCGCGCCCGTAGCCACCTTCTTGCGCGTCATGCCCGGCGGTTCTCCGACGATGCGTTTGAAGGCTCGGGCGAAGGCGGCCTGGGAGCTGAAGCCGAGGCGGCGGGCGGCGGTGTCTATGGCGAGCTTGTCGCGGCGGAACCATTGTTCGGCGAGACGCATGCGCAGCGCCAGGACGTAGCGCTGCGGGGTGACGCCGGTCACCTCGACGAAGCGCTTGGCGAAGACGGAGCGGGAGCTGCCCATTTCCCGGGCCATGTCGGCGAGCGTCCAGTTGCGGCCGGGTTCGCGGTGGAGGGCGGCGATGACGCGGCCGAGCCGCGGGTCGCGCAGGGCCTCGATCCAGCCCGTGGCGTCGCCGCAGCCGCATTCCACCCAGCCGCGCACGATGGAGGCGGCGATGACGTCGGCAAGGCGCGCGAGGATGCCGGCGGAGCCGACGCGTTCCTCGGCCATTTCCCGCTCCATGGCCGCGAGCAGCGGCATCAGCTCCGGCTGGCGGCCGATCAGCGCGCCGACGGACATGACCTGCGGCATGAGGCCGACCAGCGGATGCAGTGTGTCGAGTTCGAATTCCATGCGGCCGGTGAAGATGAGGACGTCGTTTTCCCGGTTGGTCTCCTTGACGCAGGCCTCCACCGCCGCGACGTCCGAGCACAGCGGCTTTCGCGTATAGCTCTCGTAATCGCGGATCGCCACGTTCGCGGCGGTGACGATTTCGTGCATCTCGCCGCGCGGCAGGAGCACGGCATCGCCGCAGCAGAGCTCTCGCTGGACCTGTCCGGGCGCGCGCAGGAGAACGTTGCCGCGAGCGATGAAGTGGAAACGGGCTTCCGCCCGCACGGGAAAGCGGATGCCGAAGGGCGGGCTGAGCTGGAGCCGGCCGTAGCTGGCACCGCGCAGGCGCATGCCCATCAGGAGCTCGCTGACGGGGTCATGCGCATTTTTCGATGGGTCGGACGATCGATCAAACATTGCGGATAAAATGGCATTGTGCGTCTTGCGTTTCAACCCATTTCTGGAGCACGCACTGCAACAGGAAAGGGATGGCAGATGACGGATGCAACAATCTTGGCGGCGGAGAGCGAGGCGGATGCGCGCCCCGCCTGGGGCGCGGTCCTCGCGATGACGCTCGGCGTGTTCGGGCTGGTGGGCGCGGAGTTCCTGCCGGCGAGCCTGCTGACGCCGATGGCGGCGGACCTGCGCATCTCGGAGGGCATGGCCGGGCAGGCGGTGACGGCGACGGCCGCCGTCGCGCTGGTGACGAGCCTTCTCATCACCGTGGTGACGCGCAGGCTCGACCGGCGGCTCGTGCTCGTCGGGCTTTCGGTCCTGCTGATCTTCTCGAACCTTCTGGTCGCGATGGCGTCGAACCTTCCCATGCTGCTCGTCGGCCGCGTGCTGCTCGGCATGGCGCTCGGCGGCTTCTGGACGCTGTCGGCGGCGACGATGATGCGGCTGGTGCCGGAGGCGGTGGTGCCGAAGGCGCTGTCTGTGATGTTCCTCGGCGTTTCGGCGGCGACGGTCTTCGCCGCGCCCGTCGGCAGCTATGTCGGCGACATCGTCGGCTGGCGGAATGTCTTCCTCGGCGCTGCCGTGCTCGGCGCGATCGCGCTCGTCGTGCAGCTTGCAACGCTGCCCTCGCTGCCGCCGCGCGGACACTCGCGCTTCGGCACGCTCGTGGAGGTGCTGGCGCGGCCGGGCGTGGGTTTCGCGATGTTCGCGATCCTGCTCGTCTTCACCGGCCATTTCGCCTTCTTCACCTATATCAGGCCCTTCCTCGAAACGGTGACGGGCGTCGGCGTCGAGGGTGTCGCGGCCGTGCTGCTCGGCTTCGGTGTCGCCACTTTCTTCGGCAATTATCTCGGCGCGGTGCTGCTCGAACGCTCCATGCGCTTCACGCTCGCGATCATGCCGGTCGTGATGGCCGTGCTGTCGCTGTCGCTCTCGGCCTTCGGCGGCAATCTTGCGGGTGATGCGGCCATGGTTGCGCTCTGGGGCCTTGCCTTCGGCGCGGTGCCGGTCGCCTGGTCGACCTGGATCACCCGGGCAGTACCGGACGAAGCCGAAAGCGCCGGCGGCCTCTTCGTCGCGGCGATCAACTTCGCCATCGCGACGGGGGCAGCGGCCGGCGGGGCGCTGTTCGACGCGAGCGGCGTTGCGAGCGTCTTCGTCGCAAGCGGCGTCGTGCTGATCCTTGCCGCGCTGACCATCGTCTCGGCCGTCCGCACTCGCCCGGCATGACCACAGGCGGCGGCTCCGATGAGCCGCCGCCACTATTCGGTGGCGTGAAAACCCGATATTGCGGAAGGATCGCTTCACCGGGGACCTTTCATGGATTTCATGCGCCTGCTGCAGTCGCTGGAGGAACTGCTCTACGAGCTGGCATCCTGGCTCGTCTTCTATCCGGTGACGCTCTGGCGCACGCTCACCCGCCCGCGCGACATGATGCGCTATGCCGACAGCGAACTCGGTGATACGCTCGAAAAGCGCTATACGGATACGCTGAGCCCGCCGCTCTTCCTCCTCCTGACCCTCCTCTTCGCCCACGGACTGGAACTGGCGCTGATCGCCCACCGGGACGACGGCATGCTGCCCGCCCTGTTGCGGGACGATGCGAACCTGCTGATCTTCCGCGCTTTCCTCTTCAGCATCTTCCCGCTGCTGATGGCGGTGCAGCTTCTGAGGCGGGCCGGCCTTGCGCTCGATCGCGAGACGCTGAAGGCCCCGTTCTACAGCCAGTGCTATGTCGCGGCGCCGTTCGCCTTCGGCTTCAGCGCCGGCATGAACATCATGCGGGCCGGCCGTCACGAGATGATCGTCGCGGGCGGCGCGATCGCGCTGCTTTCGCTGCTCTGGTATTTCGTCGTGGAGGTCCGCTGGTTCCGGCACGACCTCGGGATCGGGCGCTTCCTGGCGCTCTGGCTCGTCGTGCGGACGGTACTGGCGGCTTTCGCGCTGGTCGTTCTGGCCAGTTTGGCTCTCTCCTATGGACTGGGAAGCGGCCCGCGCTGATTGGGCTGTCATCTTCCATCCGTTTCGGTCTAGAACACCGGTCGACGAAACTGGAAGGAGCGTTGCTGCACGATGACGAAGGCTGGAGATTTTTCGCGGGGAACGTTTGTCGGGCGCGTCTGGCGGCCGGATGTGCAGGGGCCGGCGGTCGTGGCGCTGCGGGACGGCAAGCTCTATGACATCACCTCCGGGGCCGCGCCCACCATGCGGGACTTGCTGGAGGCCGACGATCCGGCAGCGATCGTCCGCGCGGCCGGAGGTGAAGATCTCGGCGCGCTCGATGCGGTTCTGGAAGCCTCGGTCGAAGGCGCCGGCAATGTCTCCCGGCTCCATCTGCTCGCACCCTGCGATCTCCAGGCGGTGAAGGCCTGCGGCGTCACCTTCGCCCGTTCGATGATCGAGCGCGTGATCGAGGAGAAGGCGGCGGGCGATCCGGCGCTGGCGGAAAAGATGCGCACGCGCGTCACGGCCATCATCGGCGACAGCCTGCGCGACCTGAAGGCGGGCTCGGAAGCCGCCGCGAAGGTCAAGGCCGCGCTGATCGAGGAAGGCGTCTGGTCGCAATATCTCGAAGTCGGCATCGGGCCGGATGCGGAGGTCTTCACCAAGGCCCCGGTGCTTGCCGCCGTCGGCTGGGGCGCGTCCGTCGGCCTGCACCCGGTCTCCAGATGGAACAATCCGGAGCCGGAGGTCGTGCTCGCCGTCGACAGCGCCGGCCGCGTCAAGGGCGCGACGATCGGCAACGACGTCAATCTGCGCGACGTCGAGGGCCGCTCGGCGCTGCTGCTCGGCAAGGCGAAGGACAACAATGCCTCCGCCGCCATCGGCCCCTTCATTCGCCTCTTCGACGAGACCTATTCCATCGAGGACGTGCGCAAGGCCGATCTCGATCTCCTGATCGAAGGCGAGGACGGCTTCGTGCTGAAGGGCCGCAGCACCATGCGCGAGATCAGCCGCGACCCGCTCGACCTCGTTTCCCAGACCATCGGCCGGCATCACCAGTATCCGGACGGCTTCATGCTGTTCATGGGCACGCTGTTCGCGCCCGTCGAGGACCGCGACGCGCCGGGGCAGGGCTTCACCCACAAGATGGGCGACCGGGTGACGATCTCCAATGCGGAACTCGGCGCGCTGGTCAACACCGTGCGCCTTTCCACCGAATGCCCGCCATGGACCTTCGGTGTCTCCGCGCTGATGCGCAACCTCTCTTCGCGCGGCCTTCTCTGAGGCAATCGCAAATCCACGATCGGCGGCCCCGAAATTAAGGGGCCGCTCCTCCCAATCCCCGCCAAAGCGACTACATTAGGAGAGTGGCTTTCGTGGAGGAGGGCCGCAGGCCGCGCGGCCGCGAGGGAGGATCGACATGTATGACGCCGGCATGAGCTTCGGGCTTGGCGAGGATATCGAGGCGCTGCGCGAGAGCGTGCGGCGCTTTGCGGCCGACAGGATCGCCCCGCTGGCCGCCGCGATCGACCGCAGCAACACCTTTCCGATGCCGCTCTGGCGGGAGCTGGGCGACCTCGGCCTGCTCGGCATCACCGCGCCGGAAAGTTTCGGCGGCGCCGGCATGGGCTATCTCGCCCATTGCGTGGCGATGGAGGAGATCAGCCGCGCCTCGGCCTCCGTCGGCCTCAGCTACGGCGCCCATTCCAATCTCTGTGTCAACCAGATCGTCCGCAATGCCTCGCCGGCGCAGCGGGAACGGTACCTGCCGAAGCTGATCTCCGGCGAACATGTCGGCGCGCTCGCCATGTCCGAGCCGGGGGCGGGGTCGGATGTCGTGTCCATGAAGCTGCGCGCGGAAAAACGTGGGCCACGCTATGTGCTGAACGGCAACAAGATGTGGATCACCAACGGGCCGGATGCGGATGTGCTGGTGGTCTATGCCAAGACCGATCCCGAAGCCGGCCCGCGCGGCATCACCGCCTTCCTCGTCGAGAAGGGTTTCAAGGGTTTTTCCACCGCGCAGAAGCTCGACAAGCTCGGCATGCGCGGCTCCAATACCTGCGAGCTGGTCTTCACCGATTGCGAGGTGCCGGAGGAGAACGTGATGGGCACCGTCGGGCGCGGCGTCAACGTGCTGATGTCCGGTCTCGACTATGAGCGCGTCGTGCTGTCGGGCGGCCCGCTCGGCATCATGGCCGCCTGCCTCGATGTGGTCGTGCCCTATCTTCACGAGCGCAAGCAGTTCGACCGGTCCATCGGCGAGTTCCAGCTCATGCAGGGCAAGGTGGCGGACATGTATGTCGCGCTCAATGCCTGCCGCGCCTATGTCTATGCCGTGGCGAGCGCCTGCGACCGTGGCGAGACGACGCGCAAGGATGCCGCCGGCTGCATCCTTTATTCCGCCGAGATGGCGACCAAGCTGGCGCTGGAGGCCATCCAGTCGCTCGGCGGCAACGGCTATATCAACGACTATCCGACCGGCCGCCTGCTGCGCGATGCGAAACTCTACGAAATTGGCGCCGGCACCTCGGAAATCCGCCGCATGCTGATCGGCCGCGAAATCTTCCAGGAGACGCTGTGATGCCGGTTCTCCCTTCGGCCGTGAACACGCGCAGCGAAACCTTCGCGGCAAACCGCAAGGCGATGCTCGATGCGCTGGCCTTGGTGGAAGAGGCGGCGAGCCTTGCCATGGACGGCGGCGGGGCGAAGGCGCGCGAGCGCCACCTTTCCCGCGGCAAGCTGCTGCCGCGCGAGCGGGTGGCGCAGCTTCTCGACCCTGGCTCGCCCTTCCTCGAAATCGGCCTCACCGCCGGCCACGGCCTCTATGACGGCGCCTCGCCCTCCGGCGGCATGATCGCCGGCATCGGCCGCGTCTCCGGCCTCGAATGCATGATCGTCTGCAACGACGCAACGGTGAAGGGCGGCACCTATTATCCCATCACCGTGAAGAAGCATTTGCGCGCGCAGGAGATCGCGGCGCAGAACCGTCTGCCCTGCATCTACCTCGTCGATTCCGGCGGGGCGAACCTGCCGAACCAGGACGAGGTGTTTCCGGACCGCGATCATTTCGGCCGCATCTTCTACAACCAGGCGCAGATGTCCGCCGCCGGCATCCCGCAGGTCGCCGTCGTCATGGGAAGCTGCACGGCGGGCGGGGCCTATGTGCCGGCGATGAGCGACGAGACCGTCATCGTCGAGAACCAGGGCACGATCTTCCTCGCCGGCCCGCCTCTGGTAAAGGCCGCGACGGGTGAGGTGGTGACGGCAGAAGACCTTGGCGGCGGCGACGTGCACACCCGCCTTTCCGGCGTCGCCGATCACCTGGCGCGCGACGACCGCCATGCCCTTGCCATCGCCCGTGGGATCGCCGCCAATCTCAACACGCAGAAGCCGCCGGTCGTGAGGTCCGGCGCGGGCGATGCCCCACTCTACGACCCGGAAGAGCTTCTCGGCATCGTGCCGGCCGACACGCGCACGCCCTATGACGTGCGCGAGGTGATCGCCCGCATGGTCGACGGCTCGCGTTTCGACGAGTTCAAGGCCCGCTTCGGCACCACGCTCGTCTGCGGCTTCGCGGCCCTCCACGGCCTGCCCGTCGGTATTATCGCCAGCAACGGCGTGCTCTTTTCCGAGGCAGCGCTGAAGGGGGCGCATTTCATCGAGCTCTGCGCCCAGCGCGGCATTCCGCTGCTCTTCCTGCAGAACATCACCGGCTTCATGGTCGGCCGCAAATACGAGGCGGAGGGCATCGCCAAGCATGGGGCGAAGCTCGTCACCGCCGTCGCCACCGCAGGCGTGCCGAAGATCACGGTGCTGATCGGCGGCTCCTATGGCGCGGGCAATTACGGCATGTGCGGCCGGGCCTATTCGCCGCGTTTCCTCTGGACCTGGCCGAACAGCCGCATCGCCGTCATGGGCGGCGAGCAGGCGGCGGGCGTGCTGGCGACCGTGAAGCGCGAGGGCATCGAGCGGGCGGGCGGGAGCTGGAGCACGGAGGAGGAGGCCGCCTTCAGGCAGCCGACCATCGACATGTTCGCCCGCCAGAGCCACCCGCTCTATGCCTCGGCAAGGCTCTGGGACGACGGCATCGTCGATCCGCGCCGGACGCGCGACGTCCTGGCGCTCTCGCTCTCGGCGGCGCTCAACGCGCCCGTCGAGCCCACCCGTTTCGGCGTCTTCAGGATGTAGAGGAGGCAAGTCATGAAACGCGAATCGATCAATGCCAAAAACGCCCCCGCCCCGCGCGGCGGCTATTCGCAGGCCGTGAAGATCGAGGATTTCAAGACGCTGGTCTTCGTCAGCGGCCAGATCCCCGTTTCCGACGACGACAAGGTGCCGGAGAGCTTCGAGGACCAGGCCCGGCTCGTCTGGCGCAATGTCGACGCGCAACTGAAGGCGGCGGGCATGACGAAGGCGGACCTCGTCAAGGTCACGACCTTCCTCTCCGACCGGCACCACGCCACCGCCAACCGCGAGATCCGCAGCGAATATCTCGGCGCCGTCGCCCCAGCGATGAGCGTCGTCATCACCTCGATCTTCGATGGAAAATGGCTGCTGGAAGTCGAAGCCGTCGCAGCCCAGTGAGAAGCGGAGCCGGGATGTTCAGGAAGATCCTCATCGCCAATCGCGGCGAAATCGCCTGCCGCATCATCCGCACCGCAAGGCGCATGGGTGTGGCGACGGTCGCCGTCTATTCGGATGCCGACCGGGCGGCGCTGCATGTCGGGATGGCCGACGAGGCGATCCGCATCGGTCCGGCGGAGGCGGCGAAGAGCTACCTGAACGGCCCGGCGATCATCGAGGCGGCAAAGGCGAGCGGTGCCGAGGCGGTGCATCCCGGCTACGGCTTCCTTTCGGAAAACCCCGATTTCGTCGAGGCGGTGGAGACCGCGCGCCTCGTCTTCATCGGCCCCTCCGCCAACGCCATCCGCGCCATGGGCCTCAAGGACGCCGCCAAAGCGCTGATGGAAAAGGCCGGCGTGCCCGTCGTGCCCGGCTATCACGGTCACAGGCAGGAAGCAGCCTTCCTCGCCGGCGAGGCGGTGGCCATCGGCTATCCCGTGCTGATCAAGGCGCGCGCCGGCGGCGGCGGCAAGGGCATGCGGCGGGTGGATGACCCGACCGATTTCTCCGCCGCGCTGGACAGCGCCCGCCGCGAGGCCGAAAGCGCCTTCGGAGACGGCCGCGTGCTGGTCGAGAAATACATGGCCAAGCCCCGCCATATCGAGGTGCAGGTCTTCGGCGACGGGCATGGCGATGTCGTGCATCTCTTCGAGCGCGACTGCTCGCTCCAGCGCCGGCACCAGAAGGTGATCGAGGAAGCGCCCGCTCCCGGCATGACGGCGGAGATGCGCGCCGCGATGGGCGCGGCGGCCGTGCGCGCGGCGGCGGCGATCGGCTATAGCGGCGCGGGCACGGTGGAGTTCATCGCCGACGTTTCCGAGGGGCTTCGGCAGGACCGGTTCTATTTCATGGAGATGAACACGCGCCTGCAGGTGGAGCATCCGGTGACGGAGGCGATCACCGGCCTCGATCTCGTCGAATGGCAGCTCCGCGTCGCTGCCGGCGAGCCGCTACCGAAGCGGCAGGAAGAGCTTGCCATCGACGGCTGGGCCTTCGAGGCGCGGCTTTATGCGGAAAATCCGGCCCGCGACTTCCTGCCGGCGACCGGCCGCCTCTCGGTCTTCGATGTGCCGGAGGGCGTGCGCGTGGATTCCGGCGTGCAGGCCGGCGATGTCATCACCCCCTATTACGATCCGATGATCGCCAAGGTGATCGCCCATGGCCGCGACCGCGCCGAGGCGCTGGCAAGGCTCGAGGGGGCGCTCCGGCAATGCCGCGTCGGCGGGTTGGTCACCAATGCCGGCTTCCTCGCCCGCCTCTGCCGCCTGCCGGCCTTCGCGGCGGGCGATGTCGATACGGGCCTGATCGGCCGTGCCGGCGAAAGCCTGCTGGCGGAGCCGGATGCCTCCGAGGAGGCCTTCGCGCTCGCCGCCCTCTCGGCGCTCGGCTTCCTCGAAGCCGCCACTGAACCCGATCCCTGGGGGCGGCTGCGCGGCTTCCGGCTCTGGGGCGAGGCGGCGCGGACGGCCTTCCTCGATCATGGCGGCGTGGAACATGCACTGCGCGTGACGATCCGCGGCAAGGAGAATTTCCGGGTCGAGCACAACGGCCTTGCGACGGACCTGCGCCTGCACTCCATCGACGGATCGTCCCTCCAGGTGGATGTCGATGGCCATATCCTCCCGGCGACGGTTCACCGCGACCGATCGGCCATCGCCGTCTTCTTCGGCGGCCACGGCCATGCCTTCGCGACCGCCGAAGAGGCCGGTCATCATGGCGAGGCGGCGGCGGGCGGCGACCGGCTTTCGGCGCCGATGCCGGGGCTGGTGCGGATCGTGGCGGCGGAGCAGGGCGCGCGCGTCGCAAGGGGCGAGCCGCTGGTCACCATGGAGGCGATGAAGATGGAACTGGTGCTGGCGGCCCCACGCGATGGCGTGGTGGCGGCGGTGCCGGTAGCGGTGGGCGACCAGGTGGCGGAAGGCGCGCTGCTTCTTGCGCTGGAGCCCGAGGAGGCGACATGAAGCGGCGTATCGAAATCGTGGAAATGGCGGCCCGCGACGGCCTGCAGAACGAGAAGGCGATCATTCCGGCCGCTGACAAGATCGCGCTGATTGATCTCCTGTCCGGCTGCGGTTTCCGACGCATCGAGGCGACGAGCTTCGTCAGCCCGAAATGGGTGCCGCAGCTCGCCGACGGCGCCGAGGTGATGGCCGGCATCCGGCGCCGGCCGGGCGTTTCCTATTCGGCGCTGGTGCCCAACATGAAGGGCTACGAGGCCGCGCGGGTGGCCCGCGCCGACGAGATCGCCGTCTTCCTCTCGGCCTCCGAGGGTTTTTCGCAGGCCAACCTCAACTGCTCGATCGCCGAGAGCATCGAACGCGCCCGCCCGGTGGCGGAGGCGGCGCGGCGGGACGGCGTTCCGCTGCGCGGCTATGTCAGCTGCGTCGTGCGCTGCCCCTATGACGGGCCGGTCGCGCCGCAGGCCGTGGCGGAGGTCGCCCGCCAGCTCCTCGATCTCGGCTGCCATGAGGTGAGCCTCGGCGACACGATCGGGCGCGCCTGGCCGAGCGAGGTTGCGGCCATGCTGGAGGCGGTGCTGGACATAGCCGCGCCGGAAAACCTCGCCGGCCATTTCCACGATACGAGCGGAATGGCGCTCGACAATATCCGCGTCGCGCTCGATCATGGGCTCTCCGTCTTCGACGCGTCGGTCGGCGGGCTCGGCGGTTGCCCCTTCGCGCCTGGCGCGCGCGGCAATGTCGATACGCTCGCCGTCGCCGACATGCTGGCCGAGACGGATTACGAGACGGGGCTCGACCCGGAAAAGCTCGCCGCTGCCGCGGCCTTCGCCCGCCGCATCACCGGCATGCATCATGAGGAGGTGCAGCCATGAACTTCGAGACGATTTCCGTATCCGTCGACCGGCGCGGCGTCGCCGCCCTGACGCTCCGCCGCCACGCCCAGCACAATGCGCTGTCCGGTCTGATGATCCGCGAGCTGACGGCCGTCGCCGGCCTGCTTGCCGAGGACAGGGCGGTGCGCGCCGTCGTCCTCACCGGGGAGGGCGAGAGCTTCTGCGCCGGCGGCGACCTCAACTGGATGAAGGAGCAGATCGCCGCGACGCGCGAGGAGCGCATCGCCGAGGCGCGCCGCCTCGCGCTGATGCTGAAGGCGCTGCGCGACCTGTCGAAGCCGCTCGTCGCCCGCGTCAACGGGCAGGCCTATGGCGGCGGCGTCGGGCTCATCAGCGTCTGCGATGCGGCGATCGCCGTGGAGGGTGCCCGCTTCGGCCTCACCGAAACCCGCCTCGGCCTCATCCCGGCGACGATCAGCCCCTATGTCGCCGCACGCATCGGCCCCGTGGCCTTCCTGCGCTTCGCCACCTCCGCCCGCCTGTTCGATACGGCGGTCGCGCGCGATATCGGCCTCGTGAGCCGCATCGTGGCGCCGGAGGCGCTGGATGAGGCCGTGGAGGCGGAGATCACGCCCTATTTCGCGGCCTCGCCGAATGCGGTGGCGGCGGCGAAAGCGCTCGCCCATGCGCTCGCCCCGCCCATCGACGACAAGGTCATCGAGATGACGCTGACCCGGCTTGCCGATACCTGGGAGACGCCCGAGGCGGGGGAGGGGATTTCGGCCTTTCTGGAGAAGCGAAAGCCGGGTTGGGTATTGGCCGATACGAAAGCGTGACATTGCGGGTTTGGCTTTGCCCCTCACCCTAACCCTCTCCCCGCAAGCGGGGAGAGGGGACTTGCCCCACGCAACGTTGGAAGTTTGGGAAACCGTTGCGGCATATCCCCTTTTCCCCAGCGGGGAGAAGGTGCCGGCAGGCGGATGAGGGGGATGCCGAAGGCAGAAAGAAAAGTTTCTCTTTGCCGCCCCCTCATCCGACCCTTCGGGCCACCTTCTCCCCGAGGGGAGAAGGGAAGGACGGCGACGTCGAATTCCATATGCGGTGACCCTGCCGCTTACGGGGAGCGGGGCGTACCCACTTGCGGCCATTGGTTGAGGAAACCGGCGCGGCATATCTCCTTCGCCCCGCTTGCGGGGAGAAGGTGGCCGGCAGGCCGGATGAGGGGCGGACCCCGGCCAAAAAAGGACATCGCCCCTATTCGATGAACACTCGCACGCTCGCCGCCCGCCCGGCAGCGTCGATCACCGTCAGCGTCGAGAAGCCCGCGCCCTCCGGCGTCCACTGCGTCGTGCGCCGGCGTGCGGCGTCGGGCAGTACCTTGCCGTTGGCGAGCCAGCGGAAGGGCGCGCGGCCGCCCTGGAGCTTCAGGACGAGCGGCGAGATCGCGCCCGCCGTCGTCGCGCCGAGCTCCACATGGGCGCCCTCCGGCGGATAGACGATTTGCGGCGCGGGCTCGCGCCCGGCGGTGGCGACGAGGCCGTTCGACGTGGTGGAGAAGCGGCGCATGCTGGCCGGCAGTTCCGATTGCGCGATGCGCACGGCGCCCGCCGGCGCGCGCGGCAGCGCGGTGATGGCGACGCCGGAGCGCGAGAAGGCTTCGAAGAGGATGGGCGCGGCGGCGCCGTAGCCCGTCAGGCCCGGCACGGCGCCGTTGTCGGCGCGGCCGACCCAGACGCCGAGCACATGCCGGCCGTCATAGCCGACCGACCAGGCGTCGCGGTAGCCGTAGCTCGTGCCGGTCTTGTAGGCGATGCCGAGCCGGCGGCTGCCGGTCGGCGGGATGACGGCGGACAGCACGTCCGAGACCTGCCAGACGGCGACGGGATCGAGCAGCGGATCGCCGTCGATAACGGCGGCATCCCCCGTGATGCCGTCGCCGAGCCGGACCGGCATGCCGCGATTGGCGAGCGCGGCATAGAGCTGGGTGAGGTCGCGCAGCGTGATGCCGAGGCCGCCGAGGCCGATGGCAAGGCCGGGCGTCTCGCCCGGCGGCAGCTCGGGCCGCACCTCGGCGCGGCGGAAGCGCACCATCATCCGCGTCGGGCCGACGGCGTCGAGCAGGCGCACGGCGGGCACGTTGAGGGACAGCTGCAGGGCCTTGCGCACGCTGATGTCGCCCTGGTAGGTCATGTCGAAATTGCGTGGCCGATAGCCGGAGAAATCGGCGGGACGGTCCTCGACGATGGTCTCCTGCGCGACCAGGCCCTCCTCGAAGGCGAGGCCGTAGATGAACGGCTTCAGCGCCGAGCCGGGCGAGCGGCGGATGCGCGTCATGTCGATCCAGCCGGCGCGGCTGCCGTCGAAATAATCCGCCGAGCCGACTTCGCCTAGAATCTCGCCGGTGCGGGCATCGGCCATCACCATGGCGATGGAGACCTTCGGGCCGAGCCGCTCGGCGGCCTCGCGGGCGACGGTCTCCAGCCCGTCCTGCACCGTGCGGTCGAGCGTGGTGCTGCGCGTGACCGCCTTCGGGTCCTTGCGCAGCGCAAGTTCCGAGAGATGGGCGGCGTAGGACGGAAGCTGCTTGCGGCGGGTAGGGATGGCCTCGGCGCTCGCGCGCTCGGCCTCGCCCTCGCCGATGATCTCGGAGACCGCCATGCGGTTCAGCACGCGCTCGCGCGCTTTTTCCGCCACCTCCCGGTGCCGGTCGGGCCGGCGCTTTTCGGGAAGCTGCGGCAGGGCGACGAGGAGGGCGGCCTCGGCGACGGAAAGCCGCTTCGGCTCCTTGCCGAACCAGGCGAGGCTTGCCGCCCGCACCCCTTCGAGATTGCCGCCATAGGGGGCAAGCGTCAGGTAGAGGTCGAGGATCTCGGCCTTGGAGAGCCGCCGTTCGAGCTGGACGGCGCGCGCCATCTGGCGCAGCTTGGCGAGCATCGACCGGCTCTCGCGCGGCTCGATCAGGCGGGCGACCTGCATGGAGAGCGTCGAGCCGCCCGAAACGATATGGCCGCTGGTGACGAACTGGCCGGCGGCGCGCAGCAGCGCCAGCGGATCGATGCCGGAATGCGCGTTGAAGCGCCGGTCCTCATAGGCAAGCAGCATGCGGATGAACTGCGGATCGACATCGGCGGCTGTGGTCTTCAACCGCCAGTGCCCCTGCGGCGTCGCGAAGGCACGCAGCAGCCGGCCGTCGCGGTCGAGCACTTCCTTCGAGACGGTATCCGCCACCCCAACGGGCGGCGGATAGGCGCGGTCCGCACGGTCGAGCCCGAAGGCGAGGGCGGCAATAGCCGCCGCCCCGCTCAGGGAACCGACGAGGAGCTTGCGCCAGAGCGCCATGGCGTCCCCTCCTACTCGGCCTTGACGACCTGCATGCGGCCGGTCGCCGTGCGGGCGGAGTATTGCGGACGGTACATGTCCTCCACCTGCGCGGCCGGCAGGTCGTAGGTGCCGGGTGTCACGGCGCGTACGACATAGGCGAGCGTCACCTCGCGGTTGTCGCCTTCGCTGCGGTTGAAGGCCGCCACGAAGCGGTCGTAGCGGAACTCCGTATGCGCCGCCTCGGTCTGGCCGAGCCAGTCGAAGTTGGAAAGCTTCGCGCTGTCGACGAGGCTCGGATTGTCGATCTCGAAGCCGGCGGGCAGGAGGTCGGTGATGATGATGCGCGACGGCCAGCTATTGTGCTCCGTCACCTTCAGCACCACGACGTAGCGCTCGTTCTGCGTCGCCTCCGTGATGTTCGCCTCCTCGCCGTCGAGCGTGTAGTAGGTGCGCTCGATGGCGAAGCCGTCGCCGCCGGCCGGCAGCGGATCGGCGGGGGCCGCGACGGTGGTCAGCATGGCCGCGACCGGCTCGCCGGTGCGGTTGGCGACGGTCAGCGGATGCTCCAGCAGGGACTTGCCGGTCATCTGCGCGGCATAGCCGCCGTCGCGTGCCGCGCCGTTGATCTCCAGCTTCAGGCCCTTGTCGGCATCGCGCACGGAGCGCGCGGCGAGCAGCATCCAGGTCTGTTCCTGCGTGCTGGTCCAGCGCTTGTTATCCCACTCCCTGGCGACGAGCTTGGTCAGGTCCGGGATGACGTCGGGAACCGGCCGGCTTTCCGCGGCGAGCGCCAGGATCGCCGCGCCGTCACGCAGCGACGAGCCGTAGTCGGTGCGCGAGAGGCTGGCATTCATGGCGGTCTCGCGCGACAGGCCGAGCGCGTTGGAGAAGATCGTCATCGAGCGCTGGGCATCGCCGTAGAGGCCGAGCGCGCCGGCGATCTGGGCGCGGGCGAGCGGCGAGGAGAACTCGGGGAGCTTCGTATCCGCATAGTAGCGCAGGTCGCTGATCGCGGCCTTGCGGTTGCGGGCGAGCACATAGAGCGCATAGGCGATCTCGTTGCCCTGGGTCGAGACGTTGACGTCGTAGGAGAGGGCGTTCTGCAGGTTGGAGAGCGCCTGCACCATGGCCTTTTCCGGCACCTCGAACTTCTGCTCGCGGGCGCGGGTCAGGAAGTCGGTGACGAAGGCGTCGAGCCAGAGGTCGCCATAGCCGGGAGACCAGAGGCCGAAGCTGCCGGAGGAGGACTGGTTGGCGAGGACGCGATAGATGGCGTCCTGCACCCGCTTCTGCGTTTCCGTGTCCTCCGGCAGGCCGGACTGCCTGGAAAGCTCGCTCAGATAGAGGAGCGGCAGGGCGCGGCTCGTCGTCTGCTCCGTGCAGCCATAGGGATAGCGGTCGAGCGCCATCAGGAGGGCCGGAATGTCGAAGGCAGCAGCGCGCGAGACGTTGAGGCTCACCGAGGCGCCGGCAAGCTGGCTGTCGGCGAGCAACTGGTCGTCGATGGTCAGGCTCCCGTTCGCGGCGATCTCGATGGGCCGGCGCGTGGTGATGGGCATGGCGGCCGGACGCACCGGCACGTTGAGCACCTGCTCCAGCGACATGTCGGCCCCGTTCGTCAGCTTGACGGTGACGAGGCCGTCGCCGGCTTCCCCGCCGATCAGCGGCAGGGTGAGCGCGGTCTTGCCGCCGGGTTCGAGCTTCAGCATCTGGCTGGCGCCTGTCTGGTCGACCATGACCGAGGCATTGTGCGTGACCTCGACCGTATAGTCGCCGGCCGGCGCATCGGTATTGGCGATGTCGAGCCTCAGGTCCGCGCGGTCCCCGGGAGCGAGGAACTTCGGCAGGCTTGCCGTCACCACGACCGGATCGCGGATGACGACATCCTTCGACGCGCTGCCGACGCCCGTCTTCGTCCAGGCGACGGCCATGACGCGTGCGGTGCCGTTGAACTGCGGAATGTCGAAGCTGACCTTGGCGTTGCCCTCCGCGTCCAGCTTCACCGGACCGGCGAAGAAGGCGACGAGCTTTTCCTTCGGCGGGTTGCCCTGGAGCGCCCCTTCGCCGCCGTCGCCGCCGGTGCGCAGGCGCCCCGTCGTGCCGAGTGAGCCGTCGATCAGGCGGCCGTAGATGTCGCGGATCTCCATGCCGAGGCGGCGCTGGCCGAAATACCAGCCGGCCGGATCGGGCGCCTCGTAGCGGGTGAGGTTGAGGATGCCGACATCGACGGCGGCGACCGTGATATAGGCCTCCTCATTGGCGCCGGCGCCCGCGACCTTCAGCGAAATGTCGAGCGGCTGGCGTGGCAGGGTCTTTTCCGGCACGTCGAGCGCGATGTCGAGCTTGCGCTCGGCGGGATCGACCTTCAGCCAGGTGATGCCGATGGCACGCATCGGCATGCGGCTTTCCCGGTCGGAGCCGGGGCGGAAGAGCGTCGCGGTGACGTAGGAGCCCGAGCCCCATTCCTCGGTGACCGGGATTTCCACCTCGCCGCCTTCGGCGCCGATGGTGGCGGTCTGGGTGGCGATCAGGCTTTCCGCGCCGATGGTGACGAGGAGCTGGCCGGCATGGCGCGGCGAAACCTTGAGCTTCGCCGTCTCGCCGACGGCATAGCTTTCCTTGTCGAGCGAGATTTCCAGCGCGTCGGGCGTTTCCGTCGAGCTTGCCGCGACATACCAGCCGGCATCGAACTCGATGCTGGTCGCCGGGCCTTCCGGCTCGGGGCTCTCCACTTCGAGGCGGTAGCGGCCCCAGGTGACGGGAACCGAGATGCGGCCGCCGTCGGCGGCGACGTCCAGCGTGCCGTTGGCGATCTGCGTCGTCGAGAGCACCGGCTCGTAGCGCCAGGAGCTGCCGTCGCGATACCATTGATAGTTCCGCTCGACGGAAAGCAACTTCCAGGGCAGGCCCTGCATCGCCGCCTTCGCGCCGTCCGGATCGACGGCGACGACGTGGAAGTTGGCGACGCTGTTCTCCGAAAGCTCGCCGCCAAATTCCGGCTTCACGCCGATCATCGGGCCGGATGCCTTGACGGGCAGCGTCAGGTTGCGTTCGACGGCGCGGCCGCCCGCTTCCTTCATGCGCAGCGTCACGCGCGCTTCGAGGCGCTGTGTGGTGGAGGGAAGGTCGGAAACGGTGAGGTCGAAGGTCGTTTTGCCCTCGTCGTCGAGCACGTCGAGGCCGTCGAGCGGGACGCGGTTTTCCTCAAGCGCTTCCTCGTCGGCAAGGCCGAAGACATAGTTCGGATAGGCGGCATCCTGGCGCGTCGGCTTCAGGGCGACGTCGCCCTCTATCTCGAGCCCGGCGCCCGGCGCGCCGTAGAGATAGCGGCCCTCGACCGTGATGGGCGCCGGCGTCTCGGCATCGACGAACTTCGCTTCGGTCTTCATGTCGAATTCGATGCGGTCCGGCACGAAGTCGTCGACGAGGAACTGCTTCTCGGCGATCGCCGTGCCCTTCGGGTCGGTATAGACCTGCATGGTCCAGGTGCCGCGCATGCTGTTTTCCATGAGCGGCAGGTCGACGGCATAGCCGCCGAGCGTCGCGCCGTCGGCCACCATGCGGCGATCCTCGACGCCGTCCGGGCGGCTGAAGACGAAGGTGAGCGGCAGCTTCTCGACGGCGTTCGATTCGATGTCGCGGGCAAGCGCTGCGACATGCACCGTCTCGCCGGCGCGGTAGATGCCGCGTTCCGTCCAGGTGAGCACGTCGATGGCGCCCGGCGCCGGGCGGCCGGTGACGCCGCGGTCGGAAAGGTCGAAGCCGGCGCGCGTCATGTCGAGGAAGACGAAGTCGCCTTCGCCCTTCTTGGCGAGGATCACGGCGGGCGTGTTGGCGGCGGTGCCGCGGATGAGGCCGGCGGTGAAGGTGGCGCGGCCGTCGGCATCGGTCGTCGCGGTGCCGAGCACCTCGTTGTTCTTGGCGATCAGCTGCAGCTCGACGCCTTCCAGCGGGCCGGCGCTGTCGAGCGAGCGGGCGAAGACGTTGAGGCCGTCCGTGCCGGCATAGGTGGTAAGGCCGACATCCGAGACGACGAACCATTGCGTGGCCTTGGAATCCCACTCGTTGCTGCGGCCGTTCGTTGCCGCGGCGGTCAGCACGTAGACGCCGGGCTTGCGCTCGGGCAGCGCCTCGTCGACCGGGAAGCTGGTGACGACGTCCTTGTTGAGTTCCGGCGAGATGTCGATCTTGCCCTGCCAGACGAGTTCGCCGTTGTCGTTCTCGATGCGGCTCGCCGAATAGCCGTCGAGCTGGGTGAGGAAGCGGCTGTCGGCCAGCAGCCCGGCGATGGCGCGGTCGCCGACGCGGTAGAGCTTCAGGTCGGCGCTGTCGGTGTTGACCGAGACGATGGGAATGCCGCGGCGGACGCTGCCGGGCAGCACGAAGCCGTCGCCGGTGAAGCGCACCATGGCGGTGCGGTCCTGCACGTAGATGTCGAGGTCGACCGCGGCCGCGAGCGGCTCATCGACGGAGGAGGGCAGGCCGGGGCGGAAGGCGATCTTGTAGCGCTGGCCATGCTTCAGGCCCTCCACGCAGATCTGCCGGTCCTTGGCTTCCACGGCTTTCGGCGCAGCGCCGTCGAGCGTGACGAAGGAGGCGTAGTCGGCGCCGGACTTCACCAGCGGCTCGGAGAATTCCACGCAGGCCCGCGGGCTGGCACTGTCGGAATCGATCGTGTGGCTCACCATGCGGAAGCCCTGCCGGGTCCGCAGGTTCAGATAGGCCGAGCGGACGGCGACGTCTTCCTGCTGCTCGAGGCTCGCCTTGTAGGCATTGATGCCGGCGCGGTAGCTGCCGGAAACGTCGAGCGTGTCGCCGAGCACGGCAAGCGCCCGGGCGCGCGTCTCGGTCGTGCGCGAAAGCTGGTAGGCGTTGATCGCCGCAAGCGCCCCCTGGCCGGCGAGATAGCTGTTGTTTGTCGCCCGGCCCATGGATTCGGCCGTCTCGATCCAGAGATAATAGTCGTCCGGCGCCAGCGACAGCGCGCCGCGGAAGGCGGCGAGCGCCTGGTCGAAGCGGTCGGAGGCCGTTTCGATGCGGCCCAGCGAGGCGAGGCTTTCCGCCCCCTGGCCGACCTGGTCCGCCGGCAGGGCGAGATTGTCGCGGAAGGCGCGGGCATCGTTCAGCATGTATTCGCTGATGAAGGAGAGCGCGGGCGCGGCGCCGATATCGGCGGCATTGTCGGCCTTGACGATCTTGCCGGCGATGGCGCCCTGGAAATGGTTGATCTGGTTGAAGTCGCTCTTCAGGAAGCACCACTTCACCTTGGGGTTATAGGTGAAGGCGCGGCATGACATGTCGTCGATGCAGTCGGTCTTGCACTGGTCGAGCGTCACGTCCTGCACGGTGCGCAGGTCGAAGCCGAAATAGTCGCTGTTCTCGGTGGTGACGATGGTGCGGGTTTCTTCCGCATGGGCGGCCAGCGGTGGCGAGGCGACGGCCGAAAGAACAAGAGCCGTGAAACCGAAGAATGCGCGCATAGACATCAAGTCCTCCTACCGCTGCCGTCTCGTTGCCGCCACTCTTCAGACCCCGTCCCGGCTTGTCAATCGAAAGACCGGGCGTTTCGACGGGGCATGGAAGAGGTGACGCAGGAAATCAGGGGGAAGACGTTTGAGATCCGCCGTTCAATCGCCGGAAATGCGAAATTTTTCGATCCTTGCCGCGTTAACCTTTTGTTAACCATATGAACGCAGACTGCAAAACATCGACGGGCGCTCTTCTGTCATATCGCTGTAACAGCGGGCGGCTAGAACCTCGTCAGACACGAAAGTCGTGTTTCGCAAACGCGGTGACCACGGATGTACTGGCACCTGCGCGAAACACTTCCCCGGTCAGGCCGGGATGAGGAAGCGGGGGTTCAACCCTCGCTTTTTTCATTTGTGCGGCCGGGTTCGGCTCCCCTTTGTTGCGCAGGTTCGGGTGAAGGCGTGTTTCCGCGCCGGGCGGGAATTGCTCCGGCCCGCCGATTGCCCTACCCATGAGGCCGCAGGGCGGCCGCCTTGCGGCTCCTGCCTCTCCCGGACGGTTTCATGTCTGACGTCGCCTTCAACGTCCTGCCCATCTTCGCGCTGATCCTGATCGGCTGGCTGCTGGTCCGCACCGGCTATCTCAGGGAGGAGCTGGGCGAGGGGCTCGGCGAGTTCGTCTTCCGCGTCGCCGTGCCGGTGCTGCTCTTCCGCACCATCGCGGAGGCGAATTTCTCCGGCGAATCGCCGCTGCGCATCTGGGTCGCCTATTTCGCCGGCGTCGCCTTCACCTGGACCGTCGCCCATCTCGCGGCGACGCTCGGTTTCGGGCGCGACCGGCGCATCGGCGTGCTTGCCGGGGTCTCCTCCGCCTTCGCCAACACCATCTTCATCGGCCTGCCGCTCGTCTCGCGCATCGTCGGTAACGACGGCGTGGTGGCGCTCTCCGTCCTCATCTCCGTGCATCTGCCGGTCATGATGATCGCCGGCACGGTGCTGATGGAGCGGGCCGAGCGCAAGGAGCATACGCGCGAGCCGCAAAGCTTCACGGCGCTGCTGCTCGGCATCGGCCGGAGCCTCGTGCGCAATCCGCTGGTGATCGGCCTCGTCGCCGGTGCGCTGTTCCATACCGGCGGCGTTCCGCTCTCCGGCCCGGTGAAGGTGGTGATCGACCAGCTCGCGGCCCTTGCCGCGCCGGCCGCGCTCGTCTCCATCGGCATGGCGCTCAACAAGTACAAGGTCGGCGGCAATGCCGGTATTGCGCTCGCCATGACCGGCCTCAAGCTCCTCATCCTGCCGGGCTCCGTCTATGTCGCCTGCCGGCTGCTCGGCCTTTCGCCGGAATGGACGGCGGCGATGGTGCTGACCTCTTCCGTGCCGACGGGCGTCAACGCCTGGCTGCTCGCCAACCATTTCGGCGTCGGCCACGCGCTCGCCTCCTCGACGATCACCATGACGACGGCGTTCGGCGTCTTCACCGTTTCCTTCTGGGCCTGGCTGCTCGGCTGAGATCCCCTTTCGCCGGCAACAAAAAACCCGGCGCGAAGGCCGGGTTTTCCAAATCCGTGGCTGGCGCTCTTTTTACTGAGCGGCCGGCTGTTCCGTCGTGGTGCCCTGCGTCGCGCCGCCCTCGGCTGGAGCTGCGCCCTCGGTCGTGGTTGCCGCGCCGCCTTCGGCCGGGGTCGCCGCGCCGTCCTGCGTTGCCGCAGCGCCGCCTTCGGTGGCCGCGCCGCCCTCAGCGGGGGCTGCGCCTTCCGTCGCGGCAGCGCCTTCGCTCGAAGCGGTCGGCAGCGGCGCGGGATTGTCGGAGAGCGTGCGCAGGTAGGCGATCAGGTTGGCACGCTCGTCGTCCTTCTTGAGGCCGGCGAAGCCCATGGCGGTGCCCGGAACGTGCTTCTTCGGTGCTTCGAGGAAGAAGTTCAGGTGGTCGAAGTCCCAGACGACCTTGTGGCCTTCGGAGAAGGTGGTCATGCCTGCGGAATAGCTGAAGCCCTCATGCGAGGCGATCGGGCGGTTGACGACGTCCCAGAGGTTGGGGCCGACCTTGTTCGGTCCGCCCTTCTCCCCGGTGTGACAGCTCGCACACTTCTTGAAGACGGTTTCGCCTGCGCCCGCGTCGGCGCTGGCGAGCAGGGTCGCGATCGGAACGGCCTTCGCGGCTTCTTCGCCGCCCGCTGCCTCGCCGCCCGTTTCCTCGGCCACGATCGCGAAGCCTTCCTTCTCGGGAGCGCCCGAATGGAAAATGCCTTCAGAAGCGATCGACACGGACATCAGTACGAAGACGGTGCCCAGAAGGGCACCCACGCCCATGTTCACATAAGAGTTCATCCAAACGCTCCCCTAGCAACCGGCGGACCTGACACCGGCCAGTCTTGAAATCGCGCGGAACCTATGTCTTTTGCTGCTTCGTTGCAACAGTGATTGTAGCCCCCGCACTGAGACTTATTGACACTTTTCCAGGGGGTTTTGAAGGGCCTGAGATGAATCGCGCCAATTTTGACAAGAGCCTCGTCCTCATTCCCGCGCGCATGGCCTCGACCCGGCTTCCCGGCAAGCCGCTCGCCGACATTGCGGGCCTGCCGATGATCGTGCAGGTTGCGCGCCGGGCCGCCGCGGCCGATGTCGGCCGTGTCGTCGTCGCCGTCGATCACCAGGACATCTTCGACGCCGTCGTCGCGGCGGGCTTTGCCGCGGTGATGACCCGGGTCGACCACCAGTCCGGCTCCGACCGCATCCACGAGGCGCTGACCAAGAGTGACCCGGAAGGCCGCGCCGAGTTCGTCATCAACGTCCAGGGCGACCTGCCGACCATCGACCCGGAAACCATCCGCGCCGCCCTGCGCCCGCTGGAGAACGCCGCGACCGATATCGCGACGCTGACGACCGAGATCAGCGACGAGCACGAGAAGACCAATCCCAACGTGGTCAAGATCGTCGGCTCGCCTGTCGGCGAAAGCCGCCTGCGCGCCCTCTATTTCACGCGCGCGACCGCGCCCTACGGCAACGGCCCGCTCTACCACCACATCGGCCTTTATGCCTATCGCCGCAAGGCGCTGGAGACCTTCGTGACGCTGCCGCCCTCGACGCTGGAAAGGCGGGAATCGCTGGAGCAGCTTCGGGCGCTGGAGGCCGGCATGCGCATCGACGCGGAGATCGTTGACACCGTTCCGCTCGGTGTCGATACTCCCGCGGACCTCGAAAAGGCCCGCGCGATGCTCGCCGCCCATCCCATCTGACACGGATACCTGCCATGATCACGAAGACCAACAAGATCGCCTTCCAGGGCGAGTTCGGCGCGAATTCCGACATGGCGAGCCGCGACATGTTCCCGAACATGGAGCCGCTGCCCTGCCAGACCTTCGAGGATGCGTTCCTTGCCGTCGAGAACGGCGATGCCGATCTCGGCATGATCCCGATCGAGAACACGATTGCCGGCCGCGTCGCCGACATCCATCATCTTCTGCCGGAATCGCGCCTGCACATCGTCGGCGAATATTTCATGCCGATCCGCTTCCAGCTCATGGTGCTGCCGGGCGTGACGAAGGACGAGGTCCGCACGGTCCACAGCCATATCCACGCGCTCGGCCAGTGCCGCAAGATCGTCCGCCTCAACGGCTGGAAGCCGGTGATCGCGGGCGACACGGCGGGCGCGGCCAAGCTGGTCTCGGAGACCGGCGACCGCACCATGGCGGCGCTCGCCCCGCGCCTTGCCGCCGACCTCTACGGCCTGTCGATCATCGCCGAGAATGTCGAGGACACGGAGAGCAACGTCACCCGCTTCGTCGTGCTCTCGCGCGATCCGGTGCCGGTCGTGCGCGACGGCGACGAGACCATCGTCACCACCTTCGTCTTCAACGTGCGCAACATCCCCGCCGCGCTCTACAAGGCGATGGGCGGCTTCGCCACCAACGGCATCAACATGACGAAGCTGGAAAGCTACCAGATCGGCGGCAAGTTCTACGCCACGCAGTTCTATGCCGATATCGAGGGCCATCCGGACGACCTGCCGGTGCGCCGCGCGCTGGAGGAACTGCGCTTCTTCTCGGAAAAGGTCCGCATCCTCGGCACCTATCGCGCGCATCCGATGCGCAGCGCGTTCTGAGCGATTTGCCGGGAACTTGACGATCGTCAGGCGGCGCGGAACCGCGCCGCCGCGTGGGCATTTTCCATGGAAAGGAGATGCCCATGCGTACGATCACCTATATTACCATTCTCGTATCGATGATGGTGAACGCCGTCGTCTTCGGTGCCGGCGCCATCGCCATCCTCACCGTTCCGGTCCTCAACGAGCACGCGAAATACCTGCTGCCGGCCTGGATCGTCGTCACCTTCCTCGTCAGCCCGGTCATCGCGCGCTTCATGGCGCCGAGCCTCAGGCTGCGCGAGCATCCCGGCGACCAGCCGCATCTCGGCCTGCGCTGATCAGTCGTCCCAGTCGAGCCAGTCGCGCATCAGCCGGTGCGCGATGGCGCCCTTCGGCGGCGGCGTCGTCATGCCGGGCGCGACGCCCGACAGCGCGCCGCGCGCCACCATCGCCGCCGTCTCCTCGCGGGTGAACCAGCGGCAGTCCTCCAGTTCCGTTTCGTCGCGGCGGATGTCGAAGGAGATCGCCTCGCCATAGCAGCCGATCATCAGCGAATGCGGCATCGGCCAGGGCTGCGAGGCGTGGTAGCGCACGCGGCCGACCTTGATGCCGGATTCCTCGAAGGTCTCGCGGCGCACGGTATGCTCGATCGTCTCGCCCGGCTCCAGGAAGCCGGCGAGGCAGGAATACATGCCCTCCGGGAAATGCGGCGAGCGGCCGAGCAGGCACAGGTCCCGCTCGAGATCGATGACCAGCATGATGGCGACCGGGTCGGTGCGCGGAAAGATCGTGTGGTTGCAGGCCTCGCAGACGCGGCGGTAGCCGCCGATCTCCGAGCGGGTCGGCGAACCGCACTTGCCGCAGAAGCGGTTGTTGCCGTTCCAGGTCATCAGGCTGGAGGCCTGGGCGAACTGGCCGAGCAGGTCGTCGTCGAGCATCTGCTGGCGGTAGAGCGTGCGTCCGTCGGCCGCCTTCAGCGGCTCCTGCAGCGTATCGGGATCGGCCGTGACGGGGATCGCCAGCCGCGGCTCGCCGTTCTTCAGGTAGCCGAGCAGGATGGCGTCCTCGGGCATCGGCCCAAGTTCGGCGAGCTCGTAGGGCGCAAAGAGCGGATCGATGATCTTCTCGTCGTGCTTGACGACCAGCTTGCCGCCGGCCAGCGCGAAGGCATGCACGTTCTCCGCCTTGAAAGCCTGCTCCAGGCAGTCCGGCGCGCGGTGCTCCGACTGGCGGTCGAGGCTGTTTTCCGCAAAGGCCACCATGGTGCTGGGTTCCGGATGCGGGCGGTAGAGATCGAAAAGCGATGGCTTCATGGGGTCAGTGCGTCCAGCAGCTTGGCGGCGAAAGCCTTGGTTTCCTCGGCCGAGCGCGGCTCGGCGGTGCCGTGGCCCCAGATGGGGCCGGGCCAGTTCGGGTCGCCCTCGCTGCGCGCGACGACATGCACATGGAGCTGGCGGACGATGTTGCCGAGCGCGCCGGTGTTGATCTTCGTCGCGCCGGTCACCGTCTTCAACGCCTCGGCCACGAGATTGGTCTCGAAGGTCAGCATGGTCTGGTCGAGCGGCGTCAGGTCGAAGACCTCGCTGACATCCGCGCGCTGTGGCACGAGCACCAGCCACGGCCAGCGTCTGTCCTTCATGAGGCGCAGCTCGCACAGGCCGATCCTCGTTACGAGATCGCTGTCGCGAACCAGCCGTTCGTCAGGTCGAAAATCGCTCAAGGGGTCCTCCCGAATGCTCATTGCAACGCACTACCAGCAAAAGCGTAAAGCGGATTTACGTCCGGTACAGACGATTCATGCCACGCACCCGATTTCGCTCCAACAGTTTTTTATCGCCTCCGCTTGCATTCGGATGGAATATTGCCGATATGGGGAGTGGGAGGTTGGTGGTGGACGAGCCACTCGCCAACCGGGTCAGGTCCGGAAGGAAGCAGCCCTAACGAGCCCCGGCACGGGTCATCGTGCCAGCCTCCCACCTTTCCGTCCTGTCGGGACAGACGTTCGATTAACGGCAGGGTCGATGAGCGACGCAACCTCAAATCCGTCCACCGAGAAGCCGGCCGCCTACCGGGTGCTTGCCCGCAAGTATCGCCCGAAGGACTTCTCCGACCTCATGGTCGGCCAGGAGCCGATGGTCCGCACGCTGACCAACGCCTTCGAGACCGGCCGCATCGCCCAGGCCTATATGCTGACCGGCGTGCGCGGCGTCGGCAAGACGACGACCGCCCGCATCCTCGCCCGCGCGCTGAACTACAAGACGCCGGAGATCGACAAGCCGACCATCGACCTTCGTGTGCCCGGCGAGCACTGCCAGGCGATCATGGAAGGCCGCCATGTCGACGTCATCGAGATGGATGCCGCCTCCCATACCGGCATCGACGACATCCGCGAGATCATCGAGCAGGTGCGCTACCGCCCCGTCTCGGCGCGCTATAAAGTCTATATCATCGACGAAGTGCACATGCTCTCCACGCAGGCCTTCAACGGCCTCTTGAAGACGCTGGAAGAGCCGCCGGAGCATGTGAAGTTCATCTTCGCGACGACGGAAATCCGCAAGGTTCCGATTACCGTCCTGTCGCGCTGCCAGCGTTTCGACCTGCGCCGCATCGGCGCGTCGGATCTCGTCGGCCTCTTCACCACCATCCTCGGCAAGGAAGGCGTCGAGTTCGAGCCGGACGCGCTCGCCATGGTCGCCCGCGCGGCCGAGGGCTCGGCACGCGACGGCCTGTCGCTGCTCGACCAGGCGATCGCCCATGGCGCGGGCCGCGTCGAGGTCGATGCCGTACGCTCCATGCTCGGCCTTGCCGACCGCGCCCGCATCGTCGATCTCTTCGAGCACATCGTGAAGGGCGACGCGGCGGCGGCGCTGGCCGAGTTCGCCGCACAGTACGAGGCGGGCGCCAGCCCCTCCGTGGTGCTGACGGACCTCGCCGACTTCACCCATCTCGTCACCCGCATGAAATATGTGCCCGACGCTGCCGGCGACCAGTCGCTGAGCGAGATCGAGCGCACGCGCGGCGTCGAGTTCGCCAATTCCATTGCCGTCACCGCGCTTTCGCGCATGTGGCAGATGCTGCTGAAGGGCATTCCGGAAACGGAGGCCTCCAGCCGTCCGGCGGGCGCCGCCGAAATGGTCATCATCCGCCTTGCCCACGCCGCCAACCTTCCCTCGCCGGAAGAGGCCGCGCGCCGGCTCGCCGAGCTTTCGAGCGGCGAGGGCGGCGGCAATGGCGGCCGCGCGCCGCAATCCGGCGCTTCTTCCGGCCAGCCCTCGGCGCAGGCGTCCGTTTCCGCCGTCGCGCGCCAGCCCGATGCACCGCTGCGCGCCCAGTCGAACGGCGCGACCATGCTGCGCGCCGTGCCGCAGGCCGAGCCGGCGCCCCAGCCCGTCGGCCGCACCGAGGCCGCGCCTGCCGAACAGCCGGCCGTCAAGCCGAAAGTGCCGGTCCAGTCGATCTCCGACATCGCCGATCTCTGCACGAAGAACCGCGACATCCGCCTGCGCGCCCTCGTGCGCGCCTTCGTGCGCCCCGTCAGCGTCGAGCCCGGCAAGCTGGAAATCGGCCTTGCTCAGGATGCCCCCAAGTCGCTTGTCCCCGATCTCCAGAACCGGCTTCTGGAATGGACCGGCATCCGCTGGCTGGTGATCCTTTCGCGGGAGGCCGGCGGGCCGACCCTGTCGGAAGCCGAAACCATGGCGCAGGAAGCGCGTGTCGCTGATGCCCGCCAGGACCCCGACGTCGCCGCCATCCTGCAGCGCTTCCCCGGCGCCAAGATCACCGACGTGCGCATCAAGGTGCAGGAGACGGAAGACGAGGCCGAGACCGTCGAGGCCGTGGCCGCCGCCGAATCCGCCGAGGGCGACATCCTGCCCGGCGACGATATAGAACATTGATATAGTCAGAGACGAAGAGGAGAGGCCGATGCGCGACATCATGGGCATGATGGGCAAGGTCAAGGAAATGCAGGCCAAGATGGAGAAGATGCAGGAGGAGATCGCCGCGCTCGAAGTGAGCGGCACCTCCGGCGGCGGCCTCGTCTCCGTCACGCTCGACGGCAAGGGCACGCTGAAGGGCCTGAAGATCGATCCCTCGCTCTTCAAGGAAGACGATGTCGAGATTCTCGAGGACCTGATCGTCGCCGCCCACAAGGACGCGAAGGAAAAGGCGGAAGCTCAGGCCGCCGAGAAGACCAAGGCGTTGACCGCCGGCCTGCCGATCCCGCCCGGCTTCAAACTGCCGTTCTGATCCTGTAGGTTTAGGGCTCCGAGGAGGAATACCCATGAGCCTGACGACCCTGCTTGTCTTTGCCGGCGCGCTGATGATGGCGGCCGGCTCGCCCGGCCCGAGCATCGCCGCTCTGGTCGCCCGCGTGCTGTCCCGCGGGCCGAGGGACGTGCTTCCCTTCCTCGCCGCCATGTGGGTCGGCGAGGGCGTCTGGCTCACCTGCGCCGTGCTCGGCCTTGCCGCCATCGCCGAGACCTTCCAGGCCGCCTTCGTCGCCATCAAGTGGCTCGGCGTCGCCTATCTCCTCTATCTCGCCTGGAAGATGTGGTCCGCGCCAACCGATACGGGCGAGGAGGCCTTGCCCGAGGCGCGCTCGGGCGTAAAGCTCTTCTTCGCCGGGCTGACGGTGACGCTCGGCAATCCCAAGATCATGATGTTCTATGTCGCGCTGCTGCCGGCGATCATCGATCTTGGCGCCGTCACGCTCGCCGGCTGGGCGGAACTGGTGGCGACCATGTTCGTCGTGCTCGTCGCCATCGATCTTGCCTGGGTCTTCCTCGCGTCGCGCGCCCGGCTGTTCCTGAAGAGCCCGCGCGCCGTGCGCATCGCCAACCGTGTCAGCGCCGGCACCATGGCCGGTGCCGCGGCCGCCATCGCCACCCGCTGATCAGCCGGTGAGCGCCGCGCGCAGCTTGTCGTTGATCGGCGCGGCGAGGTAGCGGAGGCGGTCCTCCTCGGCAAGGTTTCGGCCGTAGGTGCGCAGCAGTTCCGGCATGGTGACGGGCTCGCCGTCGAAGGGCGTGTAGGTCACGGCATCGCCGGCCTGGATGACGCCGTCCCTCAGGACGCGGCAATAGAAGCCCGGCCGGCCCGCCTGCATGAAGCGTTTTGCAAAGGCCGGATCGCCCATCCGGGCGGTCAGCGTGCTGCAGGGAATGCGGGTGGAGGTCACTTCGAGGAGCACGCTCTCCGTCTCGAACCGGTCGCCGACGGACACGCTGCGGCTGTCGACGCCCGAGATGACGAGGTTTTCGCCGAAGGTGCCGGGCGCGACGGTGCGGCCGAGCTCCTTCGACCACCAGTCGAGATCGACGGAGCCGAGGCCGTAGACCGCCTGTTCCGGCCCGCCATGGTGCTTGCGGTTGCAGATGGCGTCGCCGAGAAGGCCCTCGCGGTCGACGACCACGGCCGCATCGGTCGGCGTCTTGAAAATGCCGGTCTTGTAGCTTTTGCCGGGAACCGGCCGGGCAAGGCCCGTGCATACCGCGACTATCCTGATCAGCGCTGCCTCCTGCGGGGTGGATTCCGTTTCCCCTTGATATGGGCTAGATACCGGCAATGGCAAAACGAGTCACCGGCCCCGAAATCGAAAAACTCATCCAGCTTCTGGCGAAGGTGCCGGGCCTCGGGCCCCGCTCGGCGCGCCGCGCGGCGCTGCATCTCGTCAAGAAGAAGGACCAGCTTCTCGGCCCCCTCGCCGAGGCGATGGGCGAGGCGCATCGCAAGGTGCGCATCTGCTCCTGCTGCGGCAATGTCGATACCAGCGATCCCTGCACGGTCTGCACGGATGTGCGGCGCGACCAGTCGGTCATCATCGTCGTCGAGGACGTCTCCGACCTCTGGGCGCTGGAGCGCGCGGGCGCGATGAACGCGGCCTACCACGTTCTCGGCGGCACGCTCTCGCCTCTCGACGGCGTCGGGCCGGACGATCTCAACATCCGCGGCCTCGTCGACCGGGTGGCGAAAGGGGACGTGCGCGAGCTGATCATCGCCGTCAACGCGACCGTCGAGGGCCAGACGACGGCGCATTACATCACCGACCAGCTCTCCGGCCTCGACGTGAAGATCACGCGCCTCGCCCATGGCGTGCCGGTCGGCGGCGAGCTCGACTATCTCGACGAAGGCACCCTGACGGCGGCGCTGCGCGCCCGCACGGCGATCTGAGGAAGGTTTTTGACGATGCTTGGATGGCTGCGGCGTTTCACCCCCCTCTGCCCTGCCGGGCATCTCCCCCACAAGGGGGGAGATCGGCTGGGGGCGAGGCGGTGCCACGATTCAATCTCCCCCCCTGTGGGGGAGATGCCCGGCAGGGCAGAGGGGGGTATCGCAACCCGCCTCGTGCTCGCAATTGCCATGACCCTTGCCGCTCTCCCCGCCCATGCCGCCTCCAAGGCCGAGGTGGAGAAGATGTTCCGCGCCTGGATCGACAAGGACCTCTGGCCGTCCGCGCAGAAGGCCGGCGTCAGCGAGAAGACTTTCCGCGCCGCCATGCAGGGCGCGACGCTCAACTGGGACCTGCCCGATCTCGTGCCGCCCGGCTCCAGGCCGAAGAAGGAGCAGGCGCAGAGCCAGGCGGAGTTCTCCTCGCCGGGCGCCTATTTCTCCGAAAAGCGGCTACAGAGCCTCGCCGGCCGGGGAGGCAGCCTTGCCAGCACCCATGCCGCCACGCTGCGCAGGATCGAGAAGCGCTTCGGCGTGCCGGGCGAGGTCGTCCTTGCCGTTTGGGGCCGCGAATCCGGCTTCGGCAGCGCGAAGATCCCCTATTCCGCCGTGGACGTGCTGGCGACGAAGGCCTTCATGTCGACGCGCAAGGACATGTTCCGCAAGGAGCTGATCGCCGCGCTCCATATCGTCGACGGCGGCGACCGCACGGTGGACCAGCTCAAGGGCTCCTGGGCCGGCGCGCTCGGCCAGCCGCAGTTCATGCCGACGAGCTTCCTGAAATATGCCGTCGATTTCGACGGCGACGGCGTGCGCGACATCTGGGGCTCGGTGCCGGACAGCCTCGCCTCCATCGCCAACTACCTGGCGCAGAAGGGCTGGCAGGCCGGCCGCGGCTGGGGCTACGAGGTCTCCATTCCCGATGGCGTCTCCTGCGCGCAGGAGGGCCCCGACCTCGCCAAGCCGATCTCGGCCTGGGCATCGAGCGGCATCACGCGCATTTCCGGCAAGGCGTTTCCCTCGGCAGAGGCGAAGGCATCCGGCATGATGCTGGTGCCGGCGGGAACGCACGGGCCGGAATTCATCGTCACGCCGAATTTCTACGTGATCAAGGAATACAACAATTCCGACCTCTACGCCCTCTTCATCGGCAATCTCGCCGACCGCATCGCCTTCGGCAGCGGCCCGTTCCGGGGCGAATGGGGCGATGTCGGCAAGATGCTGCGCTCGGACGTGCTGGCCATGCAGAAGGCGCTCGTCGCCAAGGGCTACGATGTCGGCAAGGTCGACGGCCTGCCCGGCTACAAGACGCGCCGCTCGCTCGGCGACTGGCAGGCCAAGAGCGGCCTCGCGCCGACCTGCTACCCGGATGCCTCGCTGAAATCCCGGCTTCGCTGACGCTTGAGGCGGCTCCGCCTCAATGGATTTCCATCTGCTGCTTGAACCGCTCGTATTGATGCGGAACGATCGTCTGCCGCTCGATCATGCGGTGGACGCGCGGCGGCTCGGTGCCGCGATGCAGGAGGCTCAGCTTCTCGCCGTTGGCGGCGTCCGCATGGGTGCGGCGCTGGTTGTGGCGCACATATTCCACCCAGGTCGGCACGTGGTAGGTCTCCGTCCAGACCGTCGGGTTCTCCAGGTCGCGCATCAGCGCCCACTGGCCGGCGCCGTCGCGGATGCGGATGCGCCGCCGCTCGGTCATGGTCTCCAGGAATTCGGGGATATCCGCTTCCGCGATCTCGTAGTCGATGAGGATGACGATAGGCCCGCTGCGCGGCTTCAGGTCGAGCGGCAGGTCCGGCTCGCTGAAGCGGCCCAGAGGATCGACATTGAGGCTCTGCAGTTCCGGCAGGCCGTAGCGAAGGCCGAGCGCCGCGCCGGCGATCATGACGACCGCGGAGGCGAGAAGCGCGGCCTGCGCGCCATGCGTGTCGGCCGTCGTGCCCCAGATCCAGCTTCCGGCGGCGATGCCGCCGAAGGTCGTC
This sequence comes from Shinella zoogloeoides, assembly GCF_033705735.1. NCBI lineage: Bacteria > Pseudomonadati > Pseudomonadota > Alphaproteobacteria > Hyphomicrobiales > Rhizobiaceae > Shinella > Shinella zoogloeoides. The sequence continues at coordinate 212,985 of NZ_CP131130.1, forward strand.
GTCTGGTAGAGCGAGAGCGCGCGGGCGACGACCCAGCGCGGCGTCGAGAGCTGGACGGTCGTGTTGAACAGCGAGAGCGCCATCACCCAGGAGGCGCCGGCGATCAGGAGCACCGCGCCGGTGAGGATGGCGGACGAGCTGAGCGCGCAGACGCTCGCACTCACCGCAAAGCCCGCAAAGGCAAGGCGCGCGATGGTCTCGCTGGTCAGGCGCTCGCGCACCGCGGCATTCATCAGCGCGCCGCTGATGGCGCCGAGCCCGAAACAGCCGAGCAGCACGCCGAAGGTGAGCGGCCCGCCGGCGACGAGATCGCGGGCGATCAGCGGCAGCAGCGAGAGGATGGAGCTGGTCGCAAGGCCGAAGGCGAAGCCGCGCAGCAGCACCTTGCCGATATTGGGCGACATGGAGACGTAGCGCAGGCCCGCCGAGATGGCGCGGCCGAAATCCTCGCGCGGCAAGGCGCGCGGCGAGATGTTGGGCTTCCAGCGGAAGAGCGCATAGAGCAGGGCGAAATAGCTGAGCGCGTTGGCGGCGAAGGCCGCCGCCGCGCCTGCGGCCGCGACGATCACGCCGCCGATGGCCGGGCCGACGCTGCGGGTGATGTTGAAGCCCATGCTGTTGAGCGAGACGGCGGCCGGCAGGTCCTCGCGCGGCACCATGTCGCCGACCGAGGCCTGCCAGGCCGGGTTGTTGAGGGCGGTGCCGCAGCCGATCAGGAAGGTGAAGGCGAGAAGCAGCCAGGGCGTGATGAGGCCGTACCACGCAAAGACCGTCAGAGCGATCGAGACCGCGAACATGAAACACTGCGCCGTCAGCATCAGCCTGCGCCGGTCGAAATTGTCGGCAAGCGCCCCGGCGGCGACGGAGAAGAGCATGATCGGCAGCGAGGTGGAGGCCTGCACCAGCGCCACCATGTTGGCGGAGGAGGAGATCGAGGCCATCATCCAGGCCGCGCCGACGGACTGGATCAGCCCGCCGAAATTCGAGATCAGGCTGGCCGCCCAGATCAGCCGGAAGGTTTCGTTTCGGAAGGGGGCGAGGGGGGATGTCCGGTCCGGCACGATGGGCACTCATTCTCGACGCAGCGTTGTGTGCAATCTAGTCCATGGGACGAAAGCGGCAAGCCGGTGGCGGCGATTGTCTCGAAACTGTTCGTTTGTGGATTGGGCCGCCCCTCACCCTAGCCTTCTCCCCGCCTGTGGGGAGAAGGTGGCCGGCAGGCCGGATGAGGGGCCATCATTGGGCGCTGGTGGGGACGGACGGAATGCCGAACTTGCAATTCCGGCGAACCCGGTCTATATCACCCTCAAATTCTTGATCGTCAGATGAAGAGTGGGCCCGCGAGGACCCGCTCTTTTTTATTGCCCCGATCGAGCGCATCATAACGACTTTCCCGGGAGGGCATGTCATGACCGACACGACCCAGACAGAAATCGCCGCCGAACCGCGGCTCGTCGTCGAGACCGGCCTCGACCGGCGCGTTGCCGACATCATCGAGCCGACCATCGAGCAGATCGGCTACCGCCTCGTGCGGGTCCGGCTTTCCGCGCAGAACGGAGCGACGCTGCAGATCATGTGCGAGCGCCCGGACGGCACCATGACCGTCGAGGACTGCGAGCAGGTCTCCATGGCCGTCTCGCCGGTGCTCGACGTTGAGGATCCGATCGACAAGGCGTATCATCTGGAAGTGTCGTCGCCCGGCATCGACCGGCCGATGGTCCGCAAGTCGGACTTTTCGCGGTGGCTCGGCCACCTGCTGAAATGCGAGACGTCGATCCTCGTCGACGGGCGCAAGCGCTTCCGCGGCAAGATCGTCGCGACCGACGAGAACGGTTTCACGCTGGAACGCGACCAGCCCGCCGCCGGCGACGAGCCGACGGTCGTCATCCCCTTCGCGGCGCTTGCCGAGGGCCGGCTGATCCTGACCGACGAGCTGATCCGCGACGCGCTGGCCGCCGACAAGAAGGCGAAGGCGGCGCAGGCCGCCAACCAGAACGACGAAGACGGCGACGACGAAGAATAGTTTGTGAGTGCGTTCCGCCCTTGCGGCGGAGCGGAGAGGACGGAACCGGAGCGGCGCGCCGCCCCATAGATGCCGGCGGCAAGGCCCCGGCTCGAGACCATGGAGACCTGAGACAATGGCAGTCAGTGCGAACCGGCTTGAGCTTCTGCAGATCGCGGATGCCGTGGCCCGTGAAAAGGTCATCGACCGTGAGATCGTGCTTGCCGCGATGGCCGACGCCATCCAGAAGGCGGCCCGCTCGCGTTACGGCACGGAATCCAACATCCGCGCCGACATCAATTCCAAGACCGGCGAAATCCGCCTCCAGCGCCTGCTGGAAGTCGTCGAGCACGCCGAAGATTACTCGACCCAGATCCCGCTGGAACTGGCGCGCGACCGCAACCCGGACGCCAAGCTCGGCGATTTCATCGCCGACCCGCTGCCGCCGATGGATTTCGGCCGCATCGCCGCCCAGTCGGCCAAGCAGGTCATCGTGCAGAAGGTGCGCGAAGCCGAGCGTGACCGCCAGTACGACGAATACAAGGACCGCATCGGCGAGATCGTCAACGGCACGGTCAAGCGCGTCGAATACGGCAACGTCATCGTCGACCTCGGCCGTGGCGAAGGCATCATCCGCCGCGACGAGATGATCCCGCGCGAGAACATGCGCTACGGCGACCGCGTCCGCGCCTATGTCTACGACGTGCGCCGCGAGCAGCGCGGCCCGCAGATCTTCCTGTCGCGCACCCATCCGCAGTTCATGGTGAAGCTCTTCACCATGGAAGTGCCGGAAATCTACGACGGCATCATCCAGATCAAGTCGGTCGCCCGCGACCCCGGCTCGCGCGCCAAGATCGCCGTCATCTCGAACGACTCGTCGATCGATCCGGTCGGCGCCTGCGTCGGTATGCGCGGCTCGCGCGTCCAGGCCGTCGTCGGCGAACTGCAGGGCGAGAAGATCGACATCATTCCGTGGTCGCAGGACCCGGCCTCCTTCATCGTCAACGCCCTGCAGCCGGCGGAAGTCGCCAAGGTCGTTCTGGACGAGGATGCCGAGCGCATCGAAGTCGTCGTTCCGGACGAGCAGCTCTCGCTCGCCATCGGCCGCCGCGGCCAGAACGTGCGCCTCGCCTCGCAGCTCACCGGCTGGGATATCGACATCCTGACGGAAGCCGAAGAGTCCGAGCGCCGCCAGAAGGAATTCAACGAGCGCACCAACCTCTTCATGGAATCGCTCGACGTCGATGAGATGGTCGGTCAGGTTCTGGCTTCGGAAGGCTTTGCCGCCGTTGAAGAGCTTGCCTATGTCGATCTCGACGAAATCGCCTCCATCGACGGCTTCGACGAAGACACGGCCCAGGAAATCCAGACCCGCGCCCGCGAATATCTCGAGCGCATCGAGGCCGAGATGGATGCCAAGCGCAAGGAACTCGGCGTCGCCGATGAGCTGCGCCAGATCGACGGCATGACGGGCCAGATGCTCGTCGCCCTCGGCGAGGACGGCATCAAGACGATCGAGGACTTCGCCGGCTGCGCCGCCGACGACCTCGTCGGCTGGACCGAGCGCAAGGACGGCGAGACGAAGAAGTTCGAGGGTCTCTTCTCGAAGTTCGAGGTCTCCCGCGCCGAGGCCGAGGCCATGATCGTGCAGGCCCGCCTTGCGGCCGGCTGGATCACGGAAGAGGACCTCGCCACCGAGGAAGAGGCCGTGGAAGGCGCCGAGCAGGACGCCTGACCGGCGTCCCGCGCGGTTCGACATGCCGTTGGCCACGTTGCACAGCGGTTTGCGTTGGCAAGAGCGGAAACCTATATGGGCAAGAAGGACGACGGCGTGAACGACCGCATGTGCATCGTGACGCGCGAAAGCGGCGATGCGGATGACCTCATCCGCTTCGTCGCAGGTCCCGACGGCAGCGTCGTGCCGGACCTGAAGCGTGAACTCCCCGGACGTGGATGCTGGGTGAAAGCCGAACGGGCGATCGTCGACAAGGCGGTCGCCAGGAAGCTTTTCGCGCGCGCGTTGAGGGCGGACGCCAAGGCGGGCCCGGAGCTCGGGGCCGATGTGGACCGGCTTATCGCGGCCCAGCTCGGCGGCATGATGAACATGGCGCGCAAGGCCGGCCAGTTCATCACCGGCTCGACGAAGGTCGATCAGGCGGTGCGCTCTTTGGCCGCCCTTGCGGTGTTCCATTCGACGGACGCGGCAGAGGACGGCGTGAGAAAGATAGACCAGGCGAGGAAGGCTGCAAGCTTCCTTACCGAGGACGAAACGGAAATACCCTCCTTCAGGCTCTTCTCCGAGGGCGAATTGGAGGGCCTTTTGGGCCAGAATGCTTTTATCCATGCCGCAGCGCTTGCAGGGCAGGCGGGTGAGGGTGTAGTGAAGCGCGCAATCATGCTCGAAAAATACCGGGGCGGCGCCCGGGTGGGGGCACATGGCGGCGCTGGCCAGCCAAACCAATGACGCGGTCACCGGCTTTCGCCGGCCGCTATCGCATTGGACGAAAACAATTGAACGACAGGGTCTGGTGATACGCATCCGGCCCTGATCTTAGGAACGGAACGGAATGACCGACAACAAAGACGACAAGACGATCAGCGTGGCGGGCAAGAAGACCCTGAGCCTGAAGCCTTCCGGCGTCCAGCAGGGCACCGTGCGCCAGGACATGGGTCGTGGCCGCACGAAGGCCGTTGTGGTCGAGACCCGCAAGCGCCGCATCAACCGCCCGGAAGACGAGCGTCCCGTGACCCCGGTCGCGCCGGTGCAGCGCCAGCCCGAGCCGCAGCAGTCGCGTCCCGTGCAGCAGCCCTCGCGCCCGGCCCACCAGCCGCAGGCCGAGCAGAGCCGCCCGCGCGTCGGCGTCGTGCTGAACCAGCTTTCGCCCGATGAGGTCGAGGCCCGTCGCCGCGCGCTTGCAGAAGCGCAGATCCGCGACGCCGCCGAAGCGCGCCAGCGCGCCGAGGACGAGGCCCGCCGCAAGGTGGAAGAGGAAGCCCGTCAGAAGGCCGAGGAAGAAGCCCGCATCATCCGCGAGAAGGAAGAGGCCGAGCGCCGCGCCGCCGAGGCCGCCGCACCGGCGCCTGTCGCCGCGGAAGAGGTTGTCCCGCAGCCGGTGGCAAAGCCCGCCGCTGCCGCGGAGGCCCGCCCGCAGCCCGGCCGCACGCCGGTCCCGGCGCCTGCCGCAACCCCGCTCGCCGGCCGTGGCCGCCGTGAAGCCGATGAGGACGATGACAAGCGTCCGCGCGGTGGCGCGCCTGCCAACCGCGGCGCCGTCAAGCGCCCGGAACCGGCAAAGGTCCCGGCCCGTCCGAAGGCCGACGACGGTCGCCGCCAGGGCAAGCTGACGCTGACCACCGCGTCGAGCGACGAGGATGGCGCGCAGCGCGGTCGTTCGCTGTCGGCCATGCGCCGCCGCCAGGAGAAGTTCAAGCGCAGCCAGATGCAGGAGACCCGCGAAAAGGTCATGCGCGAAGTCATCCTTCCGGAAACCATCACCATCCAGGAACTGTCACAGCGCATGTCCGAACGCGCCGTCGACGTCATCAAGTACCTGATGAAGGAAGGTCAGATGATGAAGCCCGGCGATCTGATCGACGCCGACCTGGCTGAACTCATCGCCGGCGAATTCGGCCACACGGTCAAGCGCGTCTCGGAATCCGACGTCGAAGAAGGCATCTTCAACGTCGCCGACGAAGAAGGCGATCTGGAATCCCGTCCGCCGATCGTGACCATCATGGGCCACGTCGACCACGGCAAGACCTCGCTGCTCGACGCCATCCGCCACGCCAACGTGGTTGCCGGCGAAGCCGGTGGCATCACGCAGCATATCGGCGCCTACCAGGTCGAGCAGGATGGTCACAAGATCACCTTCATCGATACGCCCGGCCACGCCGCCTTCACCGCCATGCGTGCCCGCGGCGCGCAGGCGACCGACATCGCGATCCTCGTGGTGGCGGCCGACGACAGCGTGATGCCGCAGACGATCGAGTCCATCAACCACGCCAAGGCGGCGGGTGTTCCGATCATCGTGGCGATCAACAAGGTCGACAAGCCGACGGCGGACGTCCAGCGCGTTCGCACGCAGCTCCTCCAGCACGAGGTCTTCGTCGAATCCATGGGCGGCGAGACGCTCGACGTGGAAGTGTCGGCTAAGAACGGCACGAACCTCGACAAGCTGCTCGAAGCCATCCTGCTGCAGGCCGAAATCCTCGATCTCAAGGCGAACCCGAACCGCACGGCGGAGGGCGTCGTCGTCGAAGCCCAGCTCGACCGCGGTCGTGGCTCCGTGGCGACGGTTCTCGTCCAGACGGGTACGCTCAAGCCGGGTCAGATCATCGTCGCCGGCGACCAGTGGGGCCGTGTGCGCGCGCTCGTCAACGACAAGGGCGAACACGTCAAGGACGCCGGCCCCTCCATGCCGGTCGAGGTTCTCGGTCTTTCCGGCACGCCGGCTGCGGGCGACAAGTTCGCGGTCGTCGAGAACGAAGGCCGTGCCCGCGAGATCTCCGAATACCGCCAGCGCCTCGCCCGCGAAAAGCAGGTGGCGCGCCAGACGGGTTCGCGCGGCTCGCTCGAGCAGATGATGAACCAGCTCCAGAATTCCGGCCTCAAGGAATTCCCGCTGCTCATCAAGGGCGACGTGCAGGGCTCCATCGAAGCCATTGCCGGCGCGCTCGACAAGCTCGGCACGGACGAGGTGCGGGTCCGCATCGTCCATTCCGGCGCCGGCGCCATCACCGAGTCGGACATTTCGCTCGCCGAAGCGTCCAACGCCGCCATCATCGGCTTCAACGTCCGTGCGAATGCACAGGCCCGCTCGCTTGCCGAGCGCCAGGGCATCGAAATCCGCTACTACAACATCATCTACGACCTGGTGGATGACGTGAAGGCGGCGATGTCGGGTCTCCTGTCGCCGGAGCGCCGCGAAACCTTCCTCGGCTATGCCGAGATCCTCGAGGTGTTCAACATCACGAAGATCGGCAAGGTCGCGGGTTGCCGCGTCACGGAAGGCAAGGTCGAGCGTGGTTCGGGCGTCCGCCTCGTGCGCGACAACGTCGTCATCCACGAAGGCAAGCTCAAGACGCTCAAGCGCTTCAAGGACGAGGTCTCGGAAGTCAATGTCGGCCAGGAATGCGGCATGGCCTTCGAGAACTACGAAGACATCCGCGTCGGCGACCAGATCGAATGCTTCCGCGTGGAGCACGTCACGCGCACGCTGTAAGCTGCCGGCGATCAGATCATCATGCGGGCGCCGGACATTTTCGGCGCTCGCATTTTTTTGAAGGTGACCACCATGACCAGAGCAACATCCTCGGCGCCGTCGCAACGCATGCTGCGCGTGGGCGAACAGGTGCGCGCGGCGATCACCCAGGTGCTCCAGCGCGGCGAAGTGCGCGATCCGCTGTTGGAGAAGACCGTGATCTCCATCTCGGAAGTGCGCATGTCGCCCGACCTGAAGCACGCGACCGCTTATGTCACGCCGCTCGGCGTGAAGGACCACGAGGCGGTGATCGAGGCGCTCAACCGCAATGCGAAGTTCATCCGCGGCCGTCTCGGCCCGCAGCTTCGCCAGATGAAGTATATGCCGGACGTGCGCTTCCGCGACGATACCAGCTTCGACAACTACAAGAAGATCGACGACCTCCTGCGCTCGCCGGAAGTCGCTCGCGATCTTGACGCCGAAGACGGCGACGACGATCAATAATCCAGGATACAGATGTCCAGACCCCGCAAACCCAAGGGCCGGCCGGTTTCCGGCTGGCTGATCCTCGACAAGCCGTTCGACTTCGGCTCGACCGAGGCCGTCTCCAAGATCAAGTGGCTGTTCAAGGCGCAGAAGGCCGGCCATGCCGGCACGCTCGATCCGCTCGCCTCCGGCATGCTGCCGATCGCGCTGGGCGACGCCACCAAGACCGTTCCCTATGTCATGGACGGCCGCAAGATCTACGAATTCACGGTGACCTGGGGCGAGGAGCGCACGACGGACGACCTCGAGGGCGAGGTGACGCAGACATCCGGCAAGCGCCCGACCGCCGACGAGATCACCGCGATCCTCGGCGACTATACCGGCGTCATCCGGCAGGTTCCCCCGCAGTTCTCCGCCATCAAGATCGACGGCGAGCGCGCCTATGACCTCGCCCGCGAAGGCGAGACGGTCGAGATCCCCTCGCGCGAGGTGGAAATCCATCGCCTGACATTGGTGGGCTCGGACGAAAATACGGCCGCCTTCGAGGTCGAATGCGGCAAGGGCACCTATGTGCGCGCGCTCGCCCGTGACTTCGGCCGCCAGCTCGGCTGCTACGGCCATATCTCGGCGCTACGCCGCACCTTCGTCGCCCCCTTCGGCGAGGATGACATGGTGCCGCTCGCGGACCTGACGGCGCTGGAGAAGATCGAGGACGACGCAGAACGGCTTGCGGCGCTCGACGCCTTCCTCATCGATACCGGCGAGGCCCTGTCGAGCCTGCCGCAGATCGTCGTCAACGATGACCAGGCGCACCGCCTGCGCATGGGCAACCCGATCATCGTCCGCGGCCGCGATGCGCCCGTTTCGGCGGACGAGGCCTATGCCACGGCGCGCGGAAAGCTGATCGCCATCGGCGAGATCGGCGGCGGCGAGTTCCGTCCCAAGCGGGTTTTCGCAGGCTAATAATAAGGGGGCGGAACGAAACGCCTCCGACTTGATTTCACCACAAGCTATTGGCTTTATGGGCCGGCGAGGTCCGTTCTAGGACGGGCGCGGCGGCGCTTGGCCGGCGGGCCGGCTCGCAGGCGAGGGGTGAAGGGGCTGGCCGTTGACGATGACGCCGAACGACCGAACGGTATCCGCCGGAAATGTGGAGAGCGGCGCTGGCGAGGCCCGCAGGCGCATGCATCATCCGGTCGCCTTCTATCTCGTCTGCCTCATCCTCGTCGCCGTCATTCCGGCCTTCCTGTTCTCGATCATCGTCCTCAAGCGCACCAACGAGGCGCAGGAGCGCATCTTCGAATCGCTGCTGCGCACCTCGACGAGCGCCGTGAACCGCGCCGTTGAGCGCGAGATCTCCGGCATGTTCTCGACGCTGAATTTTCTCTCGACGTCGGACAGCCTGCAGAAGGGCGACTACGCCGCCCTGCACAGGCAGGCGAGCAAGGCGCTCGAAGGCACCGACATCTATTTCATCCTCATCGACCCGACGATGCACCAGATCCTCAACACGCGCGTGCCCTACGGCACGGCGCTGAGTGCGGCGTCGGAACCGGTTTCGGCGGGGCTCGCGCTGTCGCGCGGCGAGCGCATGGTCTCCGACCTCTTCTTCGGCAAGACCGCCCAGCAATGGGTCTTCAACGTCTACCAGCCGATGCGCCTTCACAACGGCCAGCAGGTGCTGCTGACGCTGACCAAGAATGCCGAAGCGCTGCGGCGCGCGGTCAATCCGGATATCCTTTCGCCCGGCTGGAATGCGGCGGTGCTCGATACCGAGGGCAAGGTCATCGTCTCGACGGACGAGAAGCAGAAGGCGGGTCAGCCGTTCTTCCTGCGTGTCGTGCCCTCGCTTCGCCTCGGCGTCAGCACGATGCGCCAGGACGATGTCAACTACCAGGTCGTCACCGAATTCTCCTCGCTGGCCGGCTGGCGGATGATCGCCTGGGCGAAATCCTCCGATGTGCAGGCACCCGCGGTCTCCTCCTTCCTCTGGCTTACCATCGGCGGGGCGGTCTTCGCGGCGCTGGCGGCGGCGGGCGCCGTCGGCATCGCGCGCGTCCTTTCGCGCGACGTGCGGCTGCTGGCGCATGACGCGCGCCGGCTTGGCCGCGGCGAGCGCGTCGCCTCGCGCCGCTATGCGATCTCCGAGCTGGAGACGGTCTCCCGCGCGCTCGCCGAGGCGGCCGATGCCCGCGTGAAGTCGGAAAACGAGGTGCGCTTCCTGATGCGCGAGGTCGCCCACCGCTCGAAGAACCAGCTCACCGTCATCCAGGCCATGCTGAACCAGTCGGTGGCAGGCGCGGAGAATGCCGGCGACTTCGCCGAGACCTTCCGCCGGCGCGTCTCGGGCCTTGCCCGCTCGACAGACCTGATGATCGCCAATGCGACGCAGGGCGTGAACCTCGCCGAACTGGCCCGCAACCAGCTCAAGCCCTTCACGCCCGACGATACGAGCCGTGTGCGCATCGCCGGCCCCGCCGTGCTGCTCGATCCGCAGGCCTCCCAGACGCTCGGCATGGCGCTGCACGAGCTGTCGACCAATGCCACCAAATACGGCGCGCTCGCCAACGACACCGGCATCGTCTCGCTGAGCTGGGTGACGGCCGGCGAGAACCTCGACCTCGTCTGGCTCGAAAGCCGCGCGACGATCGACAAGCAGGCCATAGCGGACAGCCGCAAGGGCTTCGGCAGCGTGGTTCTGGAGCGCATGCTCGGCATGGCGCTCGACGCGACGCTGGAATTCATCGTGCATGACGACGGCATCGAATGGCGGGTGACGATCCCGCTCGCCCGCCTGCGTGACGAGGAGGCTCACCAGCCGGGTTCCTCCGAATGATGAGAGCTGCTTCTTCCTCCCATGCCGGGGTTTACGCCATGACGCCTTTCCTGCGGGCGGCCATCGCCGCCGCCATGCTTGCGGCCGCCGTAACGCCCGCCCTTGCCGCCGGCGAATGCGTGGTCGACGATCCGACCGGCACGCCGCTCAATGTCCGCTCCGCGCCGAACGGGCCGATCCTGACGACGCTGCGGAACGGCACGCGGCTGGAGGTGATCGAGGAAACGAGGATCGGCGCCAAGCGCTGGCTTTTCGTCTCGCGCGGGGGCGAGCGGCTCGGCTGGGTCTTCGGCGCCTATGTCGTCTGCCCGAAGGGCGGCGATGCGCCCGATCTGGCGCCGGGCCAGCCGGCCAGCCGCTTCTGACGGGCACCGGGCGGCGGTTGATCGCGGCCCCTTCCATTTCGCCCGCTAATGGTTTATAGGCACCGCCAGCAATGCGGGCCTGCCCGCTTGCCTTCACGGCCATCGCTGGACGACATCCCGGCTTTTGGCGACCTTTGTTCCCATTCATGAAAGGACATACGATGTCGATCACTGCTGAGCGCAAGGCTGCGCTGATCAAGGAATACGCCACCAAGGAAGGCGACACCGGTTCTCCGGAAGTACAGGTCGCGATCCTGACCGAGCGTATCAACAACCTGACCGGCCACTTCAAGGACCACAAGAAGGACAACCACTCCCGTCGTGGCCTTCTGACGCTGGTTTCCAGCCGCCGCTCGCTTCTTGACTACCTCAAGAAGAAGGACGAAGCCCGTTACAGCAAGCTGATTGCTGCCCTCGGTATTCGCCGCTAAGCAATTTCGGCGGGCGTTCCTCGTGAACGCCCGCCGCTTTCTTTTGCGGAAGAAATTTCCGCCGTACCGCTTCGTCAGTGCCGGCTGCGGCCGCCTCGCGGAACGGGATTCTCCAGCAGGCCGGATGGGCCGGTCCTGCGGAACCAACCGATGGCCTGTCATGGGGCAGGATTGCAGGATGCTTCGGGCGCGCGGCGCCATCCACGGAAGCCTCCCGCTGTCTTGCCCATGATGCGTCACGAACACGGATAGACCACCTGCGCCTTTTCGGGCGGCGGTGCGCGTATCCGTCAAGAAGGACAAGACATGTTCGATACCCATACGGTTGAAATCGAGTGGGCCGGCCGCCCGCTCAAGCTGGAAACCGGCAAGATCGCCCGTCAGGCTGACGGCGCGGTTCTCGCGACCTACGGCGAAACCGTCGTTCTCGCCACCGTCGTTTCCGCCAAGGCGCCGAAGCCGGGCCAGGATTTCTTCCCGCTGACCGTCAACTACCAGGAAAAGACCTACGCCGCCGGCAAGATCCCGGGTGGCTACTTCAAGCGTGAAGGCCGTCCGTCGGAAAAGGAAACGCTGGTTTCCCGCCTGATCGACCGTCCGATCCGCCCGCTCTTCCCGGAAGGCTACAAGAACGACACGCAGGTCGTCGTCACGGTCGTCCAGCATGACCTCGAGAACGATCCCGACGTCCTGTCGATGGTTGCCGCTTCCGCCGCGCTGACGATCTCCGGCGTTCCCTTCATGGGCCCGGTCGGCGCCGCTCGCGTTGGCTACATCAACGGCGAATACGTCCTGAACCCGCATCTCGACGAGATGGACGAGTCGGTTCTCGACCTCGTCGTCGCCGGCACGCAGGACGCCGTCCTGATGGTCGAATCCGAAGCCAAGGAACTGAACGAAGACGTCATGCTCGGCGCCGTCATGTTCGGCCACAAGGGCTTCCAGCCGGTCATCGACGCGATCATCAAGCTCGCTGAAGTGGCTGCCAAGGAACCGCGCGACTTCCAGCCGGAAGACTATTCCGAGCTTGAAGCCGAAATGCTCGGCCTTGCCGAAACCGAACTGCGCGCCGCCTACAAGATCACCCAGAAGGCTGATCGTTACGCCGCCGTCGACGCCGTCAAGGCCAAGGTGAAGGCACACTTCCTGCCGGAAGGCGTCGAGCCGAAGTACAGCGCAGAAGTCATCGGCGCCGTCTTCAAGCACCTGCAGGCCAAGATCGTTCGCTGGAACATCCTCGACACCAAGAGCCGCATCGACGGCCGCGACCTCGAAACCGTTCGCGCCATCGTTTCGGAAGTCGGTATCCTGCCGCGCACGCACGGCTCGGCTCTCTTCACCCGCGGTGAAACCCAGGCCGTGGTCGTTGCCACGCTCGGCACCGGCGAAGACGAGCAGTATGTCGACAGCCTGACCGGCATGTACAAGGAACGCTTCCTGCTGCACTACAACTTCCCGCCCTACTCGGTCGGTGAAACGGGCCGCATGGGCTCCCCGGGCCGCCGCGAAATCGGTCACGGCAAGCTTGCCTGGCGCGCTATCCGCCCGATGCTGCCGACGGCGGAACAGTTCCCCTACACGCTGCGCGTCGTCTCCGAGATCACCGAGTCGAACGGCTCGTCCTCGATGGCGACCGTCTGCGGCACCTCGCTCGCTCTGATGGATGCCGGCGTTCCGCTGGCAAAGCCGGTTGCCGGTATCGCCATGGGCCTCATCCTTGAAGGCGATCGCTTCGCGGTTCTCTCCGACATCCTCGGCGACGAAGACCACCTCGGCGACATGGACTTCAAGGTCGCCGGCACCGCCGACGGCATCACCTCGCTGCAGATGGACATCAAGATCGCCGGTATCACCGAAGAGATCATGAAGGTCGCGCTCAGCCAGGCGCAGGGCGGCCGCAAGCACATCCTCGGCGAAATGGCCCACGCCATCTCCGAAGGCCGCAGCCAGCTCGGCGAATTCGCACCGCGCATCGAAGTCATGAACATCCCAGTCGACAAGATCCGTGAAGTCATCGGCACGGGCGGCAAGGTCATCCGCGAAATCGTCGAAAAGACCGGCGCCAAGATCAACATCGAAGACGACGGCACGATCAAGATCGCGTCCTCGTCCGGCAAGGAGATCGAAGCGGCCCGCAAGTGGATCCACTCCATCGTCGCGGAACCGGAAGTCGGCATGATCTACGAAGGCACGGTCGTCAAGACCGCCGACTTCGGCGCCTTCGTCAACTTCTTCGGCCCGCGCGACGGCCTCGTGCACATCTCGCAGCTCGCCCAGGAGCGCGTTGCCAAGACCTCTGACGTCGTCAAGGAAGGCGACAAGGTCTGGGTCAAGCTGATGGGCTTCGACGAGCGCGGCAAGGTTCGCCTCTCCATGAAGGTCGTCGACCAGGCGACCGGCAAGGAAATCGCCGCCGACAAGAAGGGCGACGGCGAAGCCGCCGAGTAATCGGACACCAATGCATGAAGGGGGCGCGGAGCGGCACGTTCCGCGCCCCTTTTCTTTTTAGTAGACCAATCATCCGCCGAAAGCCGACCATGACCCGCGACGCCCTGAAAACTCTGTTCCATCCCTTCGCCTCCGGCACGCTCGGCCTGCCGGGTGAGGGGGAACGCTACCTCTTCCTCGGCGCGGAAGCCGGCCAGCGCCCGCCGGAAGGCTTTGGCGCGTCCCTGGAGGCGGTGCAGCCGCTGCGCTCGCTCTATCGCGGGCTGGAAGCCGTGCGCGCACCGGTCAAGCCCGTCATCGAGGGCGAGGATTTCGACGGCGCGCTCATCCTGATGACCAAGCACAAGGGCGAGAACGAGAACCGTATCGCCGAAGCCCTGCGCCGCGTGCGCACGGGCGGTCTGATCGTCGTTGCCGGCGGCAAGGAAGACGGCGTGCAGTCCATGCGCAAGCGCCTCGACCAGCTTGGCCTGACGGGCGATTCCATGCCGAAGTACCATGGCCTCGCCATCTGGTTCGCCCGCCCGGAAGACCCGGCGGAGGCGATCTCCAAGCTCGCGGCCAAGCCGGTGCGCATCGCCGGCCGCTTCACGGCGGCGCCCGGCATGTTCTCGCATGACCGCATCGACGACGGCTCCGAACTGCTCGCCACCCGCATCCCGGAGGATTTCAACGGCCATGCCGCCGATTTCGGCGCGGGCTGGGGCTATCTCTCGGTCATGCTCGGTGGCCGCGCGCCGCAGGCGAAGGGCATCGACCTCTTCGAGGCGCATTACGAGGCGCTGGAAGCCGCCAAGGAGAACATGGCGGAGAACTGCCCGAACATCCCGGCGCGCTTCTACTGGTTCGACCTGACGACGGAAACGCCGCGCGACCACTACGACCTCATCGTCATGAACCCGCCCTTCCACGAGGGCCATGCCGCCGACCATTCGCTCGGCGCTGGCATGATCCGCATGGCGGCGAAGTCGCTGAAGATCGGCGGCCGCCTGCTGATGGTCGCCAATCGCGGCCTGCCCTACGAGCCGGTGCTGAAGGAAGCCTTCAAGGAAAGCGGTGAGCTTTGCCGCAACGCCCGCTTCAAGGTGCTGTGGGGCAAGCGCTGAGCCCTACAAAGGCAGCGCGAAGCTCTGCTTGACCGTTTCGCTCGGCACATCCGTCTTGACGGTCTGGATGCCGTTCCTGCGGGTGAGATGCGTCGACTGGAAGCGGCGATAGTCTTCCAGGTCCGAGACGACGACGCGCAGCAGTGCGTCGCTCTCGCCGAGCATGATGTAGCACTCCACCACCTCCGGCAGCCGCTTCATCGCGGCGATGAAATGGTCGATGGTCTCGGCATCCTGCGCCGTCAGGGAGATGCGCGCGAACATGGAAAGCTGCAGCCCCACCTTCGCCTGATCCACCACCGCGACATAGCGGTCGATGACGCCGGCCTCTTCCAATAGCTTCACCCGGCGCAGGCAAGGGGAGGGCGACAGGCCGACCCGCCTTGCAAGCTCGACATTCTGCAGGCGGCCATCCTGTTGCAGTTCGCGCAGGATACGGCGGTCGATATCGTCGAGCTGCATTGAAATCCTCACAAACGTTCAAGCCATCCAGTGGCATGGAATGCCAAATTCTTGTCCATTGCTGGCATCTTCGCAACCCCGTTGCGCATGGGGCGGCATAGGCTGCCGATGTCTGGATGAGGAGGGCAGGATGGACTGGGCTTGGATAATGGCGGCATCTGGCTTTGCCTTCGCCATGGCGGGCACGCCGGGGCCGAACAATACGATGGTGACGGCATCGGGCGCCAACTACGGCTTCCGTCGCACCCTCCCGGTCGCAATAGGCATGGGCATCGGCGTGGCAGCCATCATCTTCGCTGTCGCGGCGGCAGGCGGCGCGGTCGTCTCGGACCCGCGCGTGCATCTGGCGCTGAAATGGATCGGCATCGCCTATCTGCTCTGGCTCGCCTGGCGTATCGCGACGGCTCCGGTCGGTCTTTCGTCCGGGAGCAGCCGGCAGCGGCCCTTCACCTTCGTCGAGGGTGCATTGCTGCAGCTCGTCAATCCGAAGCTCTGGGTGATGGTCGCGGGCGCTGTGGTGGCCTATGGCGGAGGCGTCGCAGGGGACCTAGCGATCCCCTCGGCCTTTGCCGTCATCTTCGGCGGCGCGACGCTGGTGAGCACGCTGGCCTGGGCCGGCATCGGCGTCGGCGCGGGGCGCTTCATGACGGGGGAGCGCAGCCTGAAACTGTTCAACAGAACCATGGCGTTGCTGCTGGTGCTGTCGCTCGTGCCGGTCGTGTTCGACTGAGCACAAAGAAAAACGGCGCGAAGGAGATCTTCGCGCCGTGTGTCTCTTACTCGCTGTCCGCTTTCGCCAGCCGCTCCAGCGTCGGCATGGAGGTGATGTTGTAGCCGGCGTCCACATAGTGGATCTCGCCGGTAACGCCGCTTGCCATGTCGGAGAGCAGGTAGAGCGCCGAATTGCCGACATCCTCGATGGTGACGGTGCGGCGGAGCGGGGCGTTCTTCTGCTGCCAGGAAAGCATGGCGCGGGCATCGGAGATGCCGGCGCCGGCCAGCGTGCGGATCGGGCCTGCCGAGATCGCGTTGACGCGGATGCCCTGCGGGCCGTAGTCGCCGGCAAGGTAGCGCACGGAGGCTTCCAGCGCGGCCTTGGCGACGCCCATGACGTTGTAGTTCGGCATGACGCGCACCGAGCCGCCATAGGTCAGCGTCAGCATCGCGCCGCCGTCCGTCATCAGGTCCGCCGCGCGCTTGGCGATCTCCGTGAAGGAGAAGCAGGAGATGACCATGGTGCGCGAGAAGTTGTCGCGCGAGGTGTCGGCGTAGAGGCCCTTCAGCTCGTTCTTGTCGGAAAAGCCGATGGCGTGCACGACGAAATCGAGCTTGCCCCACTTTTCCCGGATCGCTTCGATCGTCGCATCCACCGAGGCGATATCCTCGACGTCGCAGGGAATGACGAAATCCGAACCGAGTTCGGCGGCGAGCGGCTTGACGCGCTTGCCGAGCGCTTCACCCTGGTAGGTGAAGGCGAGTTCGGCGCCGGCGCCGGCCAGTTTCTGCGCGATCCCCCACGCGATGGAGTGATTGTTCGCGACCCCCATGATGAGGCCGCGCTTGCCGTTCATGATCCCCGTCATGCGTGTCATCCGTTGTGACGCTGGAAGACCAGCGTGGCGTTCGTGCCGCCGAAGCCGAAGGAGTTGGAAAGAACCGTGTCGATCTTGGCATTGTCGATGCGCTTGCGCACGATCGGAACGCCGTCGAATTCGGGGTCCAGCTCGGTGATATGCGCGCTTTCGCCGATGAAGCCGGCCTGCATCATCAGGAGGCCGTAGATCGATTCCTGCACGCCGGCAGCGCCCAGCGAATGGCCGGTCAGCGACTTGGTCGACTGGATGTGCGGGATTTTCTCGCCGAAGACTTCGCGGATCGCGCCGATCTCCTTCGAGTCGCCGACGGGCGTCGAGGTGCCGTGCGTGTTGATGTAGTCGACATCGCCCTTCACCGTGGCGAGCGCCTGACGCATGCAGCGCATCGCGCCTTCGCCCGACGGGGCCACCATGTCGTAGCCGTCGGAGGTCGCGCCGTAGCCGACGATCTCGGCATAGATCTTCGCGCCGCGGGCCTTGGCGTGCTCCAGTTCCTCGAGGACGAGGACGCCCGCGCCGCCGGCGATGACGAAACCGTCGCGGCTGACGTCATAGGCGCGCGAGGCGGTCGACGGCGTGTCGTTGTACTTGGAGGACATGGCGCCCATGGCGTCGAAGAGGTTCGACATGGTCCAGTCGAGGTCCTCGTGGCCGCCGGCGAACATGATGTCCTGCTTGCCCCACTGGATCATTTCCGCGGCATTGCCGATGCAGTGCGCCGAGGTCGAGCAGGCCGACGAGATGGAATAGTTGACGCCGTGGATCTTGAACCAGGTGGCGAGCGTCGCCGAGGCCGTCGAGGACATTGCCTTCGGCACGGCAAACGGGCCGATGCGCTTGGGCGAGTTGTTCTTGATGGTGATATCGGCCGCCTCGATCAGCGTGCGGGTGGACGGACCGCCCGAACCCATGATGATGCCGGCGCGCGGATTGGCCGAATATTCGGCCTCTTCAAGGCCCGAATCGGCGATGGCCTGCTTCATCGCGACGTGGTTCCACGCGCCGCCCTGCGAGAGGAAGCGGGCCGCGCGGCGGTCGACGAGATCGGTCGTGTCGATGTTCGGCGAGCCCCAGACCTGGCACTTGAAGCCGTGGTCGGCGAAGTCCTGGCTGAAGCTGATGCCCGAGCGCGCATCGCGCAGCGATGCCGTCACTTCGTCAGCATTGTTCCCGATGGAGGATACGATCCCCAGACCCGTGACAACTACCCGTCTCATATTCCTGACCTTTTCTTGAACGTCTCGTGGCGGGGGCGGCGCGCCGCCCCCGAGGCTTTCCGCCTCAGGCTTCCTTGTCCTTCGACAGGCCGACGCGCAGGTCGGTCGCCTGGTAGATGGTCTCGCCGTCGGCCTTCAGCCAGCCGTCCGCCGTGCCGAGCACGAGGCGGCCGCGCATGACGCGCTTGAAGTCGATGCCGTATTCCAGAAGCTTGGTGTCCGGCCGGACCATGCCCTTGAACTTCACCTCGCCGGTGGAGAGCGCCATGCCGCGGCCGGGCTCGCCGAGCCAGCCGAGGAAGAAACCGGTGAGCTGCCACATGCCGTCGAGGCCGAGGCAGCCGGGCATGATCGGATTGCCCTGGAAATGACAGGGGAAGTACCAGTCGTCGGGCTTCACGTCGTATTCGGCGCGGATATAGCCCTTGTCGAAGGCGCCGCCCGTCTCGGAAATGTCGGTGATGCGGTGGACCATCAGCATCGGCGGCAGAGGAAGCTGCGCATTGCCCGGGCCGAAGAGCTCGCCGCGGCCGCAGGACAGGATTTCCTCATAGTTGTAGCTGGATTGCCTGGTCGTCATCGAATGTCTCATCCCCGGTCTTGTACACGCTTGTTCAGCGCTAGATTTAGAGGAGGCGAGGCGGAATTTAAAGCGCCCGATCCCTCCCGTTTTGTCGCCGCACCCGTTTTGGGCGAGACGTTAATTCAGCAGTCCGCATACATGATGCGTGCGGTGACAGCCAGCGCAAATTGCCTTGGGCGGGGCCAAGGCCCCGGTTTTCCGCATGTTGCGCGCCCATCGGGCGCTGCAATCCTGGCCCATTGGGCGTTGCAATCCTATTGAATCCCGGCAGCGCTAAAGTTATATCGAAAGCTCAAGATTGTTGTTCAAGGCCAGACAAGCGGATCGCTCGCCCATGACGCATGCACACGAGTTGCCCATCGAAGAGCGCCTGCGCCATTCCGGCCTGCGCCCGACGCGCCAGCGCGTGGCCCTTGCCGACCTCCTGTTCGCCAAGGGCGACCGCCACCTGACGGTGGAGGAACTGCACGAGGAAGCCGTCACGGCCGGCGTTCCGGTCTCGCTGGCGACGGTCTACAACACGCTGCACCAGTTCACCGAGGCCGGCCTCATCCGCGTCCTGGCGGTGGAAAGCGCGAAGACCTATTTCGACACCAATGTCTCCGACCATCACCATTTCTTCGTGGAGGGCGAGAACCACGTCCTCGACATCCCGGTGAGCAATATCGAGATCGGCAACCTGCCGGAGCCGCCCGAGGGCATGGAGATCGCGCATGTCGACGTGATCATCCGCCTGCGCCCGCGCAAGGCCTGATCCTTCTCACATGACATCGTCCGGATGCCGCCCCGGCCGGGGCTTGTAGACCGGAAAGCGCCAGCCGAAGCGCAGGGCCCCGCCGCGAACGATGAAGGCGGCGCCCATGCCGATCGCTGAGGCGACCCACAGCGGCGCCTCCGCGACGGTGGCCCCCGTGAAGGCCGCGGCGCCGATCAGCGCGGCCGTGATGTAGACCTCCGGCCGCAGCAGCACCGAGGGCTCGTTGGCGAGGAGGTCGCGGATGATGCCGCCGAAGCTTGCCGTCAGTACGCCGGTGGTGATGGCGACGGTCGGCGAGCCGGTGGCGGCATAGCCCTTCGCCGCGCCCATCACGCAATAGGCCGAGACGCCCATGGCATCGAGCCAGAGCAGCAGCCGGTAGCGCGACTCGATGCGGTGCGCCAGCACGAAGACGACCAGCGCCACCGTCACGCAGACGATGAGATAGGTCGGGTTCACCACCCAGAAGACAGGTATCCCGAGGATGACGTCGCGGAACGTGCCGCCGCCGATGCCGGTCGCGGCGGCGAGGAACAGGAAGCCGATGATGTCGAGTTGCTTGCGCGAGGCCGAAAGCGCGCCCGTCGCGGCGAAGACGGCAACGCCCGTATAATCGAGCAGTTCAAGGATCGTCACGTCTTCCCCCTTATTCGCCGGGCCCCCAGCAGGCCAAGCCTCGCGACAGCTTTGCTGCCTAAAGCTGTTCCGGCAAGGTGCGTCCGGAATCGCCGACTGCAAAGGTGCGCGCGGCAGAATCACGCCGCATGCCGCACCCGGCCGCATAATGACCGAATCGCCCGCCATGGAAAGGTTTGAGAGATGGCCATCCGCATGAGTTTCCTCGCGCTCCTCTGCGCCGCGCTCGTCGCGGCCGCCACGCCCGTTCGCGCGGCCGAGATCGTGCCGGATGCCATGGCCGCCGTTCAGGCGGAAGTTGCCAAGCGCTGCAAGACGGCCGTCTATGGCGAGGACTTCGCCGAGAGCGTCGATTTCAACAACGACCGGCAGACGGATGCGATCTTCAATCTCGGGGCGGTCAACTGCGACGGCGTGCCGGGCGGCCTGTGCGGCAATGTCGGCTGCCCGCACGAATTCTATATCCGCGTGGCCGAGGGCGGCTATTTCCTCGCCGCCACGGCCGATCTCTACGGCTACGAGATGAAGAAGCGCTTCGGCAACATGGTGCTGGAGCTCAAGGCCAATGCGGCAAGCTGCGGCCGGAGCGACGACGAGTATTGCATCATGACCATCCGCGTGCGGAACACCCGCTTCGAGACGATCTCGAAGAAGTGACCTATTGCGGAAGCAGCGTATGTGTGCGGCCCGCGAGGTAATAGAAGAGCAGTCCCGTCCATTCGCGCAGCGCCGTCGTCATGAGCTGGCTGTTGGCCGATGGCTGGGAGAAATCGAGCCCGAGGCTCGCCCGCCCGGTCGTGCGGTAATCCGTCGGCCAGGGCTGCACGGCAAGGCCGAGCTTGCGGAAGAGGCCGACCGACCGCGGCATGTGGAAGGCTGACGTCACCAGCAGGCAGTTCCCGAGATTGTTCGCGGCAAGCAGCGCCTGGGTATTGGCGGCGTTCTCGAACGTGTCGCGGGAATCTCCCTCGCGGATCAGCCGTGTCGCCGGCACGCCGAACGCCTCGAAGAAGCGCGTGCCGACCACGGCGTCACCCTCATAGGCCCCGCTGAACGATCCGTCGCCGCCGGAAATCAGGATGCGCGCTTCGGGAAACTCCCGCGCCAGCCGCAGCGTTTCGACGAAGCGGTCGCCGGCCTGCGTCATCTCGAAGCCGCCGCGCGCCGCGATGATCTCCGATTCGAACCCGCCGCCGAGCGTGATGATGCAGGAGGGCCCGCCGCTGGCAAGCTCGGCGCGCGGAATGCGGTCTTCCAGCACCTGAAGGAGCACCGAACCGGTCGAGGTGAAGAGCGTCACGAAAAGGACGAGCGCGGCCATCGTCCCCGCCAGCGTTCCGATGCGCCGCCAGCCCAGCCGGCCCGCGGCAAGGCCGATGACGAGCAGTGTGAAGGTGAGGGAAAGCGGCTGGGCGAGAAGCCAGAAGATCTTCGAAATGTAGAAGGTCACGTCACGCCCATCCTGCCCGTTCCGTCATGCGGGTGCGGTCGCCGGGGCCGCCCCCTTGCCGCGCCGCAGATAGAGGATGCCGGCGGCAAGCGCAATGCCGGCGGCAAGAACCGCGATAGCGACGAGCGGCCGATAGGCGATCCACGCGACGGCGATGACCGCGGGCCCGACGAGCAGGGTGAGGATGAGCGCGATCGCCGTCGTGCCGAAGCGCACGATGGAACCGACGAAGGGTACGATGTCGGCGATCACGCCGAAGATGGAGAGGATGAAGGCGAAGCCGACGAGGAGCCCGACCAGCCCGCCGATGCGCACCGCCCAGGTGATGATCGTGTTTTCGCTCTGCGCCGCGTCGAACATCGCGGCCGCGTCGGAAATACCGGCCTCGCTGAGGAAGAGCTCGCGCCCGTTCGTCGTCTTGTAGGGAACGAGGCCCGTACCGCGCTGCGCGCCGACGAAGCTCGCCTCGGAAACATCCGATCGCTCGAAGCGGATGCGGATGTCGCCGATCTGCGGATCCTGCGGGTTGAGCGAGAAGACGGCCGCGCCGGCCATCACCGAGACGGGCTTGCCGAGCGAAACGGCCTCGCCGAGCCGGCTCGCCTCGGTCGCGCCGAGCGGCACGATGCGCTCCTTGCCGAGGCGGGCAACCGCGCGGCCCTCGATGCTGAAGGCGCCGATCGTCGCCGAGGGAACGGAGAAGCGCGCATCCGCGACCGGCTTCCTCGGATTGTCGTGGCCCGGCTGGCGGAAGCTGCCGGAGCTGATCTCGTCGCGGCTCCATTCCTTGCGGTAGGAATAGGTGGTGACGGTTTCCTCGCTGCCGCCGAGCTGCTTGCGCGTCTCGGACTGCGAGCTCTCGGCCCATTGATACATCTCGACGATGCGCTCGAGGCCGGCCGCGCCCTCGGCGGAAATGCCGAGCATATCGTCCTGCGGCACGCCGACCGGCTTCACCGGCCCGGAAATATGCACGAGCCTGCCGTCATTGGCCGGATCGACGCTGCCATTGTCGAGGGAAACCACGAGCCCGGCGCCCTCGACGAGGGCCCGGTAGGTCTTCACCGAGCGGCCCTCGTTCCAGAAGAGAAGCCAGATGCAGGCGACAAGCAGGACGAAGCCGACCAGTATCTTGATCAGCGCCCCCTTCAGCCTGGAAAACCAGGAGGTGGTCGTCGTTTCCGTAAAGCTCATGAAGTCCCCCGACAAGCCCGGCATTTTCCCCTGAAACGCGTAGCACGCCATGCTTATTCGCGGTTCCTGAATTGCGCAAGACGGGAACTTTCAGGCCGGCTCATCCGTTTATTCGACGCGAATAAAAGGGAGCACATCCATGACCGAGAACCGGGAAGACCGCATCCGCAGACGGGCCTACGAACTCTGGCAGCAGGAAGGCTCGCCCGAAGGCAAGCCGGACGACCATTGGCTGCAGGCGGAGCATGAAATCGACCATGGCGATGGCGAGATCGGCGGCGACGACGAGCCGAATCTCGCAGCGCTTCGCGAAGCCGCCCGCCAGCACAACGACACCTTCATCGTAAAGACCGACCTGGAGGACGCCGACCAGCGTGAGGCGACGCCCGGCATGCGCGAGCAGCCATAGGGCCGGCGAGGACATTTTCGGGCCCTTCGACATCTGATCCGTTTCTGGCTGTACAATCGCGACAGTCACGGCGAGACTTTTGCCGATGATTCGGGGGGCACTATGAAAAATGTTCCGGCAACCGCGCTCGTGCTGGCCTTCGCCGGCCTCGGCATCCAGCCCACCATGGCAGGCGACCTTGTCGATGAGGTCCGCCTCGGCGTGAGCGGGGTCGTGAAGGGCGATCACGACAAGGGTGCCGTCGGCTCCGCCGAAATCTACTTCGCGCCTTTCCACTCGTCCGAGACCGGTCTTGCCAAGGCCCTTCTCGAACCGCGCGTCCAGGTCGGCGTGTCGGGTGGCGCGGACGCGACGGACCAGGCCTATCTCGGCCTCAACTGGCATGTGCCGATCACCGAGACCTTCTTCGCCGAGGTCGGCGCGGGCGGCACGGTGCATAACGGCAACCTCGACAGTGGAACCGGCCCGCTCCTCGGCTGCCGCCTCCTCTTTCGCGAGCACGCCGCGCTCGGCATGCGCGTCACCGACAACGTCAACCTGATGGCGACCGTTGATCACTCGTCCCACGCCAACCTCTGCGACGGCCCCAACGACGGCATCACCCACGCCGGCGTGAGCATCGGGGTAAAGTTCTAGGGCGGAATACGGCAGCGGTTGTGTAGCGCTGTAGAAAGATCATTCTGCGGGAAGGTTTGGTGGAGCTAAGCGGGATCGAACCGCTGACCTCTTGCATGCCATGCAAGCGCTCTCCCAGCTGAGCTATAGCCCCATAACGGGTCCGGCAGAGCCGGTTTCCGGGAACCGAAGCGGTGTTGCCGTTCGGTGTGCGGCTTATTACTTCCGGGTTTCGGAGATGGCAAGCCGAAAAATGAAATCCGGCCGATTTTTTTGAAACCGGCCGGATTATCAAGGTCTTAAGCTTCGTCTTCGTCGCCGGTGACGCCGATGAGGTCGCTCATGTCGTCGTCGTCGTCATCTTCGTCCTGTTCCAGGAACGTGTCGTCGTCGTCGCCGTCGATTTCGACGTCGTCATCGCCGAGATCCGGCAGGTCGTCGCCGCCGGATGCATCTTCGTCGGCATCCTCGAGCGAGACGAGTTCGACTTCCGTGTTCTCGGTATCGACTTCGTTGGTATCCTCTTCCTCTTCCTTTTCGAGGACGGCCGCAGCCGAGGTCTCTTCGAAGAAGGAGAGCGGATAGGTCTTGCCCGTGTAGGGCGAAACGATCGGGTCGCGGTTCAGGTCGTAGAACTTCTTGCCCGTTTCCGGGTCGATGCGCTTGGTGCCGAGTTCCGGTTTTGCCACTGTCAAAGCCTCTCAGGTGCCGTTCGTTTGTCGGCGGGGCCGGTGTTTCCGGCGTGTTGAAGGGGAAAATGATTAGCCGGTCCCCTTAATCGTCTTGGGCTATCCTGTCAAAGCGAAACTTCGCGGGACCCGGCGACGGCCTTTCTGCCGAATGTTTTCGGGCAGGATGATGACGCTTTAAATCGTTTGTGATAGCAAGCCCGCACTTTCCCGGGCGATCCCGCCGGGGAACCGTGGAACTACAAGGAAGACGCCCATGTCGCACGGCGCTGTCGCACGGCCCGCAACCGCCCGCAAATCCTCCGGCCTTTCCGGAACCGTCCGCATTCCCGGCGACAAGTCGATTTCGCACCGTTCCTTCATGTTCGGCGGCCTTGCCAGCGGCGAGACGCGCATTACGGGCCTGCTCGAAGGCGAGGACGTCATCAATACGGGCAAGGCCATGCAGGCCATGGGCGCCAGGATCCGCAAGGAAGGCGACACCTGGATCATCAACGGCGTCGGTAACGGCGCGCTGCTGGCACCGCAGGCGCCGCTCGATTTCGGCAATGCCGGCACCGGCTGCCGCCTCACCATGGGTCTCGTCGGCGTCTATGATTTCGATTCCACCTTCATCGGCGATGCCTCGCTGACCAAGCGCCCGATGGGCCGCGTGCTAAACCCGCTGCGCGAAATGGGCGTGCAGGTCACCTCTGCAGAAGGTGATCGCCTGCCGGTGACGCTGCGCGGGCCAAAAACGCCGACGCCGATCACCTATCGCGTGCCGATGGCCTCCGCCCAGGTGAAGTCCGCCGTGCTGCTCGCCGGCCTCAACACGCCCGGCATCACCACCGTCATCGAGCCGATCATGACGCGCGACCACACCGAGAAGATGCTGCAGGGTTTTGGCGCGAACCTGACGGTCGACACCGATGCCGACGGCGTGCGCACCATTCGGCTCGAAGGCCGCGGCAAGCTGACGGGCCAGGTCATCGACGTGCCGGGCGACCCGTCCTCGACGGCCTTCCCGCTGGTGGCGGCGCTGCTCGTGCCGGGCTCCGACGTGACCATTCTCAACGTTCTGATGAACCCGACCCGCACCGGTCTCATCCTGACGCTGCAGGAAATGGGCGCGGACATCGAGGTCCTGAATGCGCGCCTTGCCGGCGGCGAGGACATGGCGGACCTGCGCGTGCGCTCCTCGGCGCTGAAGGGTGTCACGGTGCCGGAAGATCGCGCGCCGTCGATGATCGACGAATATCCGGTCCTCGCCGTGGCGGCCGCCTTTGCCGAAGGCACCACCGTCATGAACGGCCTCGACGAGCTGCGCGTCAAGGAAAGCGACCGCCTTTCGGCCGTCGCCGATGGCCTCAAGCTCAACGGCGTCGATTGCGACGAGGGCGAAGCATCGCTCGTCGTGCGCGGCCGCCCGGATGGCAAGGGTCTCGGCAATGCCTCGGGCGCTGCCGTCGCCACCTATCTCGACCACCGCATCGCCATGAGCTTCCTCGTCATGGGCCTCGTCTCGGAGAACCCTGTCACGGTCGACGACGCCACAATGATCGCCACGAGCTTCCCCGAATTCATGGACCTGATGACCGGCCTCGGCGCGAAGATCGAGCTTCACGACACGAAGGCCGCCTGATGACCTTCACCATCGCCATCGACGGTCCCGCCGCCGCCGGCAAGGGCACACTCTCCCGCCGGATCGCGGAGGAGTACGGCTTCCATCATCTCGATACGGGGCTGACCTATCGGGCGACGGCGAAGGCCCTGCTGGATCGTGGCCTGCCGCTCGATGACGAGGCGGTGGCGGCCGATGTGGCGAAGAACCTCGACCTCGGTGGGCTCGATCGCTCCATTCTGTCGGCCCACGCCATCGGCGAGGCGGCCTCGAAGATCGCGGTCATGCCCTCGGTGCGCCGGGCGCTGGTCGAGGCGCAGCAGGGTTTTGCCGCCCGCGAGCCGGGCACGGTGCTCGACGGGCGCGATATCGGCACGGTCGTCTGCCCGGATGCGCCGGTGAAGCTCTATGTCACGGCCTCGGCCGAAGTGCGCGCCAAGCGCCGCTCCGACGAGATCGTCGCCGGCGGCGGGGTGGCCGATTACGGGACGATCCTTGAGGATATCCGCCGCCGCGACGAGCGCGACATGGGCCGGGCGGACAGTCCGCTGAAGCCCGCTGACGATGCGCACTTGCTCGATACCTCGGAAATGAGTATAGAGGCGGCGTTTTCCGCGGCAAAGTCGTTCATCGACGCCGCGCTTAAGCACCAGTAACGCCAGGAAAAGTGCGCAAGCGGTTTTCCGTCCGGTGTTGCGAAACATAAGAACAAGGCCTGTCCCCGCGCCGGATTTGCTGCCCAAGGGTAGCGGATTGAGCCTCGTTCATCACCAACGCTAACCCCCGGCGCCCGTGCCTTTGGCACATCAGGAGTTTCAATGTCTCAAGCAAACCCCACGCGCGAAGATTTCGCAGCCCTTCTGCAGGAATCCTTCGCCGCTAACGATCTCGCCGAAGGCTATGTCGCCAAGGGCATCGTTACCGCGATCGAAAAGGACGTCGCCATCGTCGACGTCGGCCTCAAGGTTGAAGGTCGCGTTCCGCTGAAGGAATTCGGCGCCAAGTCCAAGGACGGCACGCTGAAGGTCGGCGACGAAGTCGAAGTCTACGTCGAGCGCATCGAAAACGCGCTTGGTGAAGCTGTTCTCTCGCGCGAAAAGGCTCGCCGCGAAGAAAGCTGGGCCAAGCTCGAAGTCAAGTTCGAAGCCGGCGAGCGCGTCGAAGGCGTCATCTTCAACCAGGTCAAGGGTGGCTTCACCGTCGATCTCGACGGCGCCGTTGCCTTCCTGCCGCGTTCGCAGGTCGACATCCGTCCGATCCGCGACGTCACGCCGCTCATGCACAACCCGCAGCCCTTCGAAATCCTCAAGATGGACAAGCGCCGCGGCAACATCGTCGTTTCGCGCCGCACGGTTCTGGAAGAGTCGCGCGCCGAGCAGCGTTCTGAAATCGTTCAGAACCTCGAAGAAGGCCAGGTTGTTGACGGCGTCGTCAAGAACATCACCGATTACGGTGCGTTCGTTGACCTCGGCGGCATCGACGGCCTGCTGCACGTCACCGACATGGCCTGGCGCCGCGTCAACCATCCGTCGGAAATCCTGTCCATTGGCCAGCAGGTCAAGGTTCAGATCATCCGCATCAACCAGGAAACCCACCGCATCTCGCTCGGCATGAAGCAGCTCGAGTCGGATCCGTGGGATGGCATCGGCACGAAGTACCCGGTCGGCAAGAAGATCTCCGGTACCGTCACGAACATCACCGACTACGGTGCGTTCGTCGAGCTGGAGCCGGGCATCGAAGGCCTGATCCACATCTCCGAAATGTCCTGGACCAAGAAGAACGTACACCCCGGCAAGATCCTGTCCACGAGCCAGGAAGTCGACGTTGTCGTTCTCGAAGTCGACCCGACGAAGCGCCGCATCTCGCTCGGTCTCAAGCAGACCCTCGAGAACCCGTGGCAGGCCTTCGCGCACAGCCACCCGGCTGGCACGGAAGTCGAAGGCGAAGTCAAGAACAAGACCGAATTCGGTCTGTTCATCGGCCTCGACGGCGACGTGGACGGCATGGTTCACCTGTCGGACCTCGACTGGAACCGTCCGGGCGAGCAGGTCATCGAAGAGTTCAACAAGGGCGACGTCGTCAAGGCTGTCGTTCTGGATGTGGACGTCGACAAGGAGCGCATCTCGCTCGGCATCAAGCAGCTCGGCCGTGACTCGGTCGGCGAAGCTGCTGCTTCCGGCGACCTGCGCAAGAACGCAGTCGTTTCGGCTGAAGTCATCGCGGTCAACGATGGCGGCATCGAAGTGAAGCTCGTCAACCACGAAGACATCACCGCGTTCATCCGTCGTGGCGACCTGTCGCGTGACCGTGACGAACAGCGTCCGGAGCGTTTCTCGGTCGGCCAGACCGTCGACGCCCGCGTCCTGAGCTTCTCGAAGAAGGATCGCAAGATCCAGCTTTCGATCAAGGCGCTGGAAATCGCCGAAGAGAAGGAAGCCGTCGCACAGTTCGGTTCGTCCGACTCGGGCGCTTCGCTCGGCGACATCCTCGGCGCGGCTCTGAAGAACCGCAACAACGCCGAGTAAGCCTTCGCTTACGAAATGAAGAGCCCGCGGGGAGCGATCCCCGCGGGCTTTTTCTTTGGGGGATCGGTCAGGTCCAGTAGTCGCCGAGCTTCTGGTAGAAGACGAGGCCGGGCTCCAGAACGCCGACCATCTCCGCCGTCTTCTCGCGACGGCGCGCCATGTCTGCGCTTTCGGGCTCTTCGCCCGGGGCGCCGCCCTCCGCTTCCGCTTCGCCGCCGCCGTCTTCGCCCTCGCCGGGGTTTTCCTCGTTGGCCTCGTCCTGTTCCGCCTCACGCGGCTCCGGCCATTCGACATTCTCTTCGGCCGGCAGGTAGGGCACGAAGGCGAGCGGCACGCCCTCGCGCAGCATCGGCGTTGCCACAAGCCTTTCGGGCGTGGCGTCGGCAAGCGCCACGGCAGAGGCGGCTCCGTGCGCCTGCTGCAGGGGCAGCGGCTTGTCGGGCTCGCCTGCCGGGCGCGGCTGTGTCGAATGCGTCGTCTCCGGCTGCGCCTTGCCGCCTGCCCGGCCGCCGTCCGCCTGGTCGCGGACCATCTGGGCGAGCTCCTGCTCGACCTCCGGCCCGAAGGGGCGTTCGAGCAGCGTGCGCAGGAAGCTCGCCTCTTCCGGCGAAAGGTTTTCCATTAGATGTGCGACGGCCTGCATGAGCATTTCGGGCGGCATGTCCCGCGTCACGGCCTGCAAGACGCCACGCGCGAGCGCCTGGCCGGCTGCATTGGCGATCTGCGCCCGCACCGGCGTCTCGGCGCGCTTCGCGATGGGGGCGGGTGCATCCAGTTCTTCGGCGCTGCCTTGATGGCGGAGCGTCGCGGCGGCGGCTTCCAGCGGTTCCTGTCCTGCGGCCTTTGCGGCGGGCAGGCGCGGTTCCGCGTGGGCCGACCCGCCGGTCGCGACGGCGGCTCGGCTCTGGAGGGGCAGCGGCTCGTCGGCCTCGGCCGTGTCGGCGGGCAGGGCGCGTGGCCTGCTGTTGCCGTCGAGATCGAAGATGCGCTTCAGTACGGTCTGGAGTGCGCGGGCATCGCCGGGCGTCTGCCCGGCCTGCTGCGTGCCGTCGTGGCGCGCGACGGCGGCAAGCTGCTGGGCGGTGAGTGCGACCGGTTTCTGCTGGCGTTCGGCAGCGCCGCCGGCAAGCGTCCCGGCCGGCAGGCTGGTTGTCAGGAGATTGGCGAGCTTCTGCGCTTCCGGTCCATTCGGATTGCGCACGACCTCGACGAGGCTGCGCGTCGGCATGGCGGAAAGCACGGTGCCGATCAGCTTCTCCACGCTCGGGCGCAGCTCCGGCGGCAGCCTTGTGATGATGTCGGCGAGCTTGCGGCCGCCTTCCCCGCCAGGCATGGACTTCAGGAGGGTGAGCAGCGTTTCGAGAAGGTCGCGGCCGGGATCGTTCCCGCCGGCCGGCGGCATGTGCTTCAGCATGGTCTCGATGAGGCGCAGGAGCACTTCGGCGCGCAGATTGGCAAGGGCGGCGGCGGAAAGCTGCGGCTTGACGGCGGCATCGGCCGTCCCGCCTGCCTGAAGGGCAGGGGTGGACTGTGCTGTGCCGGTCGTCGGTGCCACATGCGGCAGCATGCCCGCCTCCTGTTCGCCCTGCCGATGCCGTCCATCGCAAGGGCCTGCCAATGTTCCATCGTCCGTCGGATGGCGCATCATGCGCGACGCTGCGAAGTGACAAGCTGTCGGCCCGGCAAACCGGGCATTGATGCGGGGCGGCGGCGGGATGAACCGGCAGAGCACTGGACCGCTGACTGTGCGGGACGGGAAACCCGGAACGCCGAACAACGCTTTGGTTCCTACCATTGGCATTTTATGGTTAACGAAACGCTAACGGACCATGAATACTTCGCAGATGCAGTAGAACGGCGAGGTTGCTTTCGTAGCGCCCTTGCCCCTTATGCTCGGCTCGCGTAAATCTTCCCGGCACTGTTGGCCGGAGGCGGGCGGCGGATGCGGCGGAGACCCCTGATGAACCTCACCAACCTCATCCTCAATACCGACAGCTACAAGTTCAGCCACTACCTGCAATATCCGCCGCAAACGCAGGCGATCTCCTCCTATGTCGAGGCGCGCGGCCATTCCGACCATGCCGAGGTGCTGTTCTTCGGCCTCCAGATGTTCCTCAAGGAATACCTGTCGAAGCCCGCGACGCTTTCGGACATCGACGAGGCGGAGGCGATCGTCACCGCCCATGGCCTGCCGTTCAACCGCGAAGGCTGGGAACATATTGTTCACAAGCACGGCGGCTACCTGCCGCTCCTCATCGAGGCGCTGCCGGAGGGCACGCTGGTGCGCCGCGGGGTGCCGGTGGCGCAGGTGGTCAACACGGATCCGACCTGCTTCTGGCTGACCTCCTATATCGAGACCGCGCTGCTGCGCGCCATCTGGTATCCGAGCACGGTCGCTTCCAATTCGCGCAAGGTGAAGCAGATCATCCAGCCCATCCTGGAAAAGACCTGCGAAGACCCGGCCGCGGTGCTGCCCTTCCGCCTGCATGATTTCGGCGCGCGCGGCACGACGAGCTTCGAGCAGGCCGGCATCGGCGGCGTCGCCCATCTCGTCAATTTCATGGGCACGGATACGGTGACCGGCGTGCTCTATGCCCGCCGCTACTACGGCGCGGACATGGCCGGCTTCTCGATCCCGGCCTCCGAGCACTCGACCATGACCTCCTGGGGTCAGGACCGCGAGGCGGAAGCCTATGGCAACATGATCGACCAGTTCGGCAGCAAGGGGCTCTATGCCGTCGTGTCGGACAGCTACGACATCAACAATGCCGTTTCGGAGATCTGGGGCAAGCAGCTCAAGGATCGCGTGCAGGCGGCCGGCGGCACGCTCGTCGTGCGCCCCGACAGCGGCGATCCGGTGGAAACCCCGGTGCAGGTGGTGCGCCAGCTCGCCTATGCCTTCGGCACGCATCTCAACGCCAAGAGCTACAAGGTGCTCGACAACAGCGTGCGCGTCATCCAGGGCGACGGCATCTCGCCGGCCGATATCGGCCTCATCCTCGGCCGGCTGGAGGCCTTCGGCTTCTCGGCGGAGAATATCGCCTTCGGCATGGGGGCGGGGCTGCTCCAGCGCGTCAATCGCGACACCTATTCCTTCGCCATGAAGGCCAATGCCCGGCAGGACGCCAAAGGGGCCTGGCACGACGTCTACAAGCGCCCGGCGACCATGAACGTCAAGGCCTCCAAGGCCGGCCGACAGGCGGTGGTCGAAGGCTATCTCGGCCCGGAAGCGGCGCGCGTTGACCAGCTTGCCGGCCGGCGGAACCTGTTGCAGCCGGTCTGGCGCGACGGAAGGCTGCTGGTGGACTGGACCCTCGACGAGGTGCGCGCCCGCGCCGTCTGAGGCCCTTGCGGTCCGGCCCCGGCCGCTCCATCTTCAGGTCGATGACTGGAGACGAGAGATGACGGTTCGCCCGCCGCAGGCGCTCGCCCCTTCCTTCACGAAGGATACGGGGCTCAATATCCTCGAATACGAATTGATGTCGGAGCGGGCGGATTCGCTCGGCCGGCATGGGCTGAAGGTGGAGAAGGCGCTGGCTCTCCTTGCCGAGCGGCTGGCCGCCGGTTGCGGCGGGCAGGAGCGCGAAAACCTCCTCGACGACGCGGCTGACAAGGTCTGGGCCTTCTTCATCCAGCGCGAAATGTGCGGCCTGCGCAGCCAGAAAGACGCGATCCGCCGCTACGGCATTCCGCCGGAGGTCATGGCGCGGCTTGGCATCGTGCGGCGCAAGCCGTAGTCGTCAGGCGACGAGCTGGCGGGTGATGAGGTCGTAGATCCCGTTGTCGTCGACGCGCAGCACGAAGATATCCTTCCTCGCCTCTTCCCGTTCCTGCTGCTCGCGGGTGCCGGCCGTATCGAGATTGCGCACCGCCTCGCCGCTGGTTTCGGCCGGCGTGTCCGTGCCGGATGTAGCATTGTCGTGAGGTTTCTCCGCCGTCCTGTCGGCGATCGCCGTCGCCTCGGCGCCTGCGGCCAGAAGCTGGATTGTGTCGAGCACGTCGCCGAAGGTCTTGTCGCCCGTCTCGCCCTTTGCGGCGTCCTCATGGGCGCGGCCCACGGCATCCTGAAGCTTCCGGACGTCCTCCAGCCTGTCGCCGGCTTCGAGCTTGCCGATCGTTTCCTCGCGCTCCTTGCGTGTTTGCGCATCCTCGATGCGGGTCGGGTCGCGCTTGCTCCGGTCGAGCCTCAGTTCCTCCAGCGATTTCGGCTTCGCCGTATCTTCGAGGCGCGCCAGCACCTTGCGCATTTCCGGCGTCAGCGCCTTTTCCGCGTCCGCCTTGTCGGCCAGCGCTTCCTTCACGCGCTGGGCGCCGGCCCCATAGGGATCGCGGATCGCCGCGACGAGGTCGCTCGCCCTGAGGCCGAGATCGGAAAGGCCGGTGGTCTTTTCGAGCGTCGCCACGTCCGCCGGCAATTCGCCGCGCTGGCGCGTGAGCATGGCGGAAAGGCGCTGCTGGAAATCGGCATCCGCCTCGTCTTCGCCCTGTGTCACGCCGGTCGCGAGGGCAAGGCGGGCGACGAGGTTGGCGGCCGCGTCGTCCGAGGCGCCGCTCATCGCCTGCTTTACGGCGGAAAGGGTCGTGCCGAGCGAAAGCAGGGTGACGCCGGACGTGCTGTCCTTGGCCGGAAGCCCGACGCTGTCGATGAGGGTGAGCTTGTCGGCGAGGCGCTGGGCGAAGGCACGGGCGGTCTCGCCGTCCTGCTGGCTGACGCCGAGCGTCTCGCTGAAACGGGAGATCAGCTTGGCGAGCGTGTCGCCGCCGCGGGCATTGCTGCCGAAGAAATGCTCGTTGATGCGGGCATTGGCCTGGCGTGCGGCATCGTCCGAGCGCAGCTCGGCCTGGGCGCGGATCTCGTCCTTCTTCTGCCCGCTCGCTTTTTCCGCTTCCTCGCGGCGGCGATCCTCGATCGTCTCGACGATCGATTGCATGGCCGAGACGGCGGCGGTGGACTGCGCGCTCTGCAGGGGTGTCAACATGGCAACCTCCGGTCTTGCCCGGAGAATACCGCCGAGGCCGTTAACTGGACGTTAAGCCTGTCCCGCCCGGGCCGGCGCGGCATCCGGCGGCTCCGGCCGGCAGACGATCGTCACGAGCACGAAGCTGACATAGAGCAGCAGATACCACGAGCCGAGCTTGGTGAACGGTACCATGTGCCATGTCTGCTGGCCCGGATAGAGCCAGACGCCCGTCGCCGTGCCGATGTTCTCGGCGATCCAGAGGAAGATGCTGGTGAAGAAGGCCGCGACCACCAGCGGCATCCAGCGCGGCCTTTCCTCCACCGTGTAGTAGATGCGCACGCGCCCGAAAAGCAGCACCGTCGCGGCGAAGAGGGCGATGCGGATATCGGCGAGGAAGTGGTGCAGGTAGAAATTGGCATAGATCGCGGCCGCCAGCAGCGCCGTCGTCCAGAACGGCGGATAGCGCGTGAAGCGCATGTCGAAGATGCGGATGGCGCGCGCCATGTAGCTGCCGACCGAGGCATACATGAAGCCGGAAAAGAGCGGCACACCGCCAAGGCGGATGATCGCCTCCTCCGGATAGGCCCAGGACCCCATATGGACCTTGAAGATCTCCATGGCGGTGCCGACGAGGTGATAGATCAGGATGACCTTGGCTTCCTCGACGGTCTCCATCTTCAGCGCGAGGAAGGTGACCTGGATCGCGAGCGCCGACACGAACAGCGCGTCGTAGCGATGGATCGGCCAGTCCGGCTGCCAGACGAGCTTGGTGAGGATGATGAGGCCGAGCATCAGCCCGGCGAAAAGGCAGGCCCAGGCCTGCTTGAGACCGAACAGGATGAATTCGGCAAGCCCGGAGGGGAGCCTTTCGAGCCGGCCGCGGATCAGCCGGCGCAGCGGCTCCAGCGTCGGCCCGGTCTGGTGCGGCCTGTCGCTCTCCACGAAGGGGCTCAGCTATGGGCGAAGATGTCGGTCTCGTCCCAGCCGAGCAGGTCGAGCTTGGCGCGGGTCGGCAGGAAGGCGAAGCACGCATCCGCATGCTCGGCCCGGCCATCGCGCAAGAGGCGGGCGGTGAGCTTGTCGCGCAGCGCATGGAGATGCAGCACGTCCGAGGCGGCATATTCGAGCTGCGCGGGCGAGAGCGTCTCGGCGGCCCAGTCGGAGGACTGCTGCTGCTTGGAAATGTCGACCTCGAGCATTTCCTTGAGATTGTCCTTGAGACCGTGGCGGTCGGTATAGGTCCGGGTCAGGCGCGAGGCGATCTTGGTGCAGAAGACCGGCGTGGTGGTGACGCCGAAGGTGTGGAACAGCACGGCGATGTCGAAGCGGCCGTAGTGGAAGATCTTCTGGCGGGCCGGATCCTCCAGCATGGCGGTGAGGTTCGGCGCCTCCTTCTGGCCGGCGGCGATGCGGATGACGTCGGCGGTGCCGTCGCCCGGCGAGAGCTGCACGACGCAGAGCCGGTCGCGGCGCGGCACGAGGCCGAGCGTTTCGGTGTCGATGGCGATGGCGCCGGTATAGCGGGCGGCGTCGGCGGCGGGGATGTCGCCTTCGTGATACCGGATTGCACTTGCCATGAAAAACCCCATCTAAGCTATCTGAATATCCGCTGGCCTATAGCGCATGTTGCCCGCCTGCGGTACCTCTTTATGAAATGCGGAAGGCCGGCGCGCTGCCGGAAAAGACGATGAAGACACCAGCGATCCTTGCCCTCCTCGCGGTCCTGCTGCCCGCCGCCGCCGGTCACGCGCAGGCTTTCAAGGACCTTCCCGGCGTCGTCCCGTCCGACGCCACCGAGGAATACAGCAACAGCAACGGCATGAATTGCCGGCAGGCCATCGAGGTGCCGCGCAGCACGAAATCCCGCTGGATGCCGCGCAATGTCTATGTCTGCGAGGAAAACGGCATCACCTCGAGCAGCACGAGGCTGCCGCCCTCCAGCATCCGCGCCCTGCGGGGCCTCAACTGGTAGGCGGCAGCGCCCGCTGCCTGTCAGGCGCGCTTGATGACCTTGATGAGCACGAGCAGGATGACCGCGCCGATCGTGGAGTGGATGATCGCGGCGACGATGCCGCTGCCGAGGCTGATGCCCAGCGCGGGGAAGAGGTAGCCGGCGATGAACGCGCCGACGATGCCGACGACGATGTTGCCGATCAGCCCGAAACCGAAGCCCGAGACGATAAGGCCGGCAAGCCAGCCCGCGATCGCGCCGACGATGAGGAATACCAGAATGCTTTCAATGCCCATGATGTGCTCCCTTTGACGGTCTCATTCCGTCGCCTCCCAGAATGTGGCAGGCGCGCGGGGGAAAGCAAGGGGGCGCGTGACGGGGCTTCCGGCGCGATGCGCTAGAAAACCCGTGCCCTCATCGGCGCGCGCCCCGCATCGATCCCGATGAGAAGACAGATGGCCGCGAGCGTTGCCGAAGCGATGGCGGTGGCGCCCAGTCCCAGAACAATCATTGCCCGTTCCTCCTGACGACATTGTCAGTGTGCATGGCCGTCCTACGCGCGCGAGCTTGCCCGTGGCTTGTGCAACGTCGGGTCGAGTTAATTTTAGCGATGCCAGAAGTGGACTATGAACCATTAACCTTCAGGCAAGGAATTAACCATAAACATGGGCTCTACACGTCGGAATGGGAAATTCGCCGTTTCTCACCCAGGCATGACGCCGAACCGCCGTACCGGAACCGAGCCGGTATTCGAGTTTCACCGAATTTGATCATGGATCGTCGAGTGGTGCCGCAGGCCGCTTTGCCGGCAGGGCGCCGCTCCGTGAGCACGGCTCGGCCAGCCCTCCTCCATGAAAGAATTCAGCGGCCGCCGCGAGGCGGCCGGGCATCATGGTTTGGGAGCAGATTGGTGCAGGAAATGCCGGCAGAACAGGCACGAACGGGACAGGCAGCCAGCCTGCGCGACCGTTTGCGCTTTGCCGGCGTCGAGGCCGACCAGGGCGAATTGCTCCGCCGCCATCGCCAGACACTCGAACGGCACGTCGAGACGGCCCTTCGCGATCTCTTCCAGCGCTTCCAGACCTTTCCCGATGCCGCCCGCCATTTCCAGAGCGAGCGCCAGATCGATCGGCTGCACGACCTCCAGAGTTCCCACTGGAGCGTGCTGACCGACGCCCGCTTCGACGGGCTCTATGCCGAGCGCGTCAAGGTTCTTGCCGACAGCGAAAGCCAGATGGGCCTCGACCCGCGCTGGCGCATTGCCGGCCATTCGGTCGTCGTCGAGACGGTCGTCACCGGTCTCATCGAGGAATATTGGCCGAAATCCATCCTGCCCGGCGGCAAGGCCCGCCGCAAGGAACTGACCGATCTCGTCTCCGCCTTCCTGCGCACGGCCATGGTCGATGCGGAGATCGGCGTGTCGCTGCGCTTCAACCAGATGCGCCACGCGCATAACCGCGCGCTCGGCGAACAACGCAAGGAAGACCAGGCCGAACTCGACCGCGTCTTCGGCGATGCCATCCGCGGCCTCTCGCAGCTCGATTTCTCCGCCCGCGTCACCGGCGAGATGCCCGAAGCCTGGCGCGATCTGGCCGGGACGCTGAACGACGCGCTCGCCGAAATCCAGGCGCGCCTCACCGCCGTCGCGGACAATGCAAACGAGAGCGACCGGCTCGTCGCGACGCTCGCCTCCGGCGCGGGCACGCTCTCGGCCCGCTCCGCCGAGCAGTCCGCCAACCTCATCGAAACCGCCAACGCCCTCGGCGCCATCGTCGAGCGCGTGCGTAACACGCTCGGCGAAACGCGCAAGGCGCAGGGCGCCGCCGCCTCGACCCAGCAGTCGGTCGCGCTCAGCGGCTCCATCGTCGGCGAAGCGATGTCCGCCATGGCGGATATCGAGGCATCGGCGGAGAAGATCGGCCAGATCATCGGCGTCATCGACGAGATCGCCTTCCAGACGAACCTGCTGGCGCTCAATGCCGGTATCGAGGCAGCGCGTGCCGGCGACAGCGGCCGCGGCTTTGCGGTCGTCGCGCAGGAAGTGCGCGCGCTCGCCCAGCGCTCGGCCGATGCGGCGCGCGAGATCAAGCAGCTCGTCACCGGCACCAAGGCGCAGGTGGAAGCCGGCGTCGAGCATGTCCACCGCACCCAGGATGCGATCGGCAACATCGTTCGCCAGGTCGAGGGCATCAACGAGGCCATCACCGGCATCGCGCGCGAAAGCGCCGCCGACGCCGAAGGACTGGAAGGCGTTACCGCCGAGATCGGCCGGACCGGCCGCGCGCTGGAGGCCGATGCCACGGACGCCGGCCGCGTTGGCGCGATGGGCGGCGATCTCCAGACGGTCATTCTCGAACTCGGCCGCACGGTGCGGGAATTCCACCTCGCCCAGCGCGATCCGCGCCCGGCCCGGCCCGCCGCGCGCGCCGTGCCCGAGCGGATTGAGACGCCGGCCTCTCCTCTCGATTTCCTGACGGCGCGCGCCGCCGGCTTTGGAGGCTGAGATGGTCGAAAGGCGGCCCCGGCACTGGTTCTCGACGGCGCGCAGCCGGCTTTCCGACGGAAGCCAGCCGCCCGCGGCCAAGACGATTTTGGACAGACGCAGACAAGGAACACCCTAATGGCGAGCAAGAAAGCCGCTCAGAAAAGTCTAAGCCTTGCCCCCGTTCTCGATCTCAACGAGGCCTCGGCCCTGCACGCGCAGCTCATGAGCCTCAAGGGCAATCCGCTCGTCATCGACGCCTCGGCGGTCGAGCGGGTCGGCGCGCTCTGCGCCCAGGTTCTGATGGCGGGCGCCAAAAGCTGGGAAGAGGACAGGCAGCCCTTCACCTTCAACAAGGTGTCCGACCCTTTCATCAAGACGCTGCAACTCATCGGCGTGAACATCGATCACTTGCTGGCACAGGAGGCTAGGCAATGAAGAAGAAAGTCCTGACCGTGGACGATTCCCGGACGATCCGGAACATGCTGCTGGTCACCCTCAATAATGCGGGCTTCGAGACCATCCAGGCCGAAGACGGCATCGAGGGCCTGGAAGTGCTGGAAAACGCGAACCCGGATGTCATCGTCACCGACATCAATATGCCGCGCCTCGACGGCTTCGGCTTCATCGAGGGCGTGCGCCGCAACGAGAAGTACCGGGCGATCCCGATCCTCGTCCTCACCACCGAGAGCGACGCCGAGAAGAAGAACCGCGCCCGCCAGGCCGGTGCGACGGGCTGGATCGTCAAGCCCTTCGATCCGACCAAGCTGATCGACGCAATCGAGCGCGTAACCGCCTAAATCCAGGATTCTCCCGATGGATATGAACGAAATCAAAGAGATCTTCTTCCAGGAGTGCGAGGAGCAGCTCGCGGAACTGGAATCCGGTCTCTTGAAGCTGAACGACGGTGATCGCGACCCCGAAACGGTCAATGCCGTGTTCCGTGCCGTCCACTCGATCAAGGGCGGCGCCGGTGCATTCGGTCTCGATGATCTCGTCTCCTTCGCCCATGTGTTCGAGACGACACTGGATTGCGTTCGATCCAACAAGCTGGAGCCGACACAGGACGTCCTGAAGGTCATGCTGAAGTCCGCCGACGTGCTGGCGGACCTCACCAATGCGGCGCGCGACGGCGGAAGCGTCGACGAATCGCGCAGCCGCACCCTGATCCGCGAGCTGGAAGCGCTGGCCCACGGCGAGGCGCCCGCCGCCGCCGAGCCCGCGCCGAAGCTTGCCGCAGCCCCCAAGGCCGCCGCGCCGGCGCCCGTGGTGGAGCAGCCGCCGGTCAACGACGAAGGCTTCCAGCCGATCCCCTTCTCCTTCGGCGATTTCGACGAGGAGCCGGCCGACCATTACGTGCCGACCGTCCAGGTCGCGTTCAAGCCGAAGAAGGACCTCTACGCCAAGGGCAACGAAGCCGTCCTCCTGCTGCGCGACGTTTCCCGCCTCGGCGAGATGAGCGTCTATTGCGACATGGACGCCCTGCCGACGCTCGACAAGATGAACCCGGAGGAAGCCTATTTCTCCTGGAAGATCTCGGTGACGACCGACAAGGGCGAGGACGGCGTGCGCTCCGTCTTCGAATTCGCCGAATGGGACTGCGACCTCGATATCCAGACCATCGAGGAAGACGTGGTCAGTGAGGCGACCGGTGACGAGGAGCTGCCGATGCAGCCCGTCCCCTTCGACCTTTCCATGCTCGACGACGGTGGCGCTGCCGCAGCCGATGAGCCGGCCGTCATCGAAAGCGATGCCGCTGCTGCCGTCGCCGCCGCCGAAACCGCCACCAAGGTCGCACAGGTTGCAAGCCGCGCCGCGGAAAACGCCAAGGCCGCTGCCGCCGCCTCGGCCGCCAGCGCCGCGCAGGCGAACCAGGCCGCCGCTGCAGGCCAGACAATCCGCGTCGATCTCGACCGCGTCGACCGCCTGATCAACCTCGTCGGCGAACTCGTCATCAACCAGGCGATGCTTTCGCAGAGCGTGGTCGAGAACGACACGAACGGCACGTCCTCCATCAATATGGGCCTCGAGGAGCTCCAGCAGCTCACCCGCGAGATCCAGGATTCGGTGATGGCGATCCGCGCGCAGCCGGTCAAGCCGGTCTTCCAGCGCATGGCCCGCACCGTCCGCGAAATCGCCGACATCACCGGCAAGTCGGTCCGCCTCATCACCGAAGGCGAGAACACCGAAGTCGACAAGACCGTCATCGACAAGCTCGCCGAGCCGCTGACGCACATGATCCGCAACGCGGTCGACCACGGCCTCGAAATGCCGGAGAAGCGCGAAGCCCTCGGCAAGAACCCGGAAGGCACCGTCCGCCTCACGGCAAAGCACCGCTCGGGCCGCATCGTCATCGAGCTGGCCGACGACGGCGCCGGCATCAACCGCGAGAAGGTGCGCCAGAAGGCCATCGACAACGACCTGATCGCGGCCGATGCGAACCTGTCGGACGAGGAGATCGACAACCTGATCTTCCACGCCGGCTTCTCTACCGCCGACAAGGTCTCGGACCTGTCCGGCCGCGGCGTCGGCATGGACGTCGTCAAGCGCTCGATCCAGGCGCTCGGCGGTCGCATCTCGATCTCGTCCAAGCCGGGGCAGGGCTCCGTCTTCACCATGAGCCTGCCGCTGACGCTCGCCGTCCTCGACGGCATGGTGGTCACGGTCGCCGGCCAGACGCTCGTCGTGCCGCTGACGGCCATCGTCGAAACGCTGCAGCCGGAAGCCTCTGCCATCCATTCCTTCGGCGCCTCGCAGCGGCTCATCTCGATCCGCAACTCGTTCTGCCCGCTGGTGGATGTCGGCCGGATCCTCAACTTCCGCAACACGCAGGCCAACCCGATGGACGGCGTCGCGCTCCTCGTCGAATCGGAAGGCGGCGGCCAGCGTGCCCTCATGGTCGATGCGATCCAGGGCCAGCGCCAGGTCGTCATCAAGAGCCTGGAGGCGAACTACACCCACGTCCCGGGCATCGCCGCCGCCACCATTCTCGGTGACGGGCGCGTCGCCCTCATCCTGGACGTCGATGCGGTCGTCGCCGCCTCGCGCGGCCAGTCCCTGAAACAAGACATCTCGCTTGCTGCCACCGGTTAAGCCATGACGAATGCGGTCAAGACTCTCACCCACGGACGCGAACTGATCGCCTTTCGGATCGGCGACCAGGAGTTCTGCGTGAACATCATGTCGGTCAGGGAAATCCGCGGATGGACCCAGGCGACGCCGATGCCGCATGCGCCCTCCTACGTGCTGGGCGTGATCAACCTGCGCGGCGTCGTGCTGCCGATCGTCGACATGTCGCTTCGCCTCGGCATGAAGCCGGCCGAGCCGACGGTGCGCCACGTCATCATCGTCGCCCAGGTCGGGCCGAAGGTGGTGGGCCTGCTGGTCGATGCGGTCTCCGACATCCTGACCGTGACCCCCGAGAATATCCAGCCGACGCCGGATATCGCGAACGAGGTCGAGAAGGCTTATGCGCGCGGCATCCTCGCCATCGAGGGCCGCATGATCTGCCTGATCGAACTGGACTCCCTGTTCCCGCATACGGAAAGCGAAGCCGCATGACCTATTCCCCGGCCATCGATGTCAGACAATCTCCGGACGAGTGCCTGGCGAGCGGCGAATACCCGCTGACGCGCCGGGACCTCTCCGAGATCGCGGCCATGATCTATGCGGATGCGGGCATCTATCTCAACGAGACCAAGGCCTCGCTCGTCTATTCGCGCCTGTCCAAGCACATCCGCCAGCTCGGCCTCAAGGGCTTCCGGGATTATTGCACGCTCGTCTCCTCGCCGGCGGGCGCCGCCGCGCGCCGCGAGATGCTGTCGCACCTGACGACGAACTTCACGCGCTTCTTCCGCGAGAACCACCATTTCGACCATATGCGCACCGACGTCCTGCCGGAGCTTCTGGCCCGAGCCCGCAACGGCGGGCGCGTGCGCATCTGGTCGGCGGCCTGTTCCGACGGGCAGGAACCCTATTCCATCGCGCTCACTGTGCTGTCGCTGATGCCGAACGTTGCGGATTACGATTTCCGCATCCTCGCGACGGATATCGACCCGAAGATCCTCGCCATCGCCCGCGCCGGCGCCTATGACGCGACCGCGCTCGAAACCGTCAGCCCCGCCATGCGCAAGCAGTTCTTTCGCGAGAGCGAGAGCGGCGGCCGGCAGAAATGGCAGATCGACGACCGGGTGAAGCGGCTCATCACCTTCAACGAACTGAACCTGATGGCCCAGTGGCCGTTCAAGGGCCCGTTCGACGTCATCTTCTGCCGCAACGTCGTCATCTATTTCGACGAGCCGACGCAGATGAAGATCTGGTCGCGCTTCGCCGGCATGCTCGGCGAGAACGGCCACCTCTATATCGGCCATTCCGAGCGCGTCTCGGGCGAGGCCAAGCACCAGTTCGACAATATCGGCATCACCACCTACCGCTATACCGGCAAGCACAGGAGGGGCGCATGATGGCACCCGCGCGCGTCCTCGTCGTCGACGATTCGCCGACCATGCGCGGCCTGATCACGGCCGTGCTCAATGCCGACCCGGACGTCAATGTCGTCGGGCAGGCGGGCGATGCCATGGAAGCCCGCAACGCGATCAAGCAACTCAATCCGGACGTCGTGACGCTGGATATCGAGATGCCGAACATGAACGGGCTCGAATTCCTCGACAAGATCATGCGGCTGAGGCCCATGCCGGTCATCATG
Source organism: Shinella zoogloeoides (assembly GCF_033705735.1). Taxonomy (NCBI): domain Bacteria; kingdom Pseudomonadati; phylum Pseudomonadota; class Alphaproteobacteria; order Hyphomicrobiales; family Rhizobiaceae; genus Shinella; species Shinella zoogloeoides. The sequence goes on from NZ_CP131130.1 coordinate 255,694, forward strand.
GTCTCGACGCTCACCCATCGCGGCGCCGAGGCCTCGCTGATGGCGCTGGAGATCGGCGCCTTCGATTGCGTCGGCAAGCCGCAGCCGGGCGACGCCCGTCCCTTCGGCGACCTTGCCGAGAAGGTGAAGGCGGCCGCCCGCTCGCAGCGTCGTTTCATCCGCACCGACGTGCCGCCGCTCGCGCCGACCGTCGCCAACATGAACGCGGCGGCAAGCTACAAGCCGGGCCGGCGGATCGTCGCCATCGGCGCCTCGACGGGCGGCGTGGAAGCGCTGATCGCGGTCCTGCAGAAGTTCCCGGTCAACTGCCCGCCGACGGTCATCACGCAGCACATGCCGCCGACCTTCACGAAAAGCTTCGCCGAGCGGCTGAACCGCCTCTGCGCGCCGGTCGTGGAGGAAGCGAGGGACGGTGCACGGCTGGAGATCGGCAAGATCTATCTGGCGCCGGGCGGCGACCGTCATCTCCAGGTCGCCAATCCGCACGCGCCCTGCTGCCGGCTGCTGGATCGGGATCCGGTCAACGGTCATCGGCCTTCGGTCGACGTGCTGTTCGATTCGGTTGCGGAACTTGCCGGGCGCAATGCCGTCGGCGTCATCCTCACCGGCATGGGCCGGGACGGGGCGGCGGGCTTGCTGAAGATGCGTCATGCAGGGGCGCGAACCATCGGCCAGAACGAAAAAACCTGCATCGTATATGGAATGCCGAGAGTGGCTTTCGAGCTGGGCGCCGTCGAGCACCAGTTTCCGCTCTCCTCCATAGGGGAGGAAATCTTGAAGATCACTGCGGCCCGTAGAGAAGGGAGCGAATAATGTCTATCGCTGAAAAAATCAAAGTACTCATCGTTGACGACCAGGTGACGAGCCGCCTGCTGCTGGGTGACGCCCTGCAGCAGCTCGGCTTCAAGCAGATTACCGCGGCCGGCGACGGCGCGCAGGGCATGGCCATCATGACCCAGCAGCCGCACCACCTCGTCATCTCCGACTTTAACATGCCGAAGATGGATGGCATCGAGTTCCTTCAGGCGGTTCGGTCCAACCCGAACACCAAGAAGGCGGCCTTCATCATCCTGACGGCGCAGGGCGACCGCGCGCTGGTGCAGAAGGCGGCGGCGCTCGGCGCGAACAACGTCCTGGCCAAGCCCTTCACCATCGAGAAGATGAAGGCAGCCATCGAAGCCGTGTTCGGGGCATTGAAATGACATCAGACGCCGGGGCGCGCCGCGTCCATGTCATTCAGGGCGAGTACAAGGTCGTCAACGATCCGGATGTGGTGCTCACCACCATTCTCGGCTCGTGCGTGGCCGCCTGCATGCGCGACCCGGTCCTTGGCGTCGGTGGCATGAACCACTTCCTGCTGCCCGGCTCTGCCGAGGCGCTCGCCTCGGGGGGCGATGCCACGCGCTACGGCGTTCATCTGATGGAGCTCCTGATCAACGGCCTCCTGAAGCAGGGCGCGCGCCGCGACCGGCTGGAGGCGAAGATCTTCGGCGGGGCGAGGACGATCGCGCGCTTTTCCAATGTCGGCGAGCAGAACGCGCTCTTCGCGCGCCAGTTCCTGATGGACGAAGGCATCCGCATCGTGGGCGAGAGCACCGGCGGCGAGCACGGGCGCAAGCTGGAATACTGGCCGTCGAGCGGCCGGGCCCGGCAATATGCCCTGACGGGCGTCGAGACGCAGAAGACGGTGGCGCTGGAACAGCGACCGGTCCGCCCTGCAAAGCCCGTCGAGAGCTCGATCGAATTCTTCTGAGCGGCGTCTTCGCCGCGAGGAAAAAAGTACGAACTGTATTGCGTTGCCGGCCTTCGCCGGCCGTACGGGAAAAAGGGTAATCCATGCAAGCCGACTATCTGAGTGCCGCGACCGCCATGGAGGAAGCCCTTCCGGATGTCCTGATGCGAATCGTGTCCGAACTGCACGACGTCGCCTACCTGATCGAGCGCATCGAGCCGCAGCTCGCGGCCGTGCACGGGGACACAGCCGAACACGCCAATGAGCGCATGATGGTGATGCAGGGCATCGACCTTGCCGTCCAGAAGACGCGCGGCCTTGCCGAGTTCATCGACACGATCACCGCCAGCATTCCCGAAAACTGGGTCGTCGACGTCACCACGGCGCTGAACCTGGTGAAGCTTGCCGACATGCAGAAGGCGCTGAGCAACGGCATGCGCCACGGCCATTCCCAGCCGATCGGCAAGGCGGCCGGCGATTTCGAGGCCTTCTGAGAGAACTCGATAAAAACACGATCTGTCCGGCGGCGCCCTCGGGGCGCCGTTTTGCGTTCGCCCGCCCGCTCTTCCTTCGTGGCACGAAATGCTCGCGCAAGTTTCACGGTCTAGTTTCCGGCCCGGATCAGTCAGGTCCGCGTATTCCATGGGGCAGGTCGGCGCGTGCGGAAATGTGCCGGCTCTATCTCACGAGATTGAAAATGCGTCTGATCGCGCCGGCATGGTAGTCCGGTGTCCAGGCGACTAGTCCGTGCGGGAACAGAATGAATCTGTTGGAACAGTTGACGAAAGTCTACAAGAACCTGGCATCGCTGGGGCAGGCGAAACTCGCGATGCTGGCGGGAGCCGCCGTCGTGTCGATCGGTCTCGTGCTCGCCGCCGGGATCCTCGTGAACAAGCCCGCCTACGAGACGCTCTATGTCGGGCTGGAAAAGGCCGACCTGAACCAGATCGGCCTGGCGCTCGCCGAGGGCAATATCGACTTCAACAACGGAACGGACGGATCGAGCATCGCCGTTCCCGTCGGCCAGACCGGCAAGGCACGGCTCTATCTCGCCGAGCGCGGCCTGCCGAGCAGCGCCAATGCCGGCTACGAGCTCTTCGACAAGGTCGGCTCGCTCGGCCTCACCTCCTTCATGCAGGAGGTGACTCGCATCCGGGCCCTCGAGGGCGAGATCGCCCGCACCATCCAGCAGATCAACGGCATCGCCGCCGCCCGCGTCCATGTCGTGATGCCGGAGCGCGGCAATTTCCGCAGGGCCGACCAGGTGCCGACGGCCTCCGTCATGATCCGCGCCAGCGCGCAGGCCGGCCGTGAATCGGCCGCCGCCATCCGCCACCTCGTCGCCGCCTCCGTTCCGGGGCTTGAGGTCGACGGCGTGACGATCCTCGATTCCGCCGGCCAGCTCCTCGCCTCCGGCGACGATCCGGAAAACGGCCAGCTCAACCGCTCGCTGAACACGGTGCAGACCGTGCAGGGCGAGATCGAGCGCAATATCGAGAAGGCGCTCGCGCCCTTCCTCGGCATGGACAATTTCCGCGCCAGCGTCACCGCCGCCCTCAACACAGACACGCAGCAGATCCAGGAAACGGTCTACGATCCGGAATCGCGCGTGGAACGCTCCGTCCGCGTGACCCGGGAGAGCCAGAAGTCCAGCCAGCACGCCTCGAACAAGGCGGCGACCGTCGAGCAGAACATTCCGCAGGGCGGTCCCAAGGGCGACGGCAACGGCCCGCAGTCGAGCGACGAGGCGGACAAGAAGGAAGAGCAGACCAACTACGAGATCAACAGCAAGACGGTCGCCACCGTCCGCAACGGCTTCGCGGTCGAGAAGCTCTCCGTCGCCGTCGTGGTGAACCGCGCCCGTGTCGCCGCCATGGTCGGCGAGCCGGCCGACCAGGCGAAGATCGACGCCTATATCGCCGACATGCAGAAGATCGTCTCCTCCGCCGCCGGGCTCAACCCGGACCGCGGCGACGTCGTGACGATCACCGCCATGGAATTCCTCGACCACCAGCTCCTGAACGATGCGGTGCCGGGCCCTGGCTTCGTGGAGACGCTGACGCGCAATATCGGCGGCATCATCAATGCGCTCGCCTTCGTCGCCGTCGCCGTCCTCGTCGTCTGGTTCGGCCTTCGCCCGGCGGTTCGCTCCGTCACCGGCGGCGGCGCCGCGGCCGGTGCGCTGGAAAGCGATGCGGCGGGCCTCGAGCTCCCCGACTTCTCGCCGGCCGGCGGCATCGGCGGCCCCGGGGCGACGCTCATGGACGGCTTCGGGGCGGACTTCGGCTTCGACAGCACGGACGACCTGCTCAATGCCGGCGACGATGGCGACGGTTCCTTCAACCGCCGCGTCAAGGAAGGCCCGGAGCGCCGCCTCAGCCGCATGGTCGAGATCAGCGAGGAGCGCGCCGCCAAGATCCTGCGCAAATGGGCGGTGGAGAAGGAAGCCGCCTGACGGCTCCCCACGAAGCAAGACATTCGGGACGCGGCCGGAAACGGCCGCGTCTTTCGTTTTGGTGTCCGGAAAAGTCCGACTTTTCGGTAGGGGTGTCGCTTTTCGGCAACGCCCGTTCAATCCAGTTGCAGCAATTCCTTCGCAATTGATCGGTGCCGAAAGAAAATGACGTTCATGGCGGCGTGGGCTTGGAAAAAATTTCACGCTTCTGGCCGTTGCGCGCCGTCGCACCCGACCTGCAATTTTACGCGCATGAGCGGTCGCTCATGTGGCTGATTGCCGGGCGCTTCTTCAAATATCTCATGGTTAACAAGAATTTAACCGACGCTGCCCGGCGCGGCCGACATTCGCACGCTGTGAGGCAAATCACTTGCATCGGGCCGACTCACAGAAGCCGGCGAAAGTAAATCCCGAGAAGATGCCGTGGTTTTTAGCGAGGGGAGATGTACACTTTAGTCACTGATTCGTTTGGTGATTCTTGCCGATGCGGCCTGACCGGAGAGGGGTTTGGACGGTTCCAGATCTTTGGCGGAAGGGAGGCAGGATCTCCGCTTGGAATTGGAACAGGGGGCTATCATGGAATCGATCCGGCCGGATGTCGCGGCCTGGGAATCCTATGGATTCTCTGCCGAGTCAGGTGAGCGTAAGAGTGCGCGTGAACTGCTGGTTCAACATCTCGCGCGCTGCGCGGGCCGCGCCGGCCTTTCCGCCGGCCTGAAGGCGCTGACCGATTATGTGAGCGCCTCGCATTATTTCCTCGTCCGTCACGACGTGTCGCCCGAAGCGGGGCTCGAGGCCGTGGTCGCATCCGACTGGCCGTTCGACCTGGTGCGCAACATCGCGAGCGCCATCGTCGTCCGCCAGTCACGCATGAGCGAGCTGGACAAGTGCCTGACGCTGCTGAAGCCGAGTTTCAGCCATCTTGCCGACGATGTGGCGGTGCCGGCCGGCATCAGCCGGGAATATTGCGTCATCGCCTTCCATGTCGGGCGGGTGCGCATGTCGCTGCTGCTCCTCTTCCCGGAGCATTTCATCCTCTCCCAGAGCAAGCTGCGCGATGTCGGCGTCATGACCGGCTATTTCGCCAGCGTCTGCTGCCGCGGCGCGATCCTGCGGCATGACCGGGAGATGGAGCTGACGGACCGCGAGATCGAATGCCTCTACTGGATCGCCGAAGGCAAGACGAGCGACGAGATCGCCGTCATCCTCGGCATCTCCCGCAACACGATCAACAACTACATCACCAGCGTGATGCGCAAGACGGCCACCAGGACGCGATCGGAAGCGATCGCCTGGGCCGTTCGCAACAACCTGGTCTGAGGAGGGACGGATGGCCGGTCAGTTTTCCGCTCCCGCTGCAGCGGAGCCAGAGATCCGCATCGCGCGTCCCCAGAAGAGCGCGAGCGCCGCGGATTTCGTGTCGCGCCTCCTGGTAATGCAGACGATCCTCGGAGCCGAGCAATTCGCGGTCCTGCGTCTCAGCGGCCAGGGCCTGCCGTCCGCCCGCAAGCTGGCGCTTTCGCTGCACAACTGGGCGAGCGACGTGGAGGGCAATGCCCGCCTGCTGCTGGAAGCCTACGGGCAGACGATGCTCGCGCATCTCGAAGCCTCCATGCTGCCGCTGATCTGGGAAGGGGCGGGCGACAGCCAGTTTATCGAGGCGGCCGCCGATCCTTTCGTGGCGCGCCTTCCCGCGCGTCTCCTGCCCTGGTCGGGCATGGCGTTCCCGGTCCGCCTCGGCGCGCATGGCAACGGCTATGTCCTCTTCCTCGGTACCTTCATCGCGCCGGCCGCCGATCTCATCATCGACATGCACATGAAGAGCTGCCAGGTGCTGATCGACATGCTGGCCGGCGAGGAGCGCAAGCTGGCGCCCTCCGCCTCGCTCAGCGAGCGCGAGATAGCCTGCCTCCAGATGGCCGGCGACGGCTGCATCTCAGAGGCGATCGCGGAAAAGATGGGCCTCTCCGTGCATACGGTGAACGCCTATCTCGGCACGGCGACGACGAAGCTCGACGCCGTCAACCGCATCCAGGCGATCGCGAAGGCGATCCGCCTCGGCTATATTACCTGACAGGGGAGGGGACGGCCGGCGAACCGGCCGTCTTCGGCGCTCAATGCGCGTGCTGCGGCGCCGAGCCGGATGTCACATAGCGCGCCTCGGCAAGGCTCCTGCGCAGGAAGGCCGTGTTGTCGTCGGGATCGGCGGCCGGATCGTTGAAGGCGACATGGGTGACCTCGACGCCCGCCTTGTCCTTCTGCAGCATCAGCTTGGCATAGACCGTCACGCCCTGCGGGCGCAGCTCCATGTCTAGCGTCACTTCCGGCTCCGTGTCCCAGTCGAGGCGATAGTCGCCGCCGGCGCCGAAATTGACCGTACCGGGCAGGAAATAGAGTTCGGCCGCCGAGGAGACCAGGTCGGCCAGGTTACCGTAGCACTCGAAACGCAACAGCGAGACGAGATCGGCCGCGTCGAGCAGTCTCAGCTCGGTGGCGACCGGGCAGATTGCTTCTGCGACAATCTTCTCGCGCTCGGCGGAATAGGTGCATTTTCTCATCGGATCTAGTTTACCCGTCTGGTCTGGGGCGAGGCTGCGTAAACCCGGTGAATCAGCTCCGCCACGGCCTTGTAGAACACCGGCGGAATGACACTATCCACCGAGACTTGCGCAAACATTGAGCGTGCGAGCGGCGGATCCTCGAAAACGGGAATGCCGTTCTCCTCCGCGAGCTCGCGAATCTTGAGCGCGATGAGGTCCTGGCCCTTGGCGACGACCACAGGGGCATCGCCTTCCTCGCGCACATAGCGCAGCGCCACGGCGAAGTGGGTCGGGTTGGCGATGACGAGGGTCGCGCGCGGCACGGCGGTCATCATGCGGCGACGGATGCGGTCGCGCTGGATCGAGCGCATGCGGGCCTTGACGATCGGGTCGCCCTGGGCCTGCTTCATTTCCTCCTTCACCTCCTGCTTCGTCATCATGAGTTCGGTGAACCAGTGATGGCGCGTCCAGGCGAAGTCGATGGCGGCGATGAGGGCGGTGGCGAAGAGGATGATGAGGAGGACCTTGTTGATGTCCGTCGTCATCATGTAGAGCAGCGCCTGCGGCTCGGAGAACATCGTGTCGAGCGAGGCGAAATAGTTGCCGCGCATGGCGATCGCCACGACCAGCGACACCAGCAGGATCTTGATCAGAGACTTGCCGAATTCGACGAGGCCCTGCTTGCCGAAGAGGCGGCCGAGGCCCTTCATCGGGCTCAGCCGGCTGATCTGCGGGCGCACGCGCTCCAAGACCGGGCTCGGCAGGTTCTGGAAGACCGACGAGGCGATGCCGAAGATCATCATCATCAGGAGGATCGGCATCAGTAGCGCGCCGGCCTCCCAGCCGAGATGGCGGAAGATGGCGATGACGTCCGTGCCGGTCTTGAGGTTCCAGGCCTCCGGCTGCTCGAAGAAATCGCGCAGCGTCTCGCTCATCCGCGCGATGCCGCCCGGCAGGAAGAAGACCAGGAAGAGGTAGATCGCCAGCGTCGAGGCGAAGATCGTGATCTCGCGCGAGAAGGGCGTGTTGCCCTTTTCCATCGCATCGCGAATCTTCTTCTCTGTCGGGAGTTCTGTTTTACTGTCCTTGTCGTCGTCCGACACGTCGCGCTCCAGGGCAATTCCGGCAGGAGGCTCCGGCCGAAAGCAAACGGCCCGAACCGCCTGTCTGGAGATTCGGGCCGGAAATACGCTCCGCCTGCGGCACTATCGTGTCAAGAAGGATCAGGCAGCCTGCTGCGCCTCTTCCTTCTCCTTCAACTGGATTTGTCCGGCGGCGGCGAGGCGGATGGCTTCCTGCGTGATCGAGCGGCGGGCAATCGCCACCTCGCGCGGATTGACGCCCTGGTCGCCGGCGGCGAGATCCGATTCGATCATGCGGCGCTGGCGCGCGCCGATCGAGGAGAGGACAGCCTCGCGCAGTTCCATCGAGGCGCCGCGCAGCGCCGCCGTGATGATGTCGCCCGACACGTCGTTGAACAGCGACACCCGGCTTCTCTGCGGCATGAAGAGCACGTCCTCGAAGAGGAAGATCTTCGGGCGCACCTTCTTGACCGATTCGGTCGAGACCGTTTCGAGCGAGGCGAGCATCTCGTCGACCTGCGACTTCTCCAGCTCGTTCATGAGGTCGGCGACCTTGTTCGTGCCGATAGAGTTGCGGTCCGCATCCAGCGCGTTGATCATCTCGATGACGCGCGCCTCGACGATCGCGGTGGCCTTGGGGCTCGCGTCCTTCAGGTTGACGGTACGGTTGATGATATCTGCACGATGGGCCTCCGGAATCTCCAGAAGCACCTTGGCGCCGAAGGACGAGGGCATCATCGAGAGAATATAGGCGATGGTCTGCGGGTGCTCGTTGAGCAGGAACTGCGAAACGAAGACCGGGTCGGCGTCCTGCAGGCGGTCCCAGATCGTCGTCTCGAAAGCCTGGAAGGCCGCGCGGCGGCCGAGCAGGCCGTCCACCTCGTCGGGCGTCAGGCCCTCCTCGAGGATGCCTTCCATCATCTTGGCGTTGTCCATCAGGCCCGCGCCCTCGGTGAACAGGTCCTCGAACTCGTTGACGAGGTCGATCAGCTCATGAGGGGGGATGGCGCGCAGGTTCTGCGCGGCTGCGATGATCTGCTGCAATTCGCTCTGGGTGAAATATTTCAGCAGCTTGCCGGCGACGCCCTTGCCCATGGCGAGAAGGACGGCTGCTGCCTTCTCGACCTGCGAAAGCGGTGTCCCGACCGCCGTGGACGTACCGAAATTTTCGAAATCCATCATGGATTCATCTCCCTGAGACCTAACCGGTCGTCAGATTTTGCGTGTACTCTTTACTTCGATGAGCTTGACCCCGAAGCGGGTGTCGTCGTTTTCAAGAACGGTGATCTCGCCGCGACCGATCACCCGGCCGTTGACCATGACCTCGACCGGCTCGCCGATACGGCGGTCGAGTGCGATGGTGGCGCCCTCGCTGAGGTTCATCAGGCTGGAGACCTGCATCTGCGAGGAGCCGAGGACGATCTGCAGATCGATCGGGATGTCCATGATGAGGTCCATGTTGGACTCCATCGCGCTGCCCGGACGCGGCGCCTCGCCGAGGCTCTCGGAGAAATCGGCGCCGCCGCCGAAGTCCGAACCGCCGAAGCTGGTATCCGCGCCGAAATCCGACGTGGCCGCGCCGCCGCCGAAATCGCTGCCGGCGCTGAAATCCGTGCTGCCGCCGAAATCGCCGCCGAATGCGGCCAGCGGATCGTCCTCCGCGGCCGCGTCTGCGCCCGAAGCATCCTTCTGAAGAACGCCGCGCAGGTCGTCGATCGCCTGCTCCAGTTCCTGGTCGCCTGCGTTGATGGAAGACATGATGTCGTCAGCGATGGGTGTTTTCTTCGGTGCCATAAGACCACTATTCCATTCGAAACTTGCCTGAGGCGTGCCGCCCCGCAGGCTTCATCCGCAAAACTATCCGATGATGTGCTGGAGAAGCTCTTCCTCCGAGCCGTAGGTATCCTTGACGCGAACCGTGTAGCGGGCGCCCGAGCGGCCGAATTCGCAGACATAGAGGTTGCGGCCGTTCGCATTGACCTCAACGCGCACGTCGCCCGCCTCGTTGAACGGGATGATGTCGCCCGCCTGCAGGCGGCTGATCGTGTCCAGCGTCTGCGCCTCGAGGCGGATGCGCGCTTCCAGCGTCACCTTGGAGCGGCGGACCTGCTCGCCGAGCTGCTCGCTCCATTCGACGCGGGTCCTGGCCGCATTGGCCGGCTTCGGCGCGGTGATGACCGATTTCAGCAGCACGCTCTGCGGCACGACGACATGGAAGGTCGAGAGGACCGGGCCGATGCCGACTGCCATGTTGATCATGGCGACGAAGTCCTCGTCGGAACCGTCCTCCGCCGACTTGCGGATTTCCGCATTGTGCGCCGGGCCGAGGAAGGGCTCGAAGCCGTTCGCGCCGTTGACGGCGGTCTTCAGCACGCCGGAGATCCGGTCGAACATCATGGCCGCGACGTCCAGTTCGATCTTGGAGAGCGGGCGCGGCTCGGGATCCTCGACGGCATCGCTGAGCGCGCCGAGCATGTTCTCGACCAGCGTGATGATCAGCGGGCTGTCGCAGATCAGCGTGAAGCGGTCGCACCAGTCGCGCAGCGACGCATCGCAGAAGGCCATGGCGCCGCCGAGCCCCTGGGTGACCTCGGCATATTTTCCGGTGACGAAGCCGGCATAGGAAACCGCGACCTCGAAGCCGAGCTCGCTTTCCAGCATGTCGGGCAGGAATTCGGCGAAGACCTCGCCGAGGCTGGCGCAGAGCCGGGAGACCGTGGCCTGGTCGCCGAGCCGGCCGGTCAGCCGTGCGAGGACGACGGGATCCATGGTGGGAAGGGACGTCACGGTTGCTGCGCTCATCTCTTAGGCCGCCTTCGAATCGCCGCCGCCGCCGGGATTCATCATTTCCTGCTCCACCGCGTCGATCGACGGGCGCTCGTAGGAAGAGATGGTCTTGCGGCCGTATTCCAGCGCCACCTGCGGCACGGAGCCGTTCATGTAGGCCAGCAGCGTTTGCTTGACGATGACGTAGAGGCGGTTCTGCTTTTCGCGCACGGCCTTGATGTTGGCGGTGATCGGCGCGACCACCGAGTAGGACAGGAAGATGCCGAGCATGGTGCCGACGAGCGCCGAGCCGATGAGGCCGCCGAGGACTTCCGGCGATTCGTTGATCTTGCTCATCGCCTTGATGACCCCGAGAACGGCGGCGATGATGCCGATGGCCGGGAAGGCGTCGCCCATCGTGGTCATGGCGTGGTAGGGCTTCATCTTGTCGCGCGTGATCGTCTGGATCTCCTCGTCCATCAGCGCCTCGATCTCGTGAGAGCGGGCATTGCCGATGATGATGAGGCGGACATAGTCGCAGATGAAGGCGGTGAGTTCCTTGTTCTTCAGCACGGTCGGCGCGGACTGGAAGATCGGCGATTCTTCCGGGTTGTCGATATGCGCTTCGATCTCGTTGCGCGACTTGGTGCGCAGGTCCCGCATCAGGCTGTAGAGCACGCCGAGCGTATCGAGGTAGTCGCGTTCCTTCGGCACCTTGTGCTTGAAGGCCTCGCCCAGCGCCTTGCCGGTTTCCTTGATCACCTTCATCGTGTTCGCCACGATGAAGCCGCCGACGCCGGCGCCGCCGATGATCATGAGTTCGAATGGCTGCATGAGCACGTCGACGTGCCCGCCCATGGCCATGAAGCCGCCCAAGACGCAGCCGACGGTGACGATGAGACCGATAATGATGTTCATGAGCGCAGGTGTCCCGACACAATTCTGACCGTTCCGGGATACGGTTCCAGCCTTGCGTGAAGCTGTACCTTACGGCGGGTTAACGGATCAGGTTCGCGCAAGCAAAAGCCCCGAAGATCGTGGTTCAAAACGGACATCCATGTCTTTTCGAACCTGATCGGCAGCCTATCGTGACCACCACCTATGCGAGCTACAAGCTGATTTCCGCCGACCTCCCGACGTCGCTGAAGCGCGTTTCGGAGCAGCCGGACGTCAAGCGCGAGACGGAATATTACCTCTCCAGGATCGGTGGCATAAAGTCGATCGACGCCTTCTTCGCCGACGACAGGCTCTATAACTACGTGATGAAGGCGCATGGCCTGGAGGACATGGCCTATGCCAAGGCCTTCATGCGCAAGGTGCTGACCGAGGGTGTCGACGACAAGGACGCCTTCGCCAACAAGCTCTCCGACAGCCGCTACAAGGAACTGGCGGAATCGCTGAACTTCGCGCGCCATGGCGAGCTCGCCACCACCTTCGACCGCGCCCAGAAGGGCGTCGCCGAGAAATATGCCCGCGAGACGCTGGAGGTCAGCGCCGGCGAGGACAATACGGGCGTGCGCCTGGCGCTCTATTTCGAGCGCATGGCCTCCTCCATCACCTCCGGCTATTCGATCATCGCCGACGACGCGCTGGCGCAGGTGGTGCGCACCGCCCTGCAGCTTCCGGCCGAATTCGCCGCCACCGATGTCGACCGGCAGGCGGCCTATTACGAAAACGCGCTCGATCTCGCCGATTTCAAGGATCCGTCCAAGGTCGGCAAGTTCCTCGAGCGCTTCACCTCGATGTGGGAGCTGGAAAATCCCTCGGGCAGCTACGATCCGCTGACGGTCTTCAGGTCGTCGAGCGTCACCGGCATTTCGACTGATCTTCTCCTTTCCATCAACAACCTGAAACTCGGAGGTCGCTGAGATGCAGACCGGGCTCTATGTATCGCTTTCGTCCCAGATCGCGCTCGACCGCCGCATGGCCACCCTTGCCGACAACGTCGCGAACTCGACCACGGTCGGTTTTCGCGCGACGGAGGTCAAGTTCAACCAGGTCGTCAGCGACCAGAAGAACGCCGACGTCGCCTTCGTCTCGCAGGGCGATGAATTCCTGTCGACCCGCAACGGCGGCCTGACGCAGACCAGCGGCCCGCTCGATTTCGCGATCCGCGGCGAAGCCTGGTTCCAGGTCGAGACGCCCTCCGGCCCGACGCTCACCCGCGATGGCCGCTTCACCCTGACGGATGCCGGCGACCTCGTCACGCTGAACGGCTATCCGGTGCTCGATCCGGGCGGCGGCCCGATCCAGATCGATGCGAATGCCGGCTCCATCACGCTCAGCGCTGACGGCCAGCTCAACCAGAACGGCCGGCCGGTCGCCGCGCTCGGCATCTTCGAGGCGGACCTTTCCGGCGGCTTCGTGCGCGCCGGTAACAGCGGCATCATCACCACCATCCCGCCGCAGCCGGTGACCGACCGCGTCGATGCGGGCGTGGCGCAGGGCTATGTCGAGGAATCGAACGTCAACGCCATCGCCGAGATGACGCAGCTCATTCAGGTCACGCGCGCCTTCGAGAACATCGCCGCGCTGACGCGCAGCAGTGAGGATTCGATGAGCGAAGCGGTTCGCACCCTCGGCGGAAGCAAGTAAGCGATGACGGGCGCTGGGGAAGGACAGGGCGGAAAAGCGGCAGGCACGCCCGAGGGCGGGCGCATGATGAATGCGCTGGCGGGGCTCGTGCGGCGCTATTCCACGCCGGAATTCTCGGTCGCCCATGGCGGCCATGTGCAGACCATCGCGGCCGGCAACTACACGGTCGGCGGCCTGTCGCGCCATGTGCGCCTCGGCGAGTTCGTGGCGCACAAGAGCGCCACGGGCGTCCATCTCGGCGAGGTGGTGCGCGTCGAACCGGAAACGGTCGTCGTCTGCCCCATCGAGCCGGGCGAGCCGATCGGCATCCACGACACGGTCATCCGAAAGGGCGCCTTCCGCGTCGCGCCGGCCTCTTCCTGGTGCGGCCGCACGATCAACGCGCTGGGCGAGCCCATCGACGGGCTCGGACCGCTGGTGCAGGGCGACGTGCGCCGCTCGATCTCCAATTCCGCGCCGCCCTCGATGACGCGCAAGCGTGTCGAGAAGGGCTTCCATACGGGCGTGCGCGCCATCGACATCTTCGCCCCGCTCTGCCTTGGCCAGCGCCTCGGCATCTTCGCCGGCTCCGGTGTCGGCAAGTCGACGCTGCTGTCGATGCTGGCAAGGGCCGACGCCTTCGACAAGGTGGTGATCGCGCTGGTCGGCGAGCGCGGCCGCGAAGTGCGCGAATTCATCGAGGATACGCTCGGCGACAATCTCGCCAAGTCCGTCGCGGTCGTCGCGACCAGCGACGAGAGCCCGATGCTGCGCAAGATGGCGCCGCTGACGGCGGTCACCATTGCCGAGCACTATCGCGACCAGGGCGACAACGTGCTGCTGATCATCGACAGCGTGACGCGCTTTGCCCATGCCATCCGCGAGGTGGCGACCGCCTCCGGCGAGCCGCCCATCGCGCGCGGCTATCCTGCCTCCGTCTTCACCGAGCTGCCGCGTCTTCTGGAGCGCGCCGGCCCCGGCGCGGAAGGCACCGGCACGATCACGGCGATCATCTCGATCCTCGTCGATGGCGACAACCACAACGACCCGATCGCCGACTCGACGCGCGGCATCCTCGACGGCCATATCGTGCTGGAGCGCAGCCTTGCCGAGGAGGGGCGCTATCCGCCGATCAACCCGCTCGCCTCCATCTCGCGTCTTGCCCGCAAGGCCTGGACGCCGGATCAGGAAAAGCTGGTCTCGCGGCTGAAGGCGCTCATCCACCGCTTCGAGGAAACGCGGGACCTCCGCCTCATCGGCGGTTATCGCCCCGGCGGCGATCCCGATCTCGACATGGCGATCAAGCAGGTGCCGATCATCTACGAGGTTCTGAAACAGACGCCGGGCGAAAGGCCCGCCGGCGACGCCTTCGCCGATCTCGCGATCGCGCTGAAGAATGCGGCCGGGCAGGGCGGTGCGCCGGCCATGCGAAGGGGATGACAGTGACCGATTTCGACGCGGACGAAACCATCCAGCCGCTGCGGCGGCCGGGGCGGGCGCGGGGCTACAGCTTCGGGGACAAGCTGCTCATGGGCACCGGCGTGATGCTGGCGGCGGGCGCGGCTTTCTTCCCGTGGTACGTTTTCCTCAACCCGGAAAAGTTCTCGGTCCCGACCCTCTGGAAGGGCACGACGCGCAACCTGCCGGAAATGGCGGGCAAGCAGGTGGTGAGCGTTTCGCCCGCCGCCATGGTCGATGAAGACAAGGATCCGGCGCCCGTAAGCCTCGACCCGGTCGCGACAGCCACCACCTCCAGCCTCGGCGCGGAGAAGAAGCTCGGCGTCCCGGTGGAAACCGGTCTTAACCAGCCGCTGCCGGTCAGCTCCGGCTTCCGCCTGATGCATGTGGCGAACGGCCGGGCGCTCATCGAGGACGCCCGTGGCATGTATATCGTGCGCGTCGGCTCGATCCTGCCGGACAACAGCCGCCTTGCCACGCTGGAACAGCGCGAAGGCGCCTGGGTCATCGTGACCTCGAACGGCGAAGTCATCAAGCGCAACTGAGCGCGGGGGAAGCCTTCTTCCCAATCCCTCCCCACAAGGGGGGAGGGGCCTGGCGTTGCCGCACCCTTACGCATTCGATTTCGAACGGTGGGCAAGCCTCTGACTTTCTCTCCCTCGCAGGGAGATGCCGGCGGGCAGAGGGAGGGTTCCCTCCTTCGCGATATTTATTCTCCCACGAAATCAGGCGGTTGGCGGGAAACCGCCGCACAGCAAGTCTGACGCAAGATTGGCTCCGTAGGTTCGCCTCGAACAAGGATGGAGCTTGTCATGCAACCGATACAACTGTTTGAACTGGCAACGAAACAGGCCGAATGGCTCGCCGTCCGCCAGAGCGTGGTTGCAGGCAACATCGCCAACGCCAACACCCCCGGGTTCAAGGCGAAGGACGTGACCCCCTTCCAGTCGGTGCTCGAGACGACGGGCATCCGCATGGCGGCGACGCAGCCCGGCCACTTCACCGAAACCGAAATGGCCAGCCGTGTCATCGAGACGAAGCCCACCGAGGAGATCGGCGTGCAGGAGTCCGGCAACACCGTCGGCCTTGCCGAGGAACTCATGAAAGAGGGCCAGGTCAAGCGTGAGTTCGAGTTGAATGCCGGCCTCGTCAAGGCCTTTCATCGCATGATGCTGATGACAGTAAAAAGGTAAGAAATGGATCCGCTCGTAGCTTCCCTGAAAGTCGCAGCCTCGGGACTCGAGGCGCAGTCCACCCGTATCCGCATCGTTTCGGAGAACCTCGCCAACGCCCGTTCGACGGGCGATACGCCCGGCGCCGATCCCTTCCGCCGCAAGACCGTGACCTTCGCCGCCGAGCTCGACCGCGCGACCAACGCCTCGCTCGTCGAAGTCTCGCGTCTCGGCTTCGACGAGACCGACTTCTCCAGCGAATACGATCCGGGCAACCCGGCGGCCGACGAGAAGGGCTACGTCAAGATGCCGAATGTCAACGTCATCGTCGAGATGGCCGACATGCGTGAAGCCAACCGCTCTTACGAGGCGAACCTCCAGAGCATCAAGCAGTCGCGCGACCTGATCAGCGCGACGATCGACCTCCTGAGGGCCTCGCAATGATCGAAAGCGTAAAGAGCATCAATTCCCTCCTGTCCGGCAACGCCGCGACCGGCGTCGAGATGGGGAGCTCCAGCAGCGTTTCCGCTGCCGCCGCGCAGGGAACGGGCACCCAGATGTCCTTCGCCCAGGTGATGGGCGACATGGCCGGCGAGATGGCGAACACGCTGAAGCTCGGCGAGACCAAGTCCTTCGAAGCCATCCAGGGCAAGGCCTCGACCCGCGAAGTGGTCGACGCCGTAATGAACGCCGAGCAGACGCTGCAGACCGCCATCGCCATCCGCGACAAGGTCGTCACCGCCTATCTCGAAGTCGCAAGAATGCAGATCTGAGGACCGGACATGAAAGCCCTTGCCATCGCCGCGACCGGCATGAACGCGCAGCAGACCAATCTCGAAGTGATCGCGAACAACATCGCGAACATCAACACGACGGGCTTCAAGCGCGCCCGCGCCGAGTTCTCCGACCTGCTCTACCAGACCGAGCGCGCCGCCGGCGTGCCGAACCGCGCCAACCAGGCGGTCGTGCCGGAAGGCGCGATCATCGGCCTCGGCGTGAAGACCGCCGCCGTGCGCAACCTGCACCTCCAGGGCGGGCTCGTGTCCACCGGCAACTCCTTCGACCTCGCGCTGATCGGCCGCGGCTGGTTCCAGATCGAGGCGCCGGACGGCTCCACGCTCTATACCCGCGCCGGCGCCTTCAACACCAATGCCGACGGTCAGCTCGTCACGCTCGACGGCTACACGGTCGTCCCCGGCATCACGGTGCCGCAGGACGCGACGGAAGTGAACGTCACCAAGTCCGGCCAGGTCTTCGCGACCGTCGCCGGCCAGCAGCAGGATCTCGGCCAGATCACGCTGGCGAACTTCGTCAACGAAGCCGGCCTCGAGCCGCTCGGCGAGAACCTCTTCCGTGAAACCGCCGCCTCCGGCCCGGCCACGGTCGGCGCGCCGGACGAAGCGGGCTTCGCCTATATCCAGCAGAACTACCTCGAAGCGTCCAACGTCGATCCGGTCAAGGAAATCACCGACCTGATCTCCGCCCAGCGCGCCTACGAAATGAACTCCAAGATCATCCAGGCAGCGGACGAAATGGCGGCGGTGGTCAGCAAGAACCTGAGATAGCAACCGGACATGCGGGGAACATGATGTTTCGCCTGATAGCAGCTCTTCGTACGGGAAAGACCCTTTCGGCCCTCCGGCGCGCGGCCCTTGCCGCGCCGGCGGTGCTGCTCGGCCTTCTCGTCGCCGATGCGGCCCTTGCCGATACGCGCACGGCCGTCGTGCCCAAGCGCATCATCTACCCCGGCGAGGAACTGGATGCAGGCCAGCTCGAAGAGGTCGAGGTCACCAATCCGAACATCGTCAACGGCTTTGCGGAAACCATCGCGGCCGTCAACGGAATGGTGACGAGGCGCACGCTGCTGCCCGGTCGGGTCATCCTCACCTCGGCGCTGCGCGAGCCTTTCGCGGTTTCCCGCGGCACCACCGTCCAGCTCGTCTTCGAAAGCCGTTCGATGGTGCTGCGCGCTGCCGGCACGCCGCTGCAGGATGCGGCCGTCGGCGAACTCATCCGGGTCCGCAACAAGGATTCCGGGGTCATCGTTTCCGGCACCGTCATGGCGGACGGAACCGTACATGTGGTGGCGAAATGATGCAGTCCTTCCTTTCCCGCGCGGTCGTCTTTCTCGCCTGCTTCCTGCTGGCGACGGGTCCGGCCCTGCCGGCCGCCCGCATCAAGGACGTCGCCTCGCTGCAGGCCGGCCGCGAGAACCAGCTCATCGGCTACGGCCTCGTCGTCGGCCTCCAGGGCACGGGCGACAGCATGCGCTCCTCGCCCTTCACCGAGCAGTCGGTCCGCGCCATGCTGCAGAATCTCGGCATCTCGATGGTCGGCACGCAGACGCGCGCCAAGAACATCGCGGCCGTGCTCGTCACCGCCAACCTTCCGCCCTTCGCCAGCCCCGGCAGCCGCATCGACGTGACCGTCGGCTCGCTCGGCGACGCCACCTCGCTGCGCGGCGGCACGCTGGTCATGACCTCGCTTTCCGGCGCGGACGGCCAGATCTACGCGGTCGCGCAGGGCTCGATCGTCGTCACCGGCATCAATGCCAGCGGCGATGCCGCGAGCGTCCAGCAGGGCGTGACGACCGCCGGCCGCGTGCCGAACGGCGCCATCATCGAGCGCGAGCTGCCCTCGCGCTTCAAGGATGCGTCCGACCTCGTCCTCCAGCTGCGCAATCCGGACTTCTCCACCGCCGTCGGCATGGCCGACGCGATCAACCGCTATGCGGCCGCCCAGTACGGCTCGCCGATCGCCGAATCGCGCGATTCCCAGTCCGTCTACGTCTCCAAGCCGAAGATGGCGGACCTCGCCCGTCTGATGGCCGATATCGAGAACCTCGTCATCGAGACGGATGCGCCGGCGCGCGTCGTGATCAACGAGCGCACGGGCACGATCGTCATCGGCCAGGACGTGCGCATCTCGCCCGTCGCCGTCAGCTACGGCTCGCTGACCGTACAGGTCAACGAGATGCCGCAGGTGATCCAGCCCGAACCCTTCTCCAAGGGCGTGACGGCGGTCCAGCCGAGCACGGACATCCTCGTCCAGCAGGAAGGCGGCAACGTCGCCATGCTCGACGGCTCCAGCCTGCGTTCGCTGGTCTCGGGTCTCAACAGCATCGGCGTGAAGCCGGATGGCATCATCTCCATCCTGCAGAGCATCAAGACGGCCGGTGCCCTCCAGGCTGAACTGGTGCTGCAATGAGAACAGGCATGACCCTTTCCACGATCGCCCGCAGGCTCGCGCTCCCCGTCGCAGGCTTCGTCATGATGGCCATTCCCGGTGCCTTCGCCGAGGACCGTCCCGGCATCACCACGACCAATGCAAGCGCCGACGAGATCCGCGAGTTCTGCACCAATATCGCGGACGCGGCGCGCGACCAACGCTATCTCCTCCAGAAGCAGGAACTGGAAAACCTGCAGAAGGACGTCGACGAGCGCATCAAGACGCTGGAAGCCCGCCGCGCCGAATACGAGGACTGGCTGAAACGCCGCAACGATTTCCTGAAGACCGCCGAAGGCGGCCTCGTCGAGATCTACAAGAAGATGAAGCCGGACGCGGCCGCCGCCCAGCTCGCCGAGCTCGATCCGGAAATCGCCTCCGCCATCGTCATGAAGCTGGCGCCGCGCCAGTCGAGCACGATCCTCGGAGAAATGCCGGCCGACAAGGCCGCGGCGCTGACCCGCATCCTCACTGCGGCAAGCGATCCGAATACGTCAAAGGACCCGTCATGAAGAAGACCGCCTTCGCACTCTCCGTGGCGCTGGCCCTGTCGGGCTGCTCCAGCCAGGCGATCAACGAGATCGGCAAGGCCCCGGCGATGAGCCCCATCGGCAGCGGCCTCAACTATGCCGAGACGCCGCAGATGGCGGCCTATCCGAAGCAGCCGCGCACGGCGGTTTCCGGCTATTCGATCTGGAGCGACCAGCAGTCGGCGCTCTTCAAGGATTCCCGCGCCTTCAAGGTCGGCGACATCCTGACGGTCAATATCCGCGTCAACGACAAGGCGACGTTCGACAACAAGACCGACCGCTCGCGCACCAACAAGAGCGGCATCAATTTCGGCCTCAGCGGCTCGACCGCCGACAGCAGCGTCGATGCCAAGGGCGACCTGGCCTTCGGGTCCTCGACCAGCACCAAGGGCGACGGCTCGACGGAGCGTTCGGAGAAGCTGAACCTGCTCGTTGCGGCGGTCGTCACCGGCGTCATCGAGAACGGCAACCTGCTCATCAGCGGCTCGCAGGAAGTGCGCGTCAATCATGAGCTGCGCATCCTCAACGTCGCTGGCATCGTGCGGCCGCAGGATGTCGATGCCAACAACATGATCGCCTACGAGCGCATCGCGGAAGCCCGCATCTCCTACGGCGGCCGCGGCCGCCTGACCGAAGTGCAGCAGCCGCCATGGGGTCAGCAGGCCATCGACCTGTTCTCGCCGATCTGACGATCTCGGCATCCTCGCAACACGGGAAGAAGACAATGGCGGACGAAGAAGAGGGCGGGAAGAAGAAGCCGTCGCTCGTCATCACCATCGCGGCCATCGCCGTCCTGACGCTGCTTGCCGCCGGCGGCGGCTGGTTCGTCGGCAACATGCTCGCCCCGCCTCCGGCCGAAAAGCCGGTCGAGGAGGCGAAGGCCGCGGCACCCGCCGGCGGCGAGCATGGCGCCGCGGGAGAGAAGGGGCAGGAACTCGCCCATATCTCCACCGAGGCCAACGGTATCGTGCTGCTCGATCCGATCACCAGCAATCTCGCCTATCCGTCCGACAACCGCGTTCGCCTCGAGGTCGCGCTGATGTTCAAGGGCGCGCCGGACGTCAAGCTGGCGGAGGAAATCCACCAGGACATCATGGCCTATATGCGCACGGTCTCGCTCCAGCAGGTGCAGGGCCCGCGCGGCTTTCAATATCTCAGGGAAGACCTTGAGGAGCGGGTTGACCTCAGGTCGGAAGGGCGCGTAACCAACGTCATGTTCCGGACCTTTGTGATCGAATGATTCGAGCCCTTCTGACCTTCGTCGCCATGATGGCGATGACCGGTATGGCCTACGCCCAGCAGCAGCTGCAACTGCCGGGCGGCCTTCTCAACGCACCCGTCGATGGCTCGGTCGCCGGCTGGATCATCCGCACCTTCGGGCTGCTGACGGTCCTTTCCGTCGCGCCCGGCATCCTGATCATGGTGACGAGCTTTCCGCGCTTCGTCATCGCCTTCTCCATTCTTCGCTCCGGCATGGGGCTTTCCACCACGCCGTCGAACATGATCCTGGTGTCGCTGGCGCTCTTCATGACCTTCTACGTCATGGCGCCGACCTTCGACCGGGCCTGGCAGAACGGCGTCCAGCCGCTGATGGCCAACCAGATCGACGAGGCCGAGGCCACCAAGCGGATCGCCGAGCCCTTCCGCGACTTCATGGTCGCCAATACCCGCGACAAGGATATCGAGCTCTTCATTTCGCTCGCCGAGGAACGCGGGCAGAAGGTCGTCGAGAACAATGTCGCGGACCTGCGCGTCGTCATCCCGGCCTTCATGATCTCGGAAATCCGCCGCGGCTTCGAGATTGGCTTTCTCGTCGTTCTGCCCTTCCTCGTCATCGACCTGATCGTCGCCACCATCACCATGGCCATGGGCATGATGATGCTGCCGCCGACCTCGATCTCGCTGCCCTTCAAGATCCTGTTCTTCGTGCTCATCGACGGCTGGAATCTCCTCGTCGGCAGCCTCGTGCGCTCGTTCAACTGAACGTCGGCCGGGAAGACGCGCGTGCGCGTTTTTCCCGAAGCGGCGCGCGCTGAATATCTCTTTAACCATAGCGTTTTACCCCCCGTTCACCCTGTTCTCCGACCTCTCGGATGCGACCTTCCGATTTAAGAAGTTGGCAAGGATTGGCTGCGAGTTTTGGCTCAACACGACGGGTTTGGTATCCCTTCACACGCTGAAGAAACCGAGTTGGCATGATGCCGAACCGCCGTAACCGGTAAGTAATCAGTCCGGTATGTCCCCATCAGTATTTCGTTCAAAGGGACAACTAGAATGTCGAGCATTCTCACCAACACGTCTGCACTGTCCGCCCTGCAGACCCTGCGCTCCATCAACAGCAGCATGGAAACGACGCAGGACCGTATCTCCTCGGGCATGCGCGTCGGTGCAGCCAAGGACAACGCCGCCTACTGGTCCATCGCGACCACCATGCGTTCGGACAACGCCGCCCTTTCCGCCGTACAGGACGCAATGGGCCTCGGCGCGGCGAAGGTTGACGTTGCCTACGGCGGCGTCGAAGCTGCCATCGACGTAGTCAAGGAAATCAAGGCCAAGCTCGTCACCGCCACCGAACAGGGCGTCGACAAGACGAAGGTCCAGGAAGAAATCACGCAGCTCCAGGATCAGCTCAAGAGCATCGGCGCCAGCGCAAGCTTCAACGGTGAAAACTGGCTCGCCGGCGGCGCCAGCGACGCCACGGTTGTCACCGGCTTCGTTCGCGACACCGGTGGCACCGTCAAGGTCACGACCGCCTCCTACGATGCCGAATCCAACTCCCTCTTCGGCGCCTATGACTCTTCCACGGGCGAAGTGGGCACGACCGACGGTATCCTCAAGGACGTTCTTGCGATCGATCTGTCCTCGGCTTCGGACTCCGACGTCGCCGGCTTCCTCGATAATGTCGAAACGGCCCTGACGGACATGGAAAAGGTCGGCTCGACCCTCGGCTCGCTCTCCAAGCGCATCAGCCTGCAGGAAGACTTCGCCCAGAAGCTTTCCGACGCCATCGACAAGGGCGTAGGCCGCCTCGTCGACGCCGACATGAACGAGGAATCGACCCGCCTGAAGGCGCTGCAGACCCAGCAGCAGCTCGCCATCCAGTCGCTGTCGATCGCGAATTCCAACTCGCAGAACATCCTCTCGCTGTTCCGTTAATCGACGGATGGAGGAGGGCGCGGAGGCTGACCCGCGCCTGCCTCGACAAAGGCCGCTCCCGGCAACGGGGGCGGCTTTTTGCATTTTTATTTCCCGGGAAAGATTTCCTTAACTTTATTGCGGTTTTCTTAGGCCATCGAAACGGTGGGTTAACCAAGAAACTTAACCGGTTAGCAGGCATGATGCTGACCACCGTCGCCCGGCGAACCCGGAATGTCCCTTTCTCAGTCAGCCATTCAAGGGGCACCTATACTATGACGAGCATTCTGACCAACGTTGCGGCAATGTCCGCTCTCCAGACGCTGCGCTCTATCGGCAACGACATGGAAACCACGCAGGCCCGCGTTTCTTCCGGCATGCGCGTCGGCGAAGCCAAGGACAATGCAGCCTACTGGGCCATTGCCACGACCATGCGCTCCGACAACCTCGCCCTTTCCGCCGTGCAGGACGCCCTCGGCCTCGGCGCTGCGAAGATCGACACGGCCTATGCCGGCATGAACGCGGCCATCGACGTCGTCAAGGAAATCAAGGCCAAGGTCACCGCCGCCACCGAACAGGGCGTCGACAAGGCCAAGGTCCAGGAAGAAATCACCCAGCTGCAGCAGCAGCTCGTCTCGATCGCCTCCGGCGCGTCCTTCAACGGCCAGAACTGGCTCGTCTATGACAGCACGGACACGAGCGCCGACAACGTCGCCGACAAGACCATCGTTTCGGGCTTCATCCGCGACGCCAGCGGCACGGTCAAGGTCAACACCACGACCTACACCCTGGACGAACTCGCCACCGACGGCCAGAACGTTCTGTTCGGCACGGTCGATACGGACGATCACACGCAGAGCGCCGGCGGTATTCTCGGCACCGCAGGCGATGACATCGACGCAACGGGCAACACCTACACCATCACCGACAGCGTCGTGACCCTCGACATCACCAACTTCTCCGACAGCGACATGGCCGAGGCCCTGAACCTGACGGAAGCCGCGATCCAGCTGATGACGAAGGCCGCTTCGCAGCTCGGTTCGATCTCCATGCGCATCGACCTGCAGGTCGATTTCGCCAACAAGCTGACCGACGCCATCGACTCGGGCGTAGGCCGCCTTGTCGACGCCGACATGAACGAGGAATCGACCCGCCTCAAGGCACTGCAGACCCAGCAGCAGCTCGGCATCCAGTCGCTCTCGATCGCCAACTCCTCGGCAGAAGGCATTCTCCAGCTCTTCCGTTAATCGCAAGCCGCAAGGCAGATATGGAAAGGCCCCGGTTTACCGGGGCCTTTTCGCATGTCAGAGCGGCGATTTGAGAAAGGCCGGCATCGCTGCCCCCGCCGCCCGCCGCTCCATGAAAAGCCGCGCCGTATCCAGCGCCTCGCGGATCGTCACGTCCATGTCGAGATAGCGATAGGTGCCGAGCCGGCCGACGAAGGTGACGCCTTCCTCCCGTTCCGCCAGCCGCACATAGTCGGCAAGCTGCGCCTTCTCCTTCACGAGGCGCACCGGATAGTAGGGAATGTCGCCGGGTTCGCAGGTCCGCGAGAATTCACGGTAGCAGACCGAGCCTTCATGCTCCTCCCAGGGCGAGAAATGCTTGTGCTCGGTGATCCGCGTATAGGGCACGGAAAGATCGCCGTAGTTCATCACCGCGCAGCCCTGGTAGTCGCCGTCATGGGTGAAGCGCTCGAAATCGAGCGTCCGGTAGCCGAGCCGCCCGAGGTCATTGTCGAAATAGCCGTCGAGCGGGCCGGAATGGAAGACATGCGCGAAGCCGTCTCGCGCGTTCCGGCGGAAGTCCGTTTCGAGCCTCACCGTGATGTTCGGATGGTCGAGGATGCGTTCGACCATCGCGGTATAGCCGTGCTCCGGCATGCCCTGGTACCTGTGGAAGAAATAGTTGTCCTCGTAGTTGAAGCGAACCGGCAGGCGCTTCAGGATCGAGGCGGGCAGATCGGCCGGAGCGCAGCCCCACTGCTTCTGCGTATAGCCCTTGAAGAAGGCCTCGTAGAGGTCGCGGCCGACGAAGCGGAGGGCCTGCTCCTCGAAGGTCCGCGGATCGGCGATGGTGCGGTCCGCCAGAGCGCCGATGAAGGCGCGGGCTTCGTCCGGCCGGAAGCACTTGCCGAAGAACTGGTTGATCGTGTGCAGGTTGACGGGAAGCGAATAGACCTGCCCGCCGCTCGTCGTCTTCACGCGGTTCTTGTAGGGCAGGAAGGTCGCAAAGCCGTTCACATAGGCCCAGACCTCCGCATCATCCGTATGGAAGATATGCGGGCCGTAGACATGCACCATCACGCCCGTCGCCGCGTCCCGCTCCGTGTGGCAGTTGCCGGCGACATGGGCGCGCGAATCGACGATCTCGACGCGCCAGCCCTCCTGCGCGAGTGCGCGCCCGATCACCGCGCCGGAAAGCCCGGCGCCGACGATGAGGATGCGCTCCCCCTCCTTCATGGGGCGGCAGGCCAGAGGCGGGCGTCCGGGGCAAGCGGCGCGAAGTCGTCGAGGACGATGAGCTCTTCCCGGTAGCGCGCGCGATAGGCCGTGTCGTCCTCGAATTCGATGCCGCGCGTTGCGAGCGTCGCGCCGATCTCGTAATAGACATCGAGATTGCGAAGATCCGGTACGGGCGTCTCGCCGCGCTCCGCCTCGCCCTGCATCTGCCAGAAGAGTTCTTCCAGTCGGCGGGCAAGGCCCGGCATGTCGCGCAAGGCGCAGGTCTCGCGCTGCTGCGCGAGCGATTCGCGCACGGCGGCAAGGCGATCCGGGCTTTCCGCAAGGGCGACGGCCATGCGCACATAGTCGTCCGGATCGCCGCAGACGAGCTCGGGAATGCCGGCCGCCGTCACGATGCTGGCGCAGAAGCGCGACGCGAAGCTCTTGCCGGCGATCGTCAGGACGGGAAGCCCCTGCGTGATGGCGTCCGCCGCCGTCGAATGGGCGCCGTAGGGGAAGGTGTCGAGGAAAAGATCGGCAAGGCCGATCCGCGCAAGATGATCGGGGTTCTGTGCCTTGCCCGCGAAGATGAGACGTTCTTTCGCGACGCCCGCCTCCTCGGCCAGCCGGCGCAGGCGCTCATTGGCGCTCTCGTCGCCGGAAAGCAGCCAGAGCACGCTGCCCGGCGTCGCGGTCAGGATGGCCATCCAGCGGGCAAAGCACGGTGCGGTGATCTTCTGCATGCCGTTGAAGCTGGCGAAGACGAAGGCGTCGTCGGGCAGGCCCGCGTCTGCACGGGCCGGGCGCTCGCTGACGACCCGCTTGCGGTCCACCGGCTGGTTGCAGGCGATGCGCAGCACCTTCTCCGTATAATAAAGTTCGTTTTCCGGTGGCACGATCACGTCGTCGGCGATCATGTACTGATGGTAGGGGCTCGCCATCGTGCCGGGATAGCCGCAGAAATTCACGATGACCGGGGCAGGGCGGTAGGCGAAGATTTTCGTGCGGGCATGCTTCGTGTAGCCGTTGACGTCGATGAGCACGTCGATCCCGTCCGCGGCGATCTTTCGGGCGGCCTCGATGTCGCTGAGCACGGCGATGTCGCGCCAGTGATCGACGGCCTCTTTGATGCGCGCCTGCGTCGGATCGATCGGCGCAGGGTCGCCGCAATAATAGGCGAAGATTTCGACGGACGCCTTGTCGTGCAGCTCGAGGACCTCGCTGAGCGCGAAGCCCACGGCATGCTGGCGCAGGTCCGAGGAGACGTAGCCGACCCGCAGGCGCTCGCCGGTGTCGGTCTTGCGCCGCACCGCCTTGCGCTCGAAGGCGCTGAGGTCGTCGGGCCGGCCGATGGTCTGGCGGCAATAGCGGTGGGCCTTGGCCATCTGGAACAGGGGATCGTCCGCATAGCAGGCGATCGACATGGCGGACATGGCATCCATGAAATGGCGCGGCGTGACATGCAGCGACGGCACGACGACGGGCCATTTGCACTGATGCATCCGCAGGGAGATCCAGTGCTGCGCGGCCTCCGTGCGGGCCGGCTGCAGTTCCATGGCCTGCCAGAGCGCGGCTTCCGCCTCTTCGAGATGGCCGGCGCCTTCCAGGACGCGGCCGATATGCTGGAGGCTGAGCAGCCGGTTGCTGATCCGGTCCGGATTCACCTCCGTCGTCGCATCGACGAAAGTGCGCCACTGCTGCACGGCCTGGCCGGTGAGCCCGCAATCCTCCAGCGTCCGGCCCAGGTTGATATGCGCCTGCCCGAAAAGCGGCTCGATCCGGATCGCCGCCCGCAGCGCATGGAGCGTCGCGGCGACGTCGCCCGCCTTGGAAAGCGAGACGGCATAGTTGAAATAGGCAAGGTGCAGCAGCGGGTTGGCGTCGTTGAAGGCGATCCACGTCTTGTAGAGCTCGATCGCCGCCGCCGTCTGTCCTGCTGCGGAAAGAACCTCCGCCGTCTGGAACAGCTCCGCCAGCGAAAGCTGCTGCGTGCGTGCGCGCAGCAGGAGCTGGAGAAGGGGGGCGTTCGGATCCGGGGCGGTGGAAAGGCTGGCGGTCATGGATATCCTGCGGCTAGGGGCCGTCTGGCCGGGGGCATTACACAAATCTCGGCGAAGTCTACCCTGTAGCGCGGCAGACTTGTCCAGGGCTGTCGTATCCGCGGAGGGCCACGCCTGCAAATTCTGGCCATGAAAAATTCAGGCTTTCTCCATCTGTCTTACCGGTTTCTTAACGCTATTAACTATTTGTTAACCGTTGCCCATTAACCAGTCGTTAAGAACGACAGACCGGCGCCCAGGGCAAACGAGCGGCGCCGGCAGCATGAAGCCCTCGGTCGTTACCGGTCCCCGCCTCACTCCGGCATGTCCCGACGAACTCTTTTTCAGGGCAAGTGCCAATGACCAGCATTTTGACCAACTCCGCCGCCATGGCGGCGCTGCAGACGCTCCGTTCCATCGATAACAGCCTCGAAACGACGCAGGCGCGCGTTTCCTCCGGCCTGCGGGTCGAGACCGCGGCCGACAACGCGGCCTATTGGTCGATCGCGACCACGATGCGCTCCGACAACCGCGCGATCTCGACGGTCGCCGACGCGCTCGGCCTCGGCGCCGCCAAGGTGGATACGGCCTATACCTCGCTGGAAAGCGTCATCGAGGTGATGAGCGAGATCAAGGCCAAGCTCGTGGCCGCCCGCGAGCCGGGCGTCGACAAGAGCAAGATCAACGAAGAAATCAAGGAGCTGAAGAACCAGCTCGTCTCCGCCGCGCAATCGGCGTCCTTCTCGGGGGAGAACTGGCTCTACAATACCGGTTCCGACGCCCTCGGCGTGAAGTCCGTCGTCGCCTCCTTCGTTCGCACCGCGGGCGGGAACGTGAAGGTCGCCACGCTCGATTTCGACACAGAGAACTCCGTTCTCGTCGATGAGGGCGACGCCAGCCGCGGCTATCTGACCAAATCCATCGATGCCGACGCGTTGAGCGAAAGCCCGGCCGGCACCGCGCGTGAATACTATCTGATCGACATGGGCTCGCCCGGTGCCGGTTCTCCCATAGAGATCGACACGAACACGAGCTACGACGATCTGGACGACATGATCAGCGTCACGGACTACATCATCAAGGACCTGACGAACGCTGCCTCGACGCTCGGCGCCATCACCAAGCGCATCAACATGCAGGAAAGCTTCGTCGCCACGCTCGGCGACGTGATCGACAAGGGCATCGGCCGCCTGGTGGATGCCGACATGAACGAGGAATCGACCCGCCTCAAGGCGCTGCAGACCCAGCAGCAACTCGGCATCCAGTCGCTCTCGATCGCCAATTCGAGCGCCGAGAACATCCTCCAGCTCTTCCGCCAGTAAGGGCTTCGGGGACCTCTATCCGCCCGGCCGCAGGTCATCGGCCGAGGCGGGCGGTTGGGCCGTGCTATTTGCCCTGGCGCGGCCCAACACCTTCATCTTCATCCTCGCACAAGTTTGGCCTTCTAGGTTCGGCGGCACGATCAGGAAGATTGTGCGCCTTTCACCTCCCGGAAGGCGCTTCGTCCGGGGAGACAGGTCAGCGGTGTTGTCAGGTAAAAGCGTCTTTGCGAATGAACGTCGAAGCGGCCCGCGGCCTTGCCGCCGGGCCTTCTCTGCATTCATCCGGCACGCAACGGGGCCGGAGGGCGCACGATGAGCGTTCACCTTGCCCGCTACCTCAAGGATTTCGGCGCGCCCCCGCGCATGAAGCCGCCCGTATTCCCCTCCGCGCGCTTTGCGCCGGAAGCCGAAAGCGCCGAGGCGCAGGCCTTCACGATGGCGCCGGCCCTGCCGGAGGTCGATGTCGAGGCGGAGCGCGCGGAAGCCTTCGCCGAAGGTCGCGCCGCAGCGGAGGCTGAGCTACAGGCGAAGCACGAGGCGGACATGGCGGCGCTCAAGGAAGCGCACCGCGCCGAGATCGAGGCCCTGGCGATGCGCTACGAGCAGGATTATGCGGCGGCGCTCGCCGAGCGGTTCGCCACGCTGACGGGCGAGGTCGCCGACCTCGTCGCCGCGCAGGCGGCCCAGGTGCTGGCGCCCGTGATGAGCCAGGTGCTGACGAAGGGCGCGATCTCGGATCTTGCCCGCCTCGTCGCCGAGGGACTCAAGGAAGGCGAGGGCATGACGATCACGGTGAAGGGGCCGCTGGACCTCTTCGAGCAGTTGAAGTCGCATTTCGAGGAGCCGGCGCCGGTCTTCCGGCATGTCGAGATGCAGGATGTCGATCTGACGGTGGAATTCGGCGACGCCGTCCTGGTAACGCGGATGGCGGCCTGGGCTGACACCGTGCGCAAGGTGCTTGCATGAGCGAAGGCGAAAATCACCACCACGGCAAGAACGAGATCATCATCGTCAAGCGTCATGGCGATCACGACGGCGACCACCATGCGGCCGCCTGGAAGATCGCCTATGCCGACTTCATGACGGCGATGATGGCCTTCTTCCTCGTGATGTGGCTCGTCAATGCCGCGAACGAGGAAACGAAGGCCTCGGTCGCCTCCTATTTCAACCCGATCAAGCTGACCGACGACAAGCCGGCGGAAAAATCCGTCAAGAAGCCCGCCAACAGCAAGGACGGCGAGGCAACGCAGGACAAGTCGAAGGAAGAGGGCCAGCAGCAGGCGAGCGGCAACGGCGCGGAAAAGGGCCGCGACGAGAACACGACCGCCGGCGAGGAAACGAAATATTCCGAGGCCGATTTCTTCAGCAATCCCTATTCCGTCCTGTCCGAGATCGCGCAGGAAGTCGGCCAGCAGGCCAATGTCAGCGCCAAGGGCGAGGGTGGCGCGGCCAATTCCGGCCCCGCCACCGGCGCCGACGGCGGCGAAGCCTACCGCGACCCGTTCGATCCCGATTTCTGGACGCAGCAGGTCGAAATCTCGCAGACGACGAGCGCCGGCAGCGAGAGCAAGGCCAAGGATGCCAAAGCCAAGGATATCAAAGCAGGCCAGCAGCAGATGGCCGCGGTGGACACCGACCGCACGGTAGAGGAAGCCCTCGCCAAGGCCGACGCCGATGCGGCGGCACAGCAGGCGCAGGACGCGAAGGCCGAGGCCGGGAAGGCTGCCGCTGAGGAGACGCAGGCCAAGGCCAAGGCCGAGGCCGAAAAGGTCGAGGACCAGAAGAAGGCGGACGAGCTGAAGCAGCAGATTTCCAGGGAGATCGGCACGCTCGGCAAGCTTGCCGAAGGCCTCAGCGTCACCCCCTCCGAAGGCGGCCTTCTCGTCAGCCTGACCGACCAGCTCGATACGCCCATGTTCAATATCGGCTCGGCCGTTCCGCGGCAGGAGATGGTGTTGGCCATGGAAAAGATCGGCAAGATTCTCGAAGGCCGGGCCGGTGCGATCGCCGTTCGCGGCCATACTGACGGCCGTCCCTTTGCCGGTGGCAAGAACGACAACTGGCGCCTTTCGATGGACCGCGCGCAGAGCGCCTATTACATGCTGGTGCGCGGCGGGCTGGAGGAAAAGCGCGTGAGCCAGGTATCCGGCTTCGCAGACCGCCGCCTCAAGGTGCCGGACGATCCGATGGCGGACGCCAACCGCCGCATCGAGATCCTCATCCAGGCCGAGGGTGGCTGATACGATGGGCTTCCTCCGGCGCATTCTTCTGACGGGAACGGTGTTCGGCGCGGCGCTCGCCGCGCCCGCGCCCGTGCGCGCCGACAGTCCGGACGATCTTGCGCCCTACAAGATGATCCGCTCGCTGCAATA
This sequence comes from Shinella zoogloeoides, assembly GCF_033705735.1. Taxonomy (NCBI): domain Bacteria; kingdom Pseudomonadati; phylum Pseudomonadota; class Alphaproteobacteria; order Hyphomicrobiales; family Rhizobiaceae; genus Shinella; species Shinella zoogloeoides. The sequence goes on from NZ_CP131130.1 coordinate 286,540, forward strand.
TGTGCAGGATACGGTGGTGCTCGGCGATCATTCCGCCATGGAGATGCAGCGCTTCCTGCTCGGCACCATCGACGAGCGGCTCCGCACGGCCGATTCCGCGATCTTCGACGATCCGCGCAATGTCGACGCCGCGCTCGTCTATGCCATGAGCGGCGGCAATCCCGACACGCTGGAGCTGCTGATCCGCAAGGACATTGCCGGCCATTTCGATTCCCGCCTGACGGATGCGCTGCGCAGCTATCTCGGCGGCCGGGGCAGCCAGAGCGTCAAGTCGCTCGCGGAGATCTTCCCCGAATACAAGCGCTCGCGGGTCGGGCCCTATCTGGCGCTCGTCTCGGCCAATTCGGTCATCCGCAAGGACCCGAAGCTGGCGCTCAGTTATTTCGACTGGGCGCGCCTCGTCGCGCCCGGCACGATCGTCGAGGAGGCGGCGCTACGCCGCTCCATCTACATCGCCAGCGAAGCCGGCTGGACCGACAAGAGCCTGGCCTATGCCAACCGCTATGCCCGTCGCTTCCTGCGTTCGCCCTATGCCAGCCAGTTCGCCGACCTTTTCGTGAAGCTCGCCGTCGATCATTTCGATGCGCTGAGGCAGGAGGACATTCTCGAGGTCCTGTCCTTCATGGACGTGCCCCGCCAGCGCGAGGTCTATCTGCGCATGGCGCGGCTGGCGGCGATCTCGGGCAAGAACAAGCTGGCCTCGCTTGCCGCCGAGCGCGCCCAGGCCCTGACGGGCGACGGCGAAAGCGTTCCGAAGGTGCTGGCGGACCTCTATTCGGGCCTCGCCTCGGTGCCGTCGGGCGATGTCGCCTCGGCGATGGAATCCATCGTGGCGATCCCCGACGACAAGCTCTCCGCCAAGGATCAGGCGCTGAAGGCCGCCGCCAGGGCGGTCGCCGAAGAGGTGCTGCGCCTGCCGGAGGGCGAGGGCGCCAAGACGGTCGCGAAGGAAGACGGCGTGCCCGCCGAGGCCGACAGTGCCTCCTACGAGGGGCTGAGCGAGGCGGAAGCGGCGGACCGGTCGATGGACCCGCAGGCGGGCGGCGAGGAAAAGCCGGTCGCGGCGGCAAGGCCGGAAAAGGAAACGACGGGGCAGCAGGAAAAGGCGGGCATCGACCCGGCATTCGACAATTTCGTGTCGACCGGCCGATCCAAGCTCGACGAGATCGATGCGCTCTTGAAGGGAGAAGGCAGTTGAGCACCATTGCTAGCGGAGTTTTGGGCATCGCGCAGGGCCAGGCGCCGGCCAAGGGCAAGGCCGCCGGTTCCTCCGAGAACGGCGATTTCGAAAAGACGATCGCCAGCCTCCATGCCAAGGACGGCGAGAGCGGCCACAAGGGCGGCCGCACCTCGATCTCCGGCCATGGCGGGAAAGAAGGCGAGGCGATGAACGGCACGCGGACGCATGCCGCGCATGGCGACATCTCCGCGCTCGCCGATGCGCTTGAGAAGGCGGGCGGCAAGGCCGGCAAGACTGGTGACGGGAAGGCTTCGCACGCCGAGAGCACCGGTCGTACGGGCAGGAAAGGTCATGCCGAGACGGCCGAGGGTGTCGATGCCGACGCGGAGAAGGTTGCCGTGACCGTCGCCGAAAGCGGCGGGGAGGCGGCAGCCGCGAAGACGGATGTCGGCAACCTCCTCGAACTGCTGAACGCGGCGAACACCGCTTCCCACACGGCCGCGGGCCATGGCGCGGCGAAGGCCGCCGCCACGGATGGCAACAAGGCGCAGGCCGGCGGCAAGGTCGCGGGCAAGGCGGACCTCGTGTCGGACCGTGCGGGTTCGGCTGGGGAAGCCTCCGAGCTTGCCGGCGCCGAGGGCGGCGAGGTGCCGCAATCGGATACGGACAAGCTCTTCCGCCTGATCCGCGCCGACGGCAAGGGCCGCGGCCTCGACATGAGCCTTTCGGGCGCCGGCGATCGCGCGACCTTCAAGGATGCCGATATCAATGCGGCGCGGGGCGAGACGGTGACGGTGGTCGATGCGCGCCGCTATATCGGCCTCGCGCAGACCGGCAATGCCGCCGCCGTGACGGGCGCGATCACGCAGGACCCCGAATGGGCGGCCTCGCTGAGCGCCACCGGCGGCCTTGCGCCTTCGGAGGCGGCGGCGACCGGCAAGGTCGTCAACACGCTGAAGATCCAGATGCATCCGATCGAGCTCGGCCTCGTGACGGCGACGCTGCGCCTCCATGGCGAGGAGCTCGTCGTCTCGCTGCAGGTGGAGACGGGCGAGGCCTATCGCCAGCTCCTCGACGACAAGGACACGATCGTGCGGGCGCTGCGCGGCCAGGGCTTCGCCGTCGACCAGGTCAGCGTCCAGCTTGCGCCGGCCGACCGCGGCGCCGGCACGCAGCAGGGCGACAGCCAGGGCCAGCAGGCGCAGCAGCAGCAATTCTCCAGCCAGCCGCAGGCCCGCGAAGGCGGCGGCGGCCGTGAGCACGGCGGCGAGCGCGCAGGCTCGTTCGGACAGGAAGGAACGTCTCATGAGGGCAACATCGCGGAAGCCGCTTCTGGCCTTGCTGGCGGGCAGTCTGTGCGCTCTGGCGGCGTCTATCTCTGACGCCGCCGCGTCGACGGGCTCCTGCGAACGGGAAATCCTCGCCGCCGCCGCCAAGTACGACATCCCGGCCGGCATCCTCTATTCCGTCGGTCTCACGGAGACCGGGCGGAAGGGATCCCTCCAGCCCTTCGCCCTCAACATTGAGGGCAAGGCCTATTTCGGCGCGAGCCGGGAAGAGGCGCTGCGCACCTTCGAGGCGGCGCGCGCCCGCGGCGCCAGGCTGATCGACCTCGGCTGCATGCAGATCAACCACCACTTCCACGGCGAGCATTTCGCCTCGGCGGCGGAAATGTTTGACCCGCACAAGAACGTGGAATATGCAGCCGCCTTCCTGGCGCGTCTGCATGCCCGGCACGAGACCTGGACCATGGCCGTCGCGCGCTACCATGCCGGCCCGAACAACGACCCCGCGCAGAAGCGTTATGTCTGCCGGGTGATCGCGAACCTGGTTGCAACCGGCTATGGAAGCTGGACACCGAATGCGAAAGCGTTCTGCCAGTAATTCAATCAAAGATAGAAAATTCAGCCTGTGCCACAATGTGGCAGGAATGCGCCCTGTTTTAGAACGACAAGGCTGGGCTGTTAACCTTTGTTAACTTTTCCACGAAAAATTTGTGCCGCCCATGGGTGGAGCTACTAGATGTAGATCAAATCGGCACGCAATCCTTAATCAACTGTTAAAATCTGCCAATTAGTTCCTCTAGTTGCCGGTGATTCGCCCGATTCGTACCACTGCCTGAACGAGGCACCACACTGATTCGGAGGCGGACGAATGATCGTAGTGGTTGATGAGCGCGAGCTCGTTAAAGACGGCTATACTTCTCTTTTCGGGCGCGAGGGCGTGCCCTCGACGGGGTTCGACCCCCGCGAATTCGGCGAGTGGGTGAACACCGCCGCCGATTCGGACATCGACGCGGTCGAGGCGTTCCTGATCGGCCAGGGCCAGCTCTCCATGGAGCTGCCGCGCGCGATCCGTGACCGGTCGCAGGCGCCGGTCATCGCGGTCAGCGATACGCCTTCCCTTGAAACCACGCTCGCCCTCTTCGACAGCGGCGTCGACGACGTGGTGCGCAAGCCGGTTCACCCCCGGGAAATCCTGGCCCGTGCGGCGGCCATCCGGCGTCGCCTGAAGGCGCTTGCCAACCATACCGACATCGGCCCGATCCGCGTCTTCTCGGACGGCCGCGACCCGGAAATCTCCGGCGATGTCTTCCCCCTGCCGCGCCGCGAGCGCCGCATCCTGGAATATTTGGTCGCCAATCGCGGCCGCCGGCTTTCCAAGACCCAGATCTTCAACGCGATCTACGGGATCTTCGACGAGGACGTCGAGGAGAACGTCGTCGAAAGCCATATCAGCAAGCTGCGCAAGAAGCTGCGCAAGAAGCTCGGTTTCGATCCGATCGATTCCAAGCGCTTCCTTGGCTACTGCATCGACTGGCAGAGCTGAAACGAACCGCCGGCTGACGGGGAAGGCGGACCCCGGCAGCCAGCTTCACGCAAGGCCCGTCCCATAGGGTCGCGGTGACGAGATGAACGGGGAAACCACATGAGCCTCTACGGTACGATGAGAACGGGTGTTTCCGGCATGAACGCGCAGGCCAATCGCCTGAGCACGGTTGCCGACAACATCGCCAACGCGAACACGACGGGCTACAAGAAAGCCTCGACCCAGTTCTCTTCCCTGATCCTGCCCACCACCGGCGGTGCCTACAATTCGGGCGGCGTGACCACGGACGTGCGCTACTCGATTTCCGCGCAGGGCACGTTCACCTACACGACCTCGGCGACGGACCTTGCCATCAACGGCAAGGGCTTCTTCATCGTCACCGGTTCGGACGGCGTGGAATACCTGACGCGCGCCGGCGCCTTCACCGTCATGGACGACGGCACGCTGCGCAATTCGGCCGGTTTCACCCTGATGGGCTACGAATATTCCTCGACCGAGGATCCGACCATCGTCATCAACGGCTTTGCCGGCCTCTCCGAGATCAATCTCGCTTCGGGCGATCTCAGCGTGAAGGCGTCGGAAAGCGGCTATCTCAACGTGAACCTGCCGGCGAACGAAGAGGACGGCTATTCCAAGGCCACCTCGCTCGTCGCCTATGACAGCCTCGGCAACACCCGCAAGCTCGACTTCACCTACACGAAGGTGGGCGTGACGGCGGGCCCGCCGCCGACGACGCAGTGGGACCTGCGCGTCAGCTACACCGATCCGGAAACCGGCACCGAAACGGAACTCCTCGCGCCGACGACGCTGACCTTCGGCTCGGACGGCAAGCTCCAGACGCCGGAAAGCATCACCACGGACGCCATGACCATTGGCGGCGCGGAACTCAACGCCCTCGAGATCTCCATCGGCGGCAACGCCAAGGGCACGACGCAGCTTGCCGCTGCCTTCGCCGCCAGCGGCGACATCGACGGCATCGGCCCGAGCGGCGTTTCCGGCTACGAGATCAGCGACGACGGCATCGTCTATCTCAAGTACGAGAACGGCGACATGGCGCCGAAGTATCGTATCGCCATGGCGAACGTGCAGAGCCCGGACAATCTCAAGCCGCTTCCCGGCAACGTCTATTCGCAGAGCAGCGATTCGGGCGTCATCGTCATGGGCTATGCCGGCAATGGCGGCTTCGGCACCATCCTTTCCGGCGCGCTGGAGGATTCCAACGTCGATATCGGCGAAGAGCTGACGGCCATGATCGAGTCGCAGCGAAACTACACGGCGAACTCCAAGGTCTTCCAGACCGGTTCGGAACTGATGGAAGTCCTCGTCAACCTCAAGAGATAAGCCGGTCCGGCCCGCACGCGTTCGAGAATTAGGTAGATCCGATGTCGCTTTCAGCAGCAATGAAGACTGCTCAGTCCAGTTTTTCCAACGTAGGCCTCCAATCGGCCGTCGTTTCGAAGAACATTGCCAATGCAAGCAACCCGGCCTACGCGCGGCGTGCGGCGGTTCTCGCCACGGCCGCCTCGGGCGCGACGGTGGTCGAGACCCAGCGTGCCCAGAACGAGGCGCTGCTCAAGCAGAACCTCCTCAGCATCTCCAAGACCGCCGGGCAGGATACGCTGCTCGCCGGTCTCACGCAGATGAAGACGATGCTCGGCGGCGAGGGTTACGAACTCGCCCCGTCCACCTATCTCGCGAAGCTGCGCGACAATCTCCAGGCCTTCGCCGACAAGCCGAACGAGGTCTCGCTCGCCGAGACCGTGGTGGCCGACGCGACCGATGTCGCCAATTCGCTGAACAGCACCTCCGCCGCGCTCCAGAAGCTGCGCGCCGAGGCGGATGCGGATATCGATACGGCGGTGACGGAGCTCAACCGGCTCCTCAAGGAATTCAAGACCTATAACGACAAGGTCAAGCAGAGCACGGCTGCGGGCACGCAGGACAACGACGCGCTCGACCAGCGCGACAAGCTCCTGACGCAGATATCCGAGATCGTCGGCGTCACCACCGTCACCCGCACCAACAACGACCTTGCGCTCTATACCAGCGACGGCACGGTGCTGTTCGAGACGGTGCCGCGCACCGTGAGCTTCGAGGCGACCACCACCTATACGGCGGCCGTCGACGGCAACCAGATCCTGATCGACGGCGTGCCAGTCCAGGCAGGCGCCGGCGGCAACACCAGCGCGCAGGGTTCGCTCGCCGCGCTCCTCCAGCTTCGCGACCACGCGGCCCCGACCTTCCAGAAGCAGCTCGACGAGATGTCGCGCACGCTCGTCTCCATGTTCTCCGAGAATGTCGAGACGCCGCCCGGCTCCGGCACCTTCCTGCCGACGGACGGCCTCTTCACCTGGAGCGGCGTGCCGACGGTCAATTCGCCGGGTCTTGCCGGCGTCATCAAGGTCAATCCGGCGGTGATCACCAGCCAGGGCGGCAATTCGATGCTGCTCAGGGACGGCATCAACGAGACGTTCAACGTCGACAACAATGCGAGCTTCTCGGAGCTCCTGAACGGCTATGCCGCGGCTTTCGAGACGCCGCAGACCTACGACCCGGATGCGGCGATCGACACGACCGGCACGATCCTCGCCTTCTCGACCGGCTCGGTCGGCTGGCTGGAGCAGATCCGCAGCGCCGCGACCACGGCGAGCGACGACAAGAACGCGCTGCTCGGCCGCACCCAGGACGCGCTGCAGAACGTGACGGCGGTCAGCCTCGACGAGGAACTGGCGCTGCTCCTCGATTTGGAGCAATCCTACAAGGCGTCGGCGAAACTGGTTTCGGCGGTGGATGAGATGATCACCGCACTCCTCCAGGCGGCGGGCTAGTCATGAAGGCTTCTTTCGTTTCCAACCTGTCCCTTCAGAACACCATGCGGCTCACCGTCGCAAAGGCTCAGAAGGAGATGCAGCAGCTTCAGGAAGAGACGGTCACCGGCCGCCACGCCGATGTCGGCACCGCGCTGGGCGCCAAGACGGCACGCACGCTCAACCTGCACCGCGACCTCCAGCGCATGGAATCGCTGAAGAGCACCAATGCGCTCACCACCCAGCGGCTCGCCGCCTCGCAGGAAGCCCTCGGCCAGATGTCGTCCGCGGCGAACGACGCGATGGAGGTGCTGATCGCGCTCTCCGGCATCACCTCGGCCGACCAGCTGGATCTCGCCAAGCAGAATATCGGCAACGCGCTGTCGACCTTCACGGCCGCCGCCAACACGTCCTTCAGCGGTGAATATCTCTTCGCCGGCATCAATTCGGACGTGATTCCGTTCAACGATTATTCGGAAGCGCCGCTCTCGGCCGCCAAGACGACGTTCGACAACGCCTTCTTCGCCCATTTCGGCATCACGCAGACCGACCCGGCCGTCGCCAATATCGCGCCGGCGGACATGCAGGCCTTCATCGACGATCTCGAAACCAGCTTCATGGGTTCGGACTGGGAAGCGGACTGGTCGAACGCCTCGGACGAGAACATGCAGAGCCGCATCAGCGCGGCCGAGACCGTCCAGAGCTCGACCAATACCAATGCGACCGGCATGCGCTATATGGCGCTCGGCCTCGTTATCGGACAGGAACTGCTGGCACTCGGCATTTCGGAGCAGACGCGCAAGACGGTCAGCGATTCGGCGATCGACTATATGGGGCGGGCGATCTCGGGCATCGACGGCGAGCGCTCCAAGCTCGGTATTTCCGAATCCCGCGTCACGCAGGCCAACACGTCGCTGGACGCCCAGATCACCATCCTGAACACCAGCATCAAGGACATGGAGGGCATCGATACCTACGAGGCCGCGACGCGCGTGACCACGCTCGAGTCGCAGCTTTCGCTCGCCTACACGCTGACGTCGAGGATCCAGAATCTCAGTCTGCTGAACTACCTCTGATGAACCAGAGGGTACGGACACACATGAAGGATGTCTGAATGTACCAGTTTTCCTATGCCGAGATCATGGAGGAGGGCGTCGCCGTCTCGAAGGATCGGGAACGGCAGGTCCTCGAAAGGTCCATCGCGCTGTTGCAGGCCGCGGTGGCTGCCGGGGGCAGTTACGGCAAGGAGGCGGTGGAAGCCGTCTATTACACCCGTCGGGTCTGGATCCGCTTCATCGAGGATCTCGGAAATCCCGAAAACCAGCTCGAGGACGAGATCAGGGCCAATCTCATCTCGATCGCCATCTGGATTCTCAAGGAGATCGAAAGGATACGCAAACGCGAATCCACGAACTTCCAGGGCATCATCGACATTACCACCATCATCAAGGATGGCATCAAATGAAAAGTACGCTGCGTATATCGCTGAAATCCGGTGAGCGCATTTTCGTCAACGGCGCAGTCCTGAGGGTCGACCGCAAGGTCGCCGTCGAGTTCCTCAACGACGTGACCTTCCTTCTGGAAAACCACGTCCTGCAGCCGGAACAGGCTACGACGCCGCTCCGCCAGCTCTATTTCATCGCGCAGATGGCGCTGATCAACCCGGAAGGCGCCGAGCAGTCGATCGCCATGTTCCGCAAGTCGGTCATCATGCTGCTCTCCTGCTTCAAGAACGAGGAAGTGCTGGCCGAGCTGAAGCGCGTCGACGCGCTCGTCACGCAGGGCCGCGCCTTCGAGGCCCTGAAGGCCATCCGCGCCCTCTACCCGATCGAGGATCGCATCCTCAACAACCACGAGATGGCTCCGGCCACCATCGAACAGATCCGCAGGGAGATCGCACCATGGTAGACGCAGTCGGCACCGCGACCTCTTCCGGCTACATTCCCGGCGTCACCGGCGCGGAATCCGGCGGCGACTCCAAGACCGCGACGCTGAACTACGAGAGCTTCCTCAAGCTTCTCGTGGCGCAGATGAAGAACCAGGATCCGACCGAGCCGATGGACGCCACCCAGCAGATGGCGCAGCTTGCGACCTTCTCGCAGGTCGAGCAGACCATCAAGACGAACAAGAACCTGGAAAGCCTGCTTCAGCGCACCTCGCTGCAGGAGGCGAACTCCGTCATCGGCCGCACGGTCACCAGCGACGACGGCAAGGTTTCTGGCGTCGTCAAGGAAGTCACGCTATATAATGACGGTATCGTAGCAACGCTTGAGTCGGGTGAGAAGATCATCGTCGGCCCCGGCGTAACCGTGAAGTGACCCTATCCCGTGAATGAGGCAGACGCCCTCGACATAGCGCAGGCAGCCATCTGGACTGTCATCGTGTCCTCCGGACCGGCCGTGCTCGCGGCCATGGTCGTGGGCGTCGTCATCGCCTTCATCCAGGCGCTGACGCAGGTGCAGGAAATGACCCTCACCTTCGTCCCGAAGATCCTCGCGATCTTCGTCACCATCGCCATTTCCGCGCCCTTCATCGGCGCCCAGATCTCCATCTTCACCGACCTCGTCTTCTCGCGAATACAAAGCGGGTTCTGACGCTTTTCCGCATTCTGCTTTCCGGCATGTCCGACGCGCCGTCGCCACGGCGCGAAGGTGCTGCGCACGTGGCTGCCCCCCCGTCTTCGGCGCCTCACGTTCCGAGCAAGCTTCAAGTGCGATGACCGGAAATATCCAGATCGTCAGGAATTGAATCGCCATCGTTCACGGCTCGATTCAATCTTCAGGGAGTGCCGAATGAACATTCACACCGGTTATGCTGCCGCTTCTCAGCAATACAAGAAAGGTGAATATCTGGGGGCCCTCCGCACGCTCAACAGCTTGCTCGATACGACCCGGGACGCGAGGACATACTCCCTTCTCGCCAAAACCTTCCTGAAGCTCGACATGAAATCCGAGGCGGCGGAAGCCTATGCCCTCGCCGGCCGCGAGGAAGGCAGCAGGAAGGAAGAGAACCTTCGCAATGCCATGCAGCTTCATTTCGAATGCGGCAATGAAGATCAGGTTCTCGTTCTGGCGAGGAACTTCATATCGATCGCCCCGAAGGACCCGGAGATCGCCTATATCATCGCCTCCATCTTCCTGAGGCGAGGCGAGAAGTCCATCCTCCAGGGCCTGCGCAAGCCCCTTCTCGAAAGCAACAATCCCTCGCATATCGCGCTTGCGATGCGCCTCCTTGCCGACGACCCCAGGGACGAGGAGAACCTGAGAACGCTCAAGCGCGCCATCAAGCTTTTCCCGAACCATATCGCCATGCAGCTCTTCTATCTGGTGCATGCGCGCGAATTCGGCGAGTTCGACGACGTGCGGCGTGGCCAGGCGCTCATCGAGAACGAAATCGCGAAGGGCAACCGGGAGGTCGTGCGGAACGACAACCCCTTCCACCATCTGATGTGGTGCGGCGACGAGAGTCTCAACGGAACGGTTGGCTTCTCCGCCAGCGCCTACGATCCCGCCCTGCCGGAGAAGCGGCGCGGCATGCCGCATGACTGGTCGGGAAGGAAGATCCGCATCGGCTATCTGTCGAACGATTTCTGGGAGAACCACGCGACGATGAAGCTCGTCGGAAACGTCCTGGAGCAGCACGACAGGGACCGTTTCGAGATCACGCTCTTCTGCTACACCGCCCCGCATCACCTCGAAACCAACAGTTTCGATCGCGGCCGCTGGGGCAAGGTCATTTCGGTTGCCGACATGTCGAATGCGGAAGCCGCCGCCCTGATCCGCAAGGAGAAGATCGACATCCTCGTCGACCTCAAGGGACATACCAAGGGTACCAGGTCCCATATCCTCAACGAGGCGACCGCGCCGGTCCACGTCGCCTGGCTCGGTTTTCCCGGTACGACCGTCAATGTCGATCTCGACTACGTCATCGGTGACCCGATCGTGCTGCCGGAAGCCTCGCGCCCGCATTATTACGAAAAATTCTGCCGCCTGCCGGAAACCTACCAGCCGAACGACCCCGTCAGCCGCCCGCGCCTGCAGCCGTGCAGCCGCGCCGATTTCGGCCTTCCGGAGGACGCCTTCGTCTTTGCATCGTTCAACGGCAATCGAAAGATCAGCCTGAAGGCGATCGATGCCTGGATCAGCATCCTCAAAAAGACCGAGAATTCCGTCATCTGGATTCTCGGGGCGAACGCGCGTTTCCAGACGAATATCCGCAAGGAATTCGAAAAGAACCGCATCTCGCCCAAGCGGGTCTTCTTCACGACGAAGGTCGGCTACGAAGAGCACATCAATCGTATCCAGGTGGCGGATCTCGGGCTCGATACCTATCCCTATAACGGCCACACGACGACGTCCGAACAGCTCTGGGCCGGCCTGCCGGTCCTGACGCTCAAGGGCACCAATTTCGCGTCGAGGGTGAGCGAAAGCCTCTTGAACGCAATCGGCCTTCCCGAACTCGTGGCAGCCGACCAGGCCGACTACATCGACATGGCCGTATCGCTCGCCAAGGACCGGACGCGGATCGCCGAATACAAGAAGCGCTTGTCCGACAACCGCTTCCTGAAACCCCTGTTCGACAGCGAACGATTCTGCCGCCACCTCGAAAAGGCTTACGAGATGATGGCCGACCGCGCCAAGAGCGGGCTCGGGCCCGATCACTTCGACGTTCCCGTCTTGCCGGAGCGAACGGCCAGCTTCGCCTAGTCCAGGTCCTTGCCGGGCGGCCCACGGCGGGCGCCCGGCAATAGCGATCCGAAACCTGCCTGCTTCAGTGAAACCCGACAATCGAGCGTACCGGTGACGACTTTTCCCCGCACTATCAAACTTGGTCTCGGCAAGGATTTCAGCGAAGATTGCTTCAATATCGACGTTGCCGCGAGCGCAACCGGCGATGCGGTCCTCGACTTTCGCGTCGCGCCGTTTCTGCCGTCGGAAAAGGCTCTGCCCACCCGCCGCTTCGGAACCGTCACCCTCAAGAAGAACAGTTTCCGGGAGATCCTGGCGCCCGGTGTCCTGCAGCAGGTGGATGACTTCCAGGCCTTCATGACCTCATGCCTGGACCTGCTCGTGGTGGGCGGCGTCATGAAAATCACCGTTCCCTACGATCTGTCCTTCGGAGCCTGGGCCGATCCGAGAAACCGGCGTGCTTTCAACGAGCTGACATTCGCCAGCTATATCGACGATCAAGGCCATGCCGCCGGCAGCATGCACTGCTTCGAAATGGTATCCCTCGATTACATACCGGGGCAGATAGCCATGGAGCTTCAGGCGAAGGAAGTTCCCGCGCCGGAGATCGCGCGCTATCCTCGCGCCATCGACGGTCTCAGCGTCCAGCTTCAGAAGGTTGTCGACCGGAAGGCCGTGGCGACGCCCGCAGCAGCGCAGGACACCAGCCTTCCCCGCACGGCCTCCGGGCCTCAGGCGTTTGCAGGAAGCTGGAGCCAGTTGAAGGACCGCTTCTGCATCTGGATCGTCACGCCTGAAAACTACATTCACACGCGCGCGTTCTACGAGCCGGCCGTCAGCCTTTCCAGCGCGTTCAGGCAGCTTGGAGGCTCGGCGCCGATTACGACGCAACCGGCCGAGTGGAAGGGCCGGATTCCCATCATCTATGGCGCCAATGTCCTGACCAAGGACATCGCCGAGAAGCTGCCGCGCGGCTCGGTGATCTTTAACATGGAGCAGGCGACGACGGATTCGGTGTGGATGTCGTCCAACTATTTCGCATTTCTCAAGACGTTCGCCGTTCTGGAAAGCAGCGCGGCCAATCTCGAGCGCCTGGCAGGCGTGGGAATAGATCATGCGCAGTTGCTGCAGCTCGGCTATTGCCCAGAATGGACCTGCATCGAACCGGAGCCGGTCCAGGACATCGACGTTCTCTTCTACGGATCCATGAACGAGCGGCGGCGCGCTATCCTGCTTGCGCTGCATGAGCGGGGCCTGAAGATCAAGCACCTTTTCGGCGTCTATGGCGCGGAGCGGGATGCCGCGATCGCCCGCGCGAAAGTCGTGATGAACATTCATGCCAAGCCGAACTGGGTTTTTGAAACCGTCCGGGTTCTCTACCTGCTCGCCAATCGCACCTGCGTCCTTACCGAGGCGGAAGGCGACGATGACGAAGCGGAAGCATATCGCGGCGGCCTGGCGATGGCGCCCTATGACGATCTCGTCGAAAGGTGCGTGGAGTTGGTCGCAAACGAGGAAGAGCGCCGCCGGCTGGCGGACACCGGCTTCGATCTCGTCAAGCGCCGCTCGCAGGCTCAAATCCTCTCCGAAGCATTGGGAATCTGAGCGTCTTTCCTCCGGCCGAAGACCGTTCGTAGCGCCGGCTATGGCGCGAAAGCATGGAAGCGGCCTGCCCTTCGCTTTCGCGCAAGTCCGCAGGCCGCTCGGCATCCCACCCGGTTAAGCTTCCGGGCTTGGCCTTTCCCGCTTTTCCCTGTTCCAGCGCATCAGCACCTCGGGTGTCACCCGGCAATAGGCCGTGGGGCCGAAGGCCCACGGAATGCTTTCCAGCTCCAGCCCCCAGCGTCCGATGAACTCGTCGGCAGCCAGGGTTTCCCCGGGCCATTCAGGCTGTGCATATTCATCGAACACGATGATGCCGTTCGGGACCATATGATCGAGAATGTGGTCGAGCACCGCCTTGGTGGGCTTGTAGACGTCCATGTCCAGCAGAACGAAGGCGAATTTCACGCCCTTCTTTTCCGCGTTGAAGCGGGGGAATGTTTCCGAAACGTCGCCTTCGACGAGGTGGACGCGTTCCGCAATTCGGCTGACCTTCTTGAAGTGTTCGAACGTATGAATGAACACATCCCGGTTCGTCGCCAAGCCTCCGACCCGTCTCTGGTCGTGCGGCGTGGACGATAAATCCTCCTCGCTGATTTCCGCAAAGCCGCCAAATCGCTCGAAGCCGTAGAGATGGCGTTGCGAAATGGGCAGCCTCTCGTGCTGGGCGGCATGGAAGGTCTCGATCAGGCGTGCCAGGAAGAAGAATGTCGAGCCTTTCCAGACACCGAACTCTGCAAGGCTGCCGGGCAACCCCGTCGTCTTTCCATAAAGCTCGTACAAGGCCATCAGGCGCGCGAATTCCGACTGGCGCATATATGCGGAAAACTTCGTCACCTCGGTAAAGAAGTCGATGTTTTCCCCTTGGCTGTTCTGCAGGCTGAACAAACTGATTCTCCTATGGTCGAATTACGAAATGCAGGGATGCCGCCGCTGCGGGCGGCACGGCGATCAGGACACGCGGACGAAACGGCTGAGTTCAAACGGGATATCGTAACCGTCCCAGATGAAATCGAAGTCGAGAGCGGTGCCGGCCGGGCACCAGCGGGATACGCCCTGTCCGATATGGCTTGCGGCCATCGCGTTCAGTTCCGTCGATGAGAAGCCGAAATGCACGACGGCCTGGTCGTATTCCTCTATCAGCGAGGGAATGTCATCGGTTGACGGCAGAAAGACGACTTGCAGGAAGCCGCCTCCGACACGAAGCTCACGGCGTCCCGTGCCTTCGGCAAAGACGCCGGTCACCGCATCGTCCTGCCAGAGAACCGACGACACTTCGCCCGTGCTCGCCAAGGCGAACGCTTCGGTCATTTTCCGGATGGCGAGCCCCGCGGCTGCCGGCGGCTGCTTTTCACGGATGCTCCTGCCCAGATCGGCGAGAAACGCTCTCACCGTCTCCGAATGCGCCGCAGCGTCGCCGACGACATAGAGGGTATGAGGCGAGGCGCAGGCCATCTGGTCGAAGACGGCGATATCGTTGGCAAACCGCTGCGCGAGCACATGGCATTCCTGCGGCGTCAAGACGGCGAGGGCCTCGCCCTTGAACAGGGCCCAGGAAAACCTGTCGCCGAACCAGAGGGCCTTGCCGCCCTTGCGCAGCGGTAGCGATGCGAAGAGATCGACCTTGGCATCGCCGCCCCAGACGACGCGCGCATCGCTGCAGGACGAAATTCCGGCGCTTATTTCCGATGCTGCATCGTAGCGAACGAACAACTGGGTTTCGTCAGCCTGCGTCGCCAGTTCCTCGAGAAACAGGTCACAGACGGATTGCATCGCGCTGCTGATCGTCGAGGGCAGGCGCACCACATTCGCGTTGCCGACCAGATAGGAAAGTATCCAGGAATAGAGAAACACCGTCTCGACATTCTGGGGCGGCAGATGAAACACGAGGCCCCGGGCGCGGGCCTGGGTCGTTTCCGGCATCCGTCGCAGATAGCTCTCTTTCAACCGCTGAAGGGCGGATTTGCGCGTCCAGAAGGCGAAATGCGTGACGAAGGCGGGCAGGCTCGCCCGTTTTTCGAGGAGCTTCGCGCTGACGGCGGCGACGGCGGCAAGCCTGTCGTCGGAAAAGGGCAGGACGGTCCGGTGCCGGATGCGCTTATCGAGATCCTTGACGAAGTTCGCCTCGGATATCTCCCGGATGGATCCTTTCGTGCCGAGAACCTGCACATCCGTCATCGCATCGCCCTCGTTGTTGCGGCCACCACGTCGCTGCAGCCCCGCAGCTCGGCTCTTGCCACCCGGCCGGTTATCCGGACGGCCTTGCCGAAGCGCCCGCCGATGCCGCTGTCCACCTCGACGATGACGCCGCGATCCTCCGTCAGGATGCTGTGACCGGGATAGGAGAGGGGGAGCAGGGAAAGTGTCTGGACGACGCCTTCCTCGCCGGGAGCGGCCGGCTGCCAGTCGCCCGGCCTCCGCACGATGATGTCCGTGAAATTCGGAGGGTGGAGCAGGCCGTCCTCGCCTTCCGTGAAGACGGAACCGATCTGTTCCACGAAGCCATAGAAATTGCAGATGTTTCTCAAGCCGAACCGCCGGCCGAGGGCCGCGCGGAAATCGGGGTTGGAAACCTTCTGCTCCTCCAGGCTCTTCCAGCCGCCGGAGTGGACGAGGATCCCGTTCGAAAGGTCGAACTCCCCATCGGCGCACATCTGGTAGAGCCTCGACCATACGAGGAAGGTGAAGCCGAAGATCAGGAAGGACTGCCCCTGGTATTTTTCGATGAAGGACAGAAGCGTATCGCGCTGCAGGTCGAGTTCGCTGTCGAGGGCGAATGTCGCGTTTGCGCCGAATTTCATCATGCCGAGCACGCCGGCACCCCGCGCACTGAGATCGCCCGGCTTGAGGACATCCTTCGTGTCGATGACGAGAAATGGCTGGCGCCTTTCCCCGAGAATGGAGCGGAAGGTCGACACCAGGGCCTGCGACTGGCGTGCGGCGGTGGCCTTGTCGACGACGATGCGGCTTGGAACCTGTCCCGACGTGCCGCTTGAGCGCAGGGTCATCAGCGGCGTATCCGTCGACGACAGTTCGAGCTTCTTGAAGAGGCCGACGGGAAGGAACGGAATGTCCTCCAGGCGCTCGTAGCGTCGTGGCCCGCCCCAGGCGGCATCGATCATGCGGGCATAGGGAGCGCAGCGCTCGTAGTGGTACCGCACGAGATCGTTCAGCTCCGGCAGAAGGAGCGCTTCCTTGCTTGCCTGCCTGTGGGAATGCGCCGGTGTCTGGAGCAGTTCTTCAAACATCGCCGATTTCCCGAAGCCGGGCATAGTCCGTCTTGCCGTTCTCCTTGCGGGGAATGGCGGAGACGTGCCGAAGGACGAATGCCGTGGAAGGGATGCGGTATCGGCCCGCCAGTATCCGCAGGAACGCCTTTATCGCGCGCGCATCGCCGCTCTCGTGGCAGACGACGATCTTCTCGTCATCGTCGAAACAGCTCACGCTCGCGACTTCGCCGATATCGAGCTCTACCGCATCGAGAGCGATCCGCAGGCCCGAAACCTTCGCAAATCGCTTCACGCGCCCCTTCAGGAACAGGAAGCCATCGGCGTCGAGCCAGCCTATGTCGCCGGTTGCAAGGACGCCTGCGAGCTCGTCTCCACGCGCAAGATCGCTGCGCGAGGACGCATAGCCCAGCATGACATTCGGCCCGTCATAAATCACATTCCCGACGTTGCCGGCCGGAAGGGCGTCGCCCTGATCGTCGAGGATACGGATTTGCCCGCCCGCCAACGGCTTGCCGACGGAGCCCAGCTTTTCGGGCAATGCCCCGCCGGGCGTCGTCGTCATGCGCGGAGAGGCTTCCGTCTGGCCGTACATCACATGAAAATTCCCGTTGCGGTGCCGGACATTCTCAAGGATGCGCCCCTGAATGCGCGTGTCGAGGGCGCCGCCGGCCTGTGTAAACGTCGTGACCGATGCCGGCACCAGCTCGAAGCCGAAACGCGCCAGGGTCGCGTAATGGAAGGGCACGCCGGGAAAGTGCGTGCATTCCGCCCCGGCAACCTTTTGCCAGAAGCTCGGGGAAGTGACCGCATCGTTCATGACGAAAACGCGTCCCCCGACCTGCAGATGGGAGGTGACCAACGACAGGCCGTAGGAATAGTGCAAGGGCAGGTGGGCGATCGCAACGCTCCGGCTGTCGATCCGCAGCACGTCCGCGATCTGAAGCGCATTCGTGACGACGGCGGCCCCGGACAGCCGGACAAAGCGTGCGCTTCCCGTCGTTCCCGACGTCGCCAGCATCAGCTGAAGGTTCGGTGCGATCGGTGCTTTTCCGCGTTCCTCCTGCTGCCTGACGGCCCAGTACGCGGCTGAGGCGCTGTCGAAACCCCGGGCGAACCCCTCGGCCTCCGCAATCGGACTGGAAGACAGCAGGATATCCGGCCGGTATGCGTCGATCAGACCGGAGAGCTTCTCATCGGGCAGGGCCGGATCGACAAGCATGACCGCGTGCCCCGCCGCTGCCGCGGCCAGGATGGAGATCACGGTGGCCGCGCGGTTCTCGCTCGCCAGAAAAACCAGCCCCTTTTCGGGCCGGGCAATGATCTTTGCCAGCGCAATGCTCATCGCGCGCAGCTCCTCCCGGCTGATCCAGGCGCCGCCGGTGTCGTCCTGCAGGGCGGGAGCCTTCTCCACCGCGGGAAGGACAGGCAGCAGGCCGCCGCAGAGGGGATCGGGTCCAGCGGGAATGCGCTCCATCATATCACCATGCCGCCATCGACGCCGATGACCTGGCCGGTGACATACCGGGAGAGGTCGCTTGCGAGGAAGAGGATGACATCGGCGACCTCCTCGGCCGTTCCAGGCCGCGCCAGGCCGATGCTGCGCAAGGTCTCCGCCTTGATTTCCGGGCTGAGGCCCTCCGTGAGCGCTGTCTCTATGAAACCCGGAGCGACCGCATTGACGCGAATATTATGACGGGCGAGTTCCTTGGCCGCAGCCAGCGTCGCACCGATAACACCGGCCTTCGATGCGGCATAGACGAGCTGTCCCGCAACCCCGCGCACGCCGACGATGGAAGACAGGTTGACGATGCTGCCGCCCGTTCTGGCCATGAGGCGCGCGGCGGCCTGCGTGAAATGTACGACGCCCGCGACATTGGTCTGCAGGCTCTCGTGAATATCCGCATCGGAAATCATGCCGGTCATTGCAGGCCGCATGATGCCGGCATTGTTCACGAGGATATCCAGGCGCCGGTAGCGGGAGAAAACCTGCTTCACCGCAGCTTGAGAAAAATCCGCGACGCCGACGTCGCCTTCGATCAGGAGAAGGCGCTCGGGATCGAACATGTCGAGGACCGGCTCGCCGATCTGCCGCGCGACGAGGACGACCGATGCCCCCTGGTCCGCGAGCCTTCGGGCGGCAGCAAGGCCGATGCCCCGGGAGGCGCCGGTAATGAGTGCGACACGTCCGGTAAGATCAGCCGGCGTCATATCGCGACATGATTTCGACGGCCTTGTCGAAATTGCTCATGCTCAGGATCTCGCGGGTCTCCAGCATCGCGTCGAATTCCTCCTCCAGCGCCGCCACCAGTGTCATGTGACCCACCGAGGTCCATTCCGGATATTCGAGATAGGCCAGCTCGGACGTCTCCACCGGCTCTTCGAGGTCGAAGGCGCGGATAAACGTTTTCAGGACTCTACTCTGCGTGTTCATCGTGGCTCCTCACTGGCCGAATGAGGCGCGGTGCCCCATGGAGAGCGGTAAAGGGAATGGCTTGCTTGAAACTGGACCGCCCGTTCAGCGGCCCGCCCCAAGTATCTTCTCGGCGAGGTAGCGGCCGTAGGAGCTTCCCCTCATGCCATGCGCAAGCGCCGCGAGCTGTTCTGCATCGATAAAGCCGTTGGCATAGGCGATCTCTTCCGGACTGGAGATCTTGAAGCCCTGCCGCCGCTCGAGCGTGGCAACGAAATTGCCGGCTTCCAGGAGGCTGTCGGTCGTTCCGGTATCGAGCCAGGCATAGCCGCGCCCCATCAGGGTCACGCTCAGGCGCCGCTGATCCAGGTAGACCCGGTTCACATCGGAGATTTCCAGCTCCCCGCGCGCCGAGGGTTTCAGGTTCCTCGCTATATCGACGACGTCCGCGTCATAGAAATAAAGGCCGGTTACCGCCCAGTTGGATTTCGGCACGGCGGGCTTTTCCTCGATGGAGACGGCCCGGACCTGCTCATCGAATTCGACGACACCGTACCGTTCGGGATCGTGGACCTGATAGGCGAAAATCCTCGCTCCTTCGCGAAGATCAACGGCCTCCTTCAGCAGGTCGGTCAGGCCATGACCGAAGAATATGTTGTCGCCCAGAATGAGGCAGGACGGCTTGCCGTCGACGAAGTCGGCCGCAATCACATAGGCCTGCGCGAGGCCGCGGGGCTCGGGTTGTTCCGCATATTGGATCGAGATCCCCCAGGCGGAGCCATCCCCCAGAAGGTTCTGGAAGTGGGGCAGGTCCCGGGGCGTCGAGATCAGGAGTATGTCCCTGATCCCCGCGAGCATCAGCGTCGATATGGGATAATATATCATCGGCTTGTCGTAGATCGGCATCAGCTGCTTCGACATGGCGAGTGTCATCGGATGAAGACGCGTGCCGTTACCGCCCGCCAGAATGATGCCTTTCATCGACTGGAACCCCGAAGAATATTGAAGGGAAAATGCTGCATCAGCTGGCGTAAGCTTTCTGGGCGGTTTCCGCGAAGGTGTTGTCCGCGACAAGCGGCCCCCACCAGGCTTCGTTCTCGAGATACCAATGAACGGTCGCGCGTATGCCGCTGTCGAAGTCGTAAGCCGCCTGCCAGCCCAGTTCGGCCTCCAGCTTCGAGGCGTCGATCGCATATCGGAAATCATGCCCGGGCCGGTCGGCGACGAAGCGGATCAGGTCGGCATGCGGGCCGGATGCCGGGCGCAGTTCGTCCATGATCGCGCAGATGCGGTTTACGACATCGATGTTCCGGCGCTCGTTGCGCCCGCCGACATTGTAGGTGGATCCCGCTCTGCCCTTGCGGGAGATGAGGTCGAGCGCGCGGACATGGTCCGAGACATGGAGCCAGTCGCGTATGTTGCGACCCGTGCCATAGACAGGCAGCGGCGCGCCCCTCGATGCCTTGACGATGATCGACGGTATCAGCTTCTCCGGATGCTGGTGCGGTCCGTAGTTGTTCGAGCAGTTGGAAACCAGAACGGGCAGTCCGTAGGTCCGTCCCCATGCTGCGACGAGATGGTCGGAAGCGGCCTTCGATGCGGAATAGGGCGAGCTTGGATCGTAAGGCGTCGTCTCGTCGAAGAGGCCGTCGCTTCCCAGCGAGCCAAAGACCTCGTCCGTCGAGACATGCAGGAAGCGAAAGGCTTCCCGCTCCGCGCCGGAGAGCGAGGACCAGTAGGACCGCGCCTGCTCAAGAAGCACGAACGTCCCCATGACGTTCGTCTCGATAAAGGCGCGCGAGCCGCTTATCGAACGGTCCACATGGCTCTCCGCCGCGAGATGGATGACACGGTCCGGCCGGAAATCCTGAAACGCCAGCCGCATGAGAGGAGCGTCGCAGATGTCGGCTTTCAGGAAGCGGTAGTGGCCCTGCCCGCTTACGGCCGCCAGGGAGGCGAGATTGCCGGCATAGGTGATCTTGTCGACGTTCAGGACCTCGTCGCCCTTGTCCAGGACAAGGTGGCGCACCAGCTCGGAACCTATGAAACCCGCGCCTCCCGTTACGAGCGTCCGCATGATCAGTTTTCCTTTTCAAGGATCGCCAGATCCCGCAACCGCGGATGGCGACCGTCTTTTTCCGAGAGCGTTGCCTGCTTGAGGTCGAAGGGCCAGTCTATGCCGAGATCGGGGTCGTCCCAGGCGAGGCCCCGATCGTGGTCGGGGCTGTAATAGGCGGTCACCTTGTAGGCGACGAGGCAATCGGGCGTGAGGGTGCAGAAGCCGTGGGCGAACCCCGGTGGAATCCAGAACTGAACGGCATCCCCGCCGCTCATGACGGTGGAAACGTGCTGCCCGAAGGACCTCGAACCCGGCCGGATATCCACGGCCACGTCGAAAATGGTCCCGGCAAGACAGGTGACGAGCTTGCCCTGGGCGCATGGATCCATCTGGAAGTGCAGCCCGCGGACGGTGCCGGGATTCTTGGAATGGGAGCGATTGTCCTGGACGAAGACGTGGTCGCCGGCCGCCTCCCGAAACGCGTCTTGCCGAAACGTTTCGGTGAAGTATCCCCGCTCGTCCTGAAACAGGCGCGATTCAAAAAGCAGGGGCCCTTCGATATTCAGGCGTTTTATGTGCATGCGCTCGGCGGACCTCTGGATGACGCTGCCGTTTTATAAACAGCGGCTTGTTTGAAGCTGACCAAACGCATCCTGCGCCGCCATCGTCCTTCGGCGGCCGTCGCGGCGGTGCGAAAGGTTCAGCCTCGCGTAAGGGAGCGTTGAAAGAATGATCGGGCTCCCCTCATCTCATCTGGAAGATCGCCTTGGCAATTCAGCTCTTCGTTCCCCGCTTTCATGTCGACGAATGCCTCGAGCAGATTCGGGAGTGCCTTGAGAAGGGCTGGACCGGCATGGGCTTCAAGACCCTCGAAATGGAAGCCGCGTGGAAGAGCTATACGGGGCTGGCGAACGCGCATTTCCTGAGCTCCAACACCGCCGGCCTTCATCTCGCGCTCGAGGTTTTCCGCCGCCGCTTCGGATGGCGGGAAGAAGACGAGATCATCACGACGCCGCTGACCTTCGTCTCCTCCAACCACGCCATCCTCTATGCCGGCCTGAAGCCCGTCTTTGCCGATGTCGACGAGTATCTCTGCCTCGATCCGCAGAGCGTGCGCGACCGGATCACCCCCAGGACCCGTGCCGTGATGTTCGTCGGTCTCGGCGGCAATAGCGGGCAATATGAGGCAATCCGGGACCTCTGCCGTGAACACGGGCTGAAGTTCATTCTGGACGCGGCGCATATGAGCGGCACGCGGATCGACGGCAGGCATGCCGGGCATGACGCGGACGTCTCGGTCTTCAGCTTCCAGGCCGTCAAGAATCTTCCGACGGCGGATTCCGGCATGATCTGCTTCGCTGAGGAAGAAGATGACGCCGCCGTCAGGAAGCTAAGCTGGCTCGGCATCAACAAGGACACGTTCTCGCGCACCGCGGCGCAGGGCGACTACAAGTGGATGTATGACGTCGAAACGCTCGGCTACAAATACCACGGCAACTCGATCATGGCCGCCATCGCGCTCGTGCAGTTGAAGTATCTCGACGAGGAGAACACGTATCGCCGGCAGCTTGCGGCCTGGTATGAGGAGGCGCTGCAAGGCCGCGATATCGGCCTTGTGCCGGTCGCCGCAAATTGCCAGTCATCCCGCCACCTGTTCCAGGTCCTCGTCCCCCGGCGCAACGAGACATTGGCGCAACTGAATGCCCGCCAGATATTCCCGGGTGTCCATTACCGCGACAATACCGAATACAGCCTCTATGCGTCCGGTGCCGGAACCTGCCCGCGCGCGGCGCAGGCGAGCAATTCCATAATCTCCCTGCCGCTGCACCTTTCCATGACACGGGAAGATGTCGGAACCGTCGCGGAAAACCTCAGGGACATTGTGTCCCAGGCCTCGCCTACAGGAACCGGGCGTATTTCTGCCTGATCCTGTCCCAGTCGGGACGCAGGATTTCATGCTCCACCATGTCGTGCCTGCGGTCGCCGATCTGCAAGGCGGCGGGATGGAGGCCGCAGCGGCGCGCACCATAGATCTCATGAAATGTCAGGACGCGGATATTGCCCTCGGCCGTGTGGGAAAACAGCCGTTTCATGTCCAGCGTCTCGAAGATGAAACGGTGCAGAAGCAGGACCGATTCCAGAAGCACGGGGCTGGATTCGCCCATCACCCAGCGGCCCCATTCCATCTCGCCGTCGCCCACCGGATTGTAGGCGGCGAAAAAGCCGATGGGCGTGTCCCTGCCCAGCGGCTGGATGGCGAACATGTAGTCCTCCGGTCGGGTCATCTGGCGCCTTACCCAGGCGCGCTGCTCGTCCAGCGTAATGTCGAGCGGTGGCAGGAATTCCGTCAGATCGGGGCGCTGGCGAAGGGAAAGCATCAGCGGCGCGTCCGCCTCCTCGATGGGCCTCAGCATTACTTTCCGTCCGACCAAGGCTGACTGCGTCGCCATTATCCCACCGCTTGAAAACTGGAAGACCGTGCACCGGACCAAATCAGGCCGATGGTCCGGCCGCACTCTAGTTTCTTCTGCAGCTTGGCGAAAGGATTGCAAGAGGCTATCCGGCCGGCGCCGGGACATCGGGGCCCGCGCGCCGGCCTGCCACCCTCGCGCAAGCTTCGCCCTCTATGTCGTCATGTGAAATGGGCGACGCGTGTGGTGCGTCGCGGCCTCTCATGACGAGACGGGACGCATTCAGATGGCGCAAGTACCGGCAATCAACCTTCCGAAGGTAAGCCCCAGCGGCCGCGATATCGCATTCGCCGTGGGCATCCTGACGATCCTGTCGATCCTCTTCCTGCCGATCCCGGCCTTCATGATCGACATCGGCCTTGCCTTCTCGATCGCCTTTTCCGTGCTCATCCTCATGGTGGCGCTGTGGATCCAGCGGCCGCTCGATTTCTCGTCCTTCCCGACGGTCCTCCTCATCGCGACCATGGTGCGCCTCGCGCTCAACATCGCGACGACCCGCGTCATCCTTTCCCACGGCAACGAGGGGCACGATGCGGCGGGCGGCGTGATCGCGGGCTTTGCCAGCCTCGTCATGTCCGGCGACTTCGTCATCGGGATCATCGTCTTCATGATCCTGATCGTGGTGAACTTCATCGTCATCACCAAGGGCGCGACGCGTATCGCCGAAGTCGGCGCCCGCTTCACCCTCGATGCCATCCCCGGCAAGCAGATGTCGATCGACGCCGACCTTTCCGCCGGCCTCATCGACGAGAAGCAGGCGCAGCTTCGCCGCCGCGAGCTGGAGGAGGAAAGCTCCTTCTTCGGCTCGATGGACGGTGCCTCGAAATTCGTGCGCGGCGATGCCATCGCCGGCCTTCTCATCACCGCCATCAATGTCTTCGGCGGCATCGTCATCGGCTATTTCCGCCACGGCATGGAGCTCGGCGAAGCCGCCGACGTCTTCGTGAAGCTGTCGGTCGGCGACGGCCTCGTCTCGCAGATTCCCGCCCTCATCGTCTCGCTCGCCGCCGGCCTCATCGTCTCGCGCGGCGGCACGGCAGGCTCCACCGACCAGGCGGTCATCAACCAGCTCTCCGGCTATCCGCGCGCGCTCTTCGTCGCCTCCGGCCTTATGACGCTGCTCGCGGTCATGCCGGGCCTGCCCTTCTTCCCCTTCATGGTCCTCGGCGGCGTCATGGCCTTCGGCGCCTGGATCATCCCGCGCCGTATCGAGGAGGAGAACCGCCTCAAGCGCGAAGCGGAGGCCCAGCAGGTCCAGGCGACGCGCGAGCAGGAGAAGGATTCCGTCAAGTCGGTGCTGAAGACCGCCGAGATCGAGCTGCTGCTCGGCAAGCAGGTTTCCACGCGTCTTCTCGGCGCGCATCAGGAACTGGCCTTCCGCGTCGGCAAGATGCGCAAGAAGTTCGCCGCGCAATACGGCTTCGTCGTGCCGGAGATCAAGGTCTCCGACGACATCACCATCCCGGACAAGTCCTACCAGATCCGCATCCACGGCACGACGATCGCCTCCAACATCGTGCGCGTCGGCGAAGTGCTGGTCGTCACCGGCGGCGGGCGCAAGCCGAGCGTGCCGGGCGACGATATCCGCGAGCCCGCCTTCGGCATGCCGGCCGTCTCGATCCTCGAGACCTTCGCCGACGACCTGCGCCGCGAGGGCTTCCACCCGATCGACAACGTCTCGGTGGTGCTCACGCACCTTTCCGAGGTCATCCGCAACAACCTGCCGCAGCTTCTCTCCTACAAGGACGTGAAGATCCTGATCGAGCGCCTCGATCCGGAATACCGCAAGCTCGCCGACGAGATCTGCTCCTCGCACATGTCCTATTCGGGCCTGCAGGCGGTGCTGAAGCTGCTGCTCGCCGAGCGCGTCTCCATCCGCAACCTGCATCTCATCCTCGAAGCGGTCGCCGAGCTTGCCCCGCATGTGCGCAAGACCGAGCAGATCGTCGAGCATGTACGCATCCGCATGGCGCAGCAGATCTGCGGCGACCTCACCGACAACGGCGTGCTGCCGGTGCTGCGCCTCGGCAACAAGTGGGACATGGTGTTCCACCAGGCGCTCAAGCGCGATTCGAAGGGCGAGATCGTCGAGTTCGACATCGATCCGCGCCAGCTCGAGGAATTTTCCGAGCAGGCGACCCGGGTTATCCGCGAGTTTCTCGACCGCGGCACGCCCTTCGTACTGGTCACGTCGCCCGAATCCCGCTCTTATGTGCGCATGATCATCGAGCGCCTCTTCGCCACATTGCCGGTTCTCTCGCATGTCGAGCTTGCCAAGGGCATCGAGATCAAGATTCTCGGCTCCATTTCATGATCTCCGACCCGCAGGGCACGGTGCTGGCGCTGTTCGCCGCGTTCTGCCGTGTCGGCGGGTGTTTCATGCTCCTGCCGGGCTTTTCCTCCGCGCGCATGTCGATGCAGATCCGCCTGTTCCTGGCGGTCGCCGTGTCCATGGCGGTGCTGCCGCTGATGTGGGATACGATCTATCCGCGCGCCTCCGGCCCGCTCGACGGCTATCTGACGATGATCACCTTCGAGACGCTGACCGGCGCGGTGATCGGCCTGATCGCCCGCTATTACGTGCTCGGCCTGCAGTTCGCCGGCACGGTGCTGACCATGATGATGGGCTTCAACTCGCCGCCGACGCCGGATGTGCTGGAAGACGCGGCCGAAAACCAGCTGACGAACCTTCTCTCCTTTACCGGCCTGCTGATACTCTTCCTTCTGGATTTCCATCACATCGTCCTTCGGGCGCTGATCGATTCCTACAATGTCATGCCGCTCGGCGGCGGCTTCAATCCGCAGAGTGCGCTCATCACGCTCACCGATACGCTGAGCCAGACCTTCATGATCATGCTGCGGCTCGCCAGCCCGTTCATCCTCTACGGTCTGGTGTTCAACGTCTCCGTCGGCCTCGTCAACAAGCTGGCGCCGCAGATCCCGATCTACTTCATCTCGCTGCCCTTCATCATCATGGGCGGCATGCTGCTGCTGTATTTCGGCGTGTCCTCGCTCCTGGAAATCTTCACCGCCGGCTTCCTGCCGGTCTTCCGGGGAGGCTGACATGGCGCAGAACCGCTCGGACAAGCTCAAGCGGCTGGTGACGGTGCAGCGCCATCTGGAGAAGATGGCGGAGATCGACCTTGCCAGCACCACCCGCCAGCGGCAGGAAGTGGCGGAGACGATGACCGTGGTGGTCGATGCGATCAACTCGCTCGATCCGGTGCACCGCAGCTTCTCGCGGCACTATTCCGGCCAGTACAGCAGGCTCCAGCAGCAGGAGCAGATGCTGGCAAACGTGCAGGAAATGCACGAGATGCGCGTCGTGCGTGAGCGCACCAAGGGCGACCGGATGGAAGACCGCATGAAGGAGGCGCGCGACGCCGAGGACCGCGCGGCTGCGGACGACGCGATCTACGATCTCATCGACCAGCATCTCGCCTACAGGTCGGACGACACGTAGGTCCTTTCGACTATCCGGCCAAATATCCGGAAAGACAGGCGATTTACCGTCCTCTCATCAAGCTTGCGTGAAAATGGATTCGGCGGCCGGTGGCGTCACGGCTTCGTCATCCGCCACCAGCCTCCCGTAAGGTTGAGCAGCGATAGTCGCATCAGGACGATGACGAGGTTTGCCGAAGCAGCCGTGGCAATGGCGCGGGCGGACCGGATGTCCACTATGGTCATGAGGCCGGCGGACCGCCATGAGGACGGGTCCGGCACGCGGGAATCACCTGAAAGGCTTTGAGACGTGGCAATAACTCCCCCCAGCGATCTGGTGCTCGACGTTGTGCGCGCCGCCGATCCGGCACAGGTTCAGGAAGCGCAGGCCAAGCTGAAATCGAACAGGGCCGCCTTCGAGGCGACCAGCCTTGCCGAGGCGGGCGCCGGCTTCCAGGCCGCCGTCGGCATTCTCAATCGGGATACGACCACCGCCAGCCACGCGGCGAGCGCGGGCGTTCAGGCTGTCGGCGGAAAGAATATCCCGGAGCACCTGCGCAAGTTCGAATCCATGGTGCTGCAGAATTTCGTGAAGTCGATGATGCCCGCCGAGAGCGAGGAGCTTTACGGCAAGGGCACGGCCGGCGAGATGTGGCGCGGCATGATGGCCGACCAGCTCGGCGATGCGATCGCCAAGGGCGGCGGTATCGGCATTGCCGAAAGCCTCGCCAAGAAGAGCGGCATCACCACCAATCCGCGGGACAAGGATGTCGACCGCGTCGCCGCCGGCATGGTGCAGACCATGCAGCGCGAGGCCTTTGCCGACCTGACGCCCGGCATCAAGGACGATCACAAGAAATCGCATAAGGTTTAAGCGGAGCATAACAAAATGGAACAGGCGAACAACGAACTCCGGATCCGCACCGTTCTCGGCCGACTCGAGACGATCATCGACAACGAGAACGACAGCATCGGCAGCGACCCGGAATTCGACCTGCCGACGTCGAACGCCCACAAGAGCCGCTGCCTCTATGAGCTCGCCATGCTGACGCGCGACGTGCCGCCGGACGAGGTGCCGCCGACCTTCTCCACGCAGCTCGGGCGCCTGCGCGAAAAGCTGGCCACGAACGCCCAGCGCATCTCCGCCCATCTGGAAGCCGTGCGCGAGGTCGTCACCATCCTGAAGAATGCCGTGCAGGACCTCGAGGCTGACGGCACCTATTCGCAGGAACAGTTCCGCCTGGGTTACGGCACATGATCAAGCTCGTCGGCACCGGCGTCTGGATCCTCGCGATCACGCTCGCCTCGGTCTATTTCTCGCTGAAGATGGCCTCGGCCCCCAAGGTCGACACGGCCGCCGCCGCGCGCGAGGCCGCGATGGAATTCGTCAGCGGCTATACGACCACCGTGCCGGTGATCGGCGAGGGCGGCGTCAGCGGCTACCTGCTGACCAAGCTCGCCTACAAGGCCAACAAGGAGCTTGCCGCCAAGCAGGTCGTGCCGCTGCCGGAGATGATTACCGACGAACTCTATACCCTGCTCGTCGGCAAGAAGATGATCGATGTCGGGGCGACCGGCAATTTCGATCTCGACGCCTTCCGCGGCGTGGTGAAGGAGGGGCTGAACCGTCGCTTCGGCGCGGAGGTCATCGCCGAGGTCTATGTCGAGCAGATCGACTATCTCACCACCGCCTCCGTGGAGGATCCGCCGCAGAAGAAGGGCGTGACCCTTTTGAAGGGCGAAGTCCCGACCGTCGAGCAGACGCAGAAGAGCGGGCACTGATCCCCGCCATATAGCAATTCCGGCAAAAGTGCGCAGCGGTTTTGCGTCCGGAGTTGCGTAGAAACAAGGAGATAGAGCGTTCTCGCGATTCGGGGAAAAGCGGAAACGCTCTAGGAGTGCAGGAAGGCCGGTTCGTCAGATCGAGCCGGCCTTTGCCGTTGCTGCCGGGCCGTGCGCCGGCCTTGGTCGCGCCAGCTTGTGGCGAAGCACATGGCAAAGGAGGAGGGGAGCGGCGAGATCGGGCTTCCGGGCAAGGCGGGCGGCGATGCCCTGCCTGCCGGCGGCCTCGGGACGCCGGGAACCGTCGGCCGGCACGTCGAACAGTCCGCGCACGCTGAGGACGAGCCGCGCATCCCCGGCGCCGGCATGGCGGTCGATCCACTTTTCCTGCGCGGGGCTTCCCATCGATACGACGAGGATATCCGCGCGGGCGGCGCGGACGCGGTCCACGATCGCGCCGGATTCTTCCTGATCGAATGCGCCGTCGGCGATCGGCAGGATGGTGTGCCAGGGGGCATGGCGCTGCAGGTCCCCGGCCGCCTGCTTCAATGTTTCCGACGTGCCGCCGATCAGGGCGACGCGCATCGGCCTGGCGAGGTAGGTCAGGAGCGCCGGAACGAAGGCCGTGCCGGTGAAGCGTGCGGGAAAGCGCTTGCCGTGCAGCATGCGCGAGGCCATGTCGATGCCGCTTCCCTCGGGCATGACGATCTGCCGCTCCAGCACGGCACGGTATTCCGCATCCCATGTCAGGCGATTGGCGTTTCTTGCATCGAGGAAGGCGATGACGTTCTGGCCGAAGGGCATGGTCGCCACTTCCTCGGCAAGCGAGAAGCTTTCGGCCCAGCCGAGATCGCAGACCGCAAGGCCGAGTATCTCCCGCTGGGAGGCGACGATGTTGCCCGATGCGAAGGCCATGGCCCGGTTCCCTCATACGACTTTCGGCAATCCCGCTTCGAACGGATTGCTTCGCGGCCGGTCTAGCAAGTCCGGCTGAAGGGCCGTTTAAGGAATTCCGGAAAAGGTGAGGGAAGGTGTTCATCCTTCGCTAACCATGAGGCTAAGGCATTGATGTTGCGTATAATTTCTTCGAGAAAGGCTGCCGCTGCGGTAAAAATCCTCCAGGCAACATGGAACAAAGGCCGGCGGTATGAGTGGTTTCGCCATGCCGCATCGCGGCTCCCCTCATCGCTGACAGGAAAAAGGGCCTCCGGTCGATTTCGTGTGCTCTTCCCGTCGATGGCGCTTGAATTTATGTGTTTTGGACAGCATAGGGCGTTGAGAGGCCATCCCGCCGAACGGCCGCCCCGCTAGGGTGGCGCAATTCATTCAGGGAGAGAAATGTGACCACCATTATCGATGGGAAGCAGGTTGCCGCTTCCGTGATTGACGCCGTGAAAGCCGCGACCGTCGCGCTCGAAAAGGATGCCGGCTTTAAGCCCGGTCTTGCTGTCGTCATCGTCGGCGACGATCCGGCCAGCCACGCCTATGTTTCCTCCAAGAGCCGCATGGCCAAGGAATGCGGCTTCAACTCCGTCCAGCACACGCTGCCGGAGGAGACGACGCAGGAAGAGCTCGCCCATCTGGTGGAAACGCTGAATGCCGACGAGACCATCCACGGCATCCTCGTGCAGCTCCCCCTCCCGAAACACCTCGATTCCGACCCGATCATCCAGTCGATCCGGCCCGAGAAGGACGTCGATGGCCTGCATGTCGTCAATGCCGGCAAGGTGGCGACGGGCGATCTCGACGGCGGTCTCGTCTCCTGCACGCCGGCCGGCGCCATGGTCTTCGTGCGCCGCATCCACGGCAACGATCTCTCCGGCCTCAATGCCGTGGTGATCGGCCGCTCCAACCTCTTCGGCAAGCCGATGTCGGCCCTGCTGCTCGCCGCCAATGCGACGGTGACGACGGCCCATTCGCGCACGAAGGACCTTGCCGCCGTCTGCCGCAACGCCGATATCCTCGTCGCCGCCGTCGGCCGGCCGGAAATGGTGAAGGCCGATTGGGTCAAGCCCGGCGCGACCGTCATCGATGTCGGCATCAACCGCGTTCCCGCGCCGGAAAAGGGTGAGGGCAAGTCGCGCCTCGTCGGCGATGTCGCCTTCGAGGAATGCGCGAAGGTCGCGGGCGTCATCACGCCGGTTCCCGGCGGCGTCGGCCCCATGACCATCGCCATGCTGATGGCCAATACCGTCATCGCCGCCTATCGCAAGGCCGGCAGGACGCCGCCGAAGTTCTGAACCGCTTCCCGCAAAAGGCGCCCTCGGGGCGCCTTTTCATCTGGCGGGTGCCGGCCCCGTGGAGGCGCGCACGATGAGGTCCGCCTTCCACAATTCCTGCTGCGGCACCGTTTCGAGCTGCAGGATTTCCGCGATGAGCCGCCGCGCGATGCGCTGGCCGGCGGCGCGCAGCGACGAGCGCGTCGTCGTCAGCGGCACCATGAAATTCTCCGGCTTCAGCATCGGCAGCACGTCGTCATGGGCGATGAGGGAGATGTCCGTGCCGAGTTTCAGGCCGGCCTGGTTGATCGCCCGCACGGCCCCGAGCGCCAGCACGGTGCTGGAGCACAGCACGGCCGTCGGCGGCGTCTCCAGCCGGAGGAAGCGCTCCATGGCGCGGAAGCCGTACTCGTCCGTCATCTGCGAATGCTGTACGCACTCCTCGCGCAGCACGAGCCCGTATTCGCCGAGCGCCCGCTCGGTGCCCTTGCGGCGGCGCATCGCGAAGGTGAGATAGTCCGGTCCGTTGATGAGGGCGAAGTGCCGGTGGCCGAGCTGGGTGAGCAGCCGCGCCGCATCGTAGAAGAGGCCGGTATTGTCGATGTCGAGGAACGGATAGTCGGACGGAATGCCGATGGAGCGCCCATGCACGATGAAGGGCGTCTTGAGCGACTTCATCATGGCGATGCGCGGGTCCTTCTCGCGCATATAGGCGAAGAACAGCGCATCCACATTGCCGCTTGCCACCAGCCGCCGGCAGGTGGCGACCTCGTCCTCGGGATGGCTCGGATTGATGACGAAGTGGAAGTCATGCTTGACCGCCTCGTCGCCGAGCCCGGCCAGGAACTCGCCGAAATGCACGTCGGACTGGATGCCGTCGGCCGTCGGCATGACGAGGCCGATGGAGCCGGCGCGGCCGGTCGCAAGGCGCTGGGCCGCACGGTTGGGGCGGTAGCCGGTCTCCCGGACGGCATCGAGCACGCGCTGGCGGGTTTCGGCATTGACCTCCGGATAACCGTTCAAAGCCCTGCTCACGGTTGTCTGGGAGAGGCCCAGCAATTGCGATAACTGCTTGAGATTCACATGCTTAGCTTTCTAGAACTATTCAAAGCGCTTTGGATTTCTGGCGCGCATATCTCCGGATTGTCCCAAGGCGCCCCGGCATCTAACATCAGCAAATCCGCGAGTAAAAGCGGATTTGGGCTTTTTGCGTTGCAAAACTACGCTGCGCTGCGTCAGCCCCGCGCCTTTCGCTCAAGTGGGGAAGGGTACTTGACGAAGGCGCGGGGGAAATGGGATGAAAGTGCATCCAAAGCGCTTTGAATTTGGGGGCGTTTTTGAAAATGCCCGCCCGGGGAGAGGGCGGGTTTGCTATGGGAGGCAAATCAGGTGAAGAAGACCTTGTTGATGACCGCTGCCCTCGCGCTCTTCATGGCGGGCGGCGCCGTTTCGGCCGATCTGAAGTTCAAGCCCGGTGAGGATTCCCGGTTCAACTGGCAGAGCCTGGAGGATTTCAGGAAGGGCCACGACCTCAAGGGCCAGACGCTCACCATTTTCGGCCCCTGGCGCGGCGAGGACGAAGCGCTCTTCAAGAATGTCTATGCCTATTTCGTCGAGGCGACGGGCGTCGACCTGAAATACTCCTCCTCCGAGAACTACGAGCAGCAGATCGTCATCGACACGCAGGCCGGCAGCCCGCCGGACGTCGCCATCCTGCCGCAGCCGGGCCTCATCGCCGACCTCGCCTCCAAGGGCTACCTGACGCCGCTCGGCGACGAGACCAAGAAGTGGCTGCTCGACAACTATGCCGCCGGCCAGTCCTGGGTCGATCTTTCGACCTTCAAGGGCAAGGACGGCACGGCCGCGCTCTATGCCTTCCCCTACAAGATCGACGTGAAGTCGCTCGTCTGGTACGTGCCCGAAAACTTCGAGGACGCCGGCTATGAAGTGCCGAAGACCATGGAAGATCTCAAGGCGCTGACGGAAAAGATCGTCGCCGATGGCGGCACGCCCTGGTGCATCGGCCTCGGTTCGGGCGGCGCCACCGGCTGGCCGGCGACCGACTGGGTCGAGGACCTGATGCTGCGCACGGCATCGCCGGAAACCTACGACAAGTGGGTCAAGAACGAGATCCCCTTCACCGATGCCGCCGTGGTCGGCGCGCTCGACGAATTCGGCTGGTTCGCCAAGAACGACACGTTCGTCGACGGCGGCGCGGCGGCGGTCGCCTCCACCGACTTCCGCGACAGCCCGAAGGGCCTCTTCGCCTCGCCGCCGAAATGCTACCTGCACCATCAGGCATCCTTCATCCCGTCCTTCTTCCCGGAGGGCACGGTGGTCGGCCAGGATGCGGACTTCTTCTACATGCCGCCCTATGCCAGCAAGCCGGAACTCGGCAACCCGGTCCTCGGTGCCGGCACGCTCGCCATGATCACCAAGGACACGCCCGCCTCGCGCGCCTTCATCGAGTTCCTCAAGACGCCGATCGCCCATGAAGTCTGGATGGCGCAGTCGAGCTTCCTGACGCCCTTCAAGAGCGCCAACAAGGAAGCCTATGCCAATGCCCCGATGAAGAAGCAGGGCGAGATCCTGCTCGATTCGACGACCTTCCGCTTCGACGGTTCCGACCTGATGCCGGGCAAGATCGGCGCGGGCGCGTTCTGGACGGGCATGGTCGATTTCGTCGGCGGCAAGTCGGCCAACGACGTCGCGGCCGATATCCAGAAGGCCTGGGACGCCATCAAGTAATCCGGCGAACCGGCCGGCATCCCCGGCCGGTTTCCCACGCATGCGAAGTGCACCGGACATGCGGCAAGGCCGCGTGGACGATCGATGCGCCTCCGAGGGTTCTTGAGGGGAGCATTCCTGGGGAGGAGCTGCCATGTCGCAATTGTTATTCGCCGTCTTCACGATGGTCGGGGGCGTGCTCGCCTGTGCCGCCTATTTCTTCGGGACCAACTGGCTGCTCGACAGGATCTTCCCCTCCAAGGGGCGGACGGGGGCCGAGGCGTCCCGCAACCTCAGGATCACCAATGCCATCCGGCCGTGGCTGTTCATGGCGCCGGCGCTTTTCGCGCTCGCCATCTATCTCGTCTATCCCGTCTTCGAATCGGTGCGCCTCTCCTTCCACGACCGCTCCGGCACCCGCTTCGTCGGCTTCAGCAATTTCGCCTGGATGATCAATGACGGCGAGTTCCGCCAGTCGATCTTCAACAATTTCCTCTGGCTGCTGGTGGTGCCGGCGCTCGCCACCTTCTTCGGCCTCGTCATCGCCGCGCTCACCGACCGCATCTGGTGGGGCAATATCGCCAAGACCCTGATCTTCATGCCGATGGCGATCTCCTTCGTCGGCGCCGCCGTCATCTGGAAATTCGTCTACGATTTCCGCTCGGAGGGCTCCGAGCAGATCGGCATCCTCAATGCCGTCGTCGTTGCCCTCGGCGGCACGCCCGAGGCGTGGATGACCATTCCCTTCTGGAACAACTTCTTCCTCATGGTGATCCTGATCTGGATTCAGACCGGCTTTGCCATGGTCATCCTCTCCGCGGCCCTGCGCGGCATTCCGGAAGAGACCATCGAGGCGGCCGTCATCGACGGGGCGAACGGCTTCCAGATCTTCTTCAAGATCATGGTGCCGCAGATCTGGGGCACGATTGCCGTCGTCTGGACGACGATCACCATCCTCGTCCTTAAGGTCTTCGACATCGTGCTCGCGATGACCAACGGCCAGTGGCAGACGCAGGTCTTGGCGAACCTGATGTTCGACTGGATGTTCCGCGGCGGCGGTGACTTCGGCCGCGGCGCGGCCATCGCCGTCGTCATCATGATCCTCGTCGTTCCGATCATGATCTGGAACATCCGCAACGCCACCCGGGAAATGGAAGGCCATTGAGATGATCGCATCGTCCCGTTCGCCGCTCATCATCCTCGTCCATCTTTCGGTCCTGCTGCTCGTTGCGCTCTGGACGCTGCCGACCGCGGGCCTGTTGATCTCCTCGCTGCGCGACAAGGACCAGCTCGCCGTCTCCGGCTGGTGGACGGCGCTCTCAACCTCCTCGCAGAACCTCACCGGCCGCGCGAGCGCGCCGGATGCCCAGGTCGAGCGTGACGGCAAGTTCGTCATCTCCGGCAACCTGACGGAGGGCGGCTCGGCCAAGGTCTCGGCCTTCGGCGTCCGCCCCATGCAGCCCGCCGCCTTCGAGCCGGGCACGGCCGCCGATATCGGCGACGGCCAGACGCTGACCGTCAACGAGGACGGCAGCTACGAACTCGTCTCGCCGGCGAAGATGGAAGGCACGCGCGGCCAGCGCATCTTCTACACCGCCTCCGTCCCGCCGCGCTTCACGCTCGACAATTATCGCGAGGTGCTGAGCGCCGCCGGCATCGGCTCGTCCTTCATCAATTCGCTGACGGTGGCGATCCCCTCGACCATCATCCCGATCCTCGTCGCCGCCTTCTGCGCCTATGCGTTGGCCTGGATGCCGTTTCCCGGCCGGGCGATCCTCATCGCGGTCATCGTCGGCCTGCTCGTCGTGCCGTTGCAGATGTCGCTGATCCCGCTGCTCCGGCTCTATAACGGCGTCGGCGCCTTCTTCGGCGTGCCGGCCAAGACCTATGTCGGCATCTGGCTCGCCCATATGGGCTTCGGCCTGCCGCTCGCCATCTACCTCCTGCGCAACTACATGGCCGGCCTGCCGCGCGAGATCATGGAATCGGCCCGCGTCGACGGCGCGTCCGATTTCGACATCTTCGTGAAGATCATCCTGCCGCTCTCCTTCCCGGCGCTCGCCTCCTTCGCCATCTTCCAGTTCCTGTGGACATGGAACGACCTGCTCGTCGCCATGGTCTTCCTCGGCACGGGCAATGACGAGCTGGTGCTGACCGGGCGCCTCGTGAACCTCCTCGGCTCGCGCGGCGGCAACTGGGAAATCCTCACGGCCTCCGCCTTCATCACCATCGTCGTCCCCCTTATCGTCTTCTTCAGCCTGCAGCGCTATCTCGTGCGCGGCCTGCTGGCGGGGTCGGTCAAGGGCGGCTGACGCATACCTATAGGACAAGCAGAATGACGACGTCGGATTCCACCCTTCTCACGCCGGACAAGGACTGGTGGCGCGGCGCGGTGATCTACCAGATCTATCCGCGCTCCTTCCAGGACACCAATGGCGACGGGATCGGCGACCTCAAGGGCATCACCGAGCGCCTTGCCCATGTCGCGTCCCTCGGCGTGGACGCGATCTGGATTTCGCCCTTCTTCACCTCGCCGATGAAGGACTTCGGCTACGACGTCTCGGATTATCTCGATGTCGACCCGATCTTCGGGGAGCTTGCCGATTTCGACGCGCTGATCGCCGAGGCCCACCGGCTCGACATCCGCGTGATGATCG
Organism: Shinella zoogloeoides; assembly: GCF_033705735.1. Classification (NCBI taxonomy): domain Bacteria; kingdom Pseudomonadati; phylum Pseudomonadota; class Alphaproteobacteria; order Hyphomicrobiales; family Rhizobiaceae; genus Shinella; species Shinella zoogloeoides. Next base: position 322,642 of record NZ_CP131130.1, read on the forward strand.
ACCTCGTGCTGTCGCACACCTCCGACAAGCATCCCTGGTTCGTCGAAAGCCGCTCGCGGCGGACCAATCCCAAGGCGGACTGGTATGTCTGGGCGGATTCGAAGCCCGACGGCACGCCGCCCAACAACTGGCTGGCGATCTTCGGCGGCTCCGCCTGGCAGTGGGACGCAACGCGCCTGCAATATTACATGCACAATTTCCTGACCTCGCAGCCGGATTTGAACCTGCACAATCCGGAAGTTCAGGACGCGCTGCTCTCCGTCGCCCGCTTCTGGCTGGAGCGCGGCGTCGACGGCTTCCGCCTCGACACGATCAACTTCTACTTCCACGACAAGGAGCTGCGCGACAACCCGTCGCTTCCCCCCGAGCGCCGCAACGCGCAGACGGCGCCCGCCGTGAACCCCTACAACTACCAGGAACATCTCTACGACAAGAACCAGCCGGAGAACCTCGAATTCCTCAAACGCTTCCGCGCGCTTCTCGAGGAATTCCCGGCCATCGCGGCGGTCGGCGAGGTGGGTGACAGCCAGCGCGGCCTCGAGATCGCCGGCGAATACACCTCCGGAGGCGACAAGATGCACATGTGCTACGCCTTCGAGTTCCTGGCGCCCGATCCGCTGACGCCGGCCTTCGTCGCCGAGACGCAGCATGCGCTGGAAAAGGCGGCGCCCGAAGGCTGGGTCTGCTGGGCCTTCTCCAACCATGACGTCATGCGCCATGTCAGCCGCTGGGGCTTCGGCGTGACGGATCACGAGGCGCATGCCAGGCTGCTGGCGAGCCTCCTAATGTCGCTGCGCGGCTCCGTCTGCATCTATCAGGGCGAGGAACTGGCCTTGCCGGAGGCCGAGCTTGCCTACGAGGATCTGCAGGATCCCTACGGCATCCAGTTCTGGCCGGATTTCAAGGGCCGCGACGGCTGCCGCACGCCAATGGTCTGGAGTGCCGGCGAGCAGTCCGGCGGCTTCAGCGATGGCAGGCCCTGGCTGCCGGTCTCTGCCGCCCATCTGGAGCGTGCGGTCGACGTGCAGGAGGGCGACGAGGCGTCGGTCCTGTCGCACTACCGCCGCTTCCTCGCCTTCCGCAAGGAGCACGTGGCGCTGGTCAAGGGCGACATCGAATTCCTTTCGGCCGAAGGGGCGATCCTCTCCTTCGTGCGCAGCCACGGCAACGAGAAGGTCTTCTGCGCCTTCAACATGAGCCCGGTGCCGCGCCTTGCCGACCTGCCGTCCGGCACGCTGGAGGTGCTGGAAGGCCATGGCTTCGCTAGCCTGATGCATGAGGAAAATATAGAACTTCCGGCCTGGAGCGGGTTTTTCGCCCGCTTCGCGTGACCACTGCGCCAAAACGTAAAGGGGAGAGAGACATGACAGGGCTGGTGCTCAGGGATATTCGCAAGTCCTACGGCGCGGTGGATGTGATCCACGGCATCGATCTCGATATCAAGCAGGGCGAGTTCATCGTCTTCGTCGGCCCGTCCGGCTGTGGCAAGTCGACCCTCCTGCGCATGATCGCGGGCCTCGAAGAGATCACCGGCGGCGACATGACCATCGACGGCGAGCGAGTCAACGACGTGCCGCCCTCCAAGCGCGGCATCGCCATGGTCTTCCAGTCCTACGCGCTCTATCCGCACATGACCGTCTACGACAACATGGCCTTCGGCATGCGGATCGCCGGCGAGAGCAAGGAGGAGATCGACCGCCGCGTGCGCTCGGCCGCCGATATCCTCCAGCTCACCCAATATCTCGACCGCCTGCCCAAGGCGCTGTCGGGCGGCCAGCGCCAGCGCGTCGCCATCGGCCGCGCCATCTGCCGCGACCCCAAGGTCTTCCTCTTCGACGAGCCGCTGTCGAACCTCGATGCCGCCTTGCGTGTCGCCACCCGCATCGAGATCGCCAAGCTCAACGAGCAGATGGCCGACACGACGATGATCTACGTGACGCACGACCAGGTGGAGGCGATGACGCTCGCCGACCGCATCGTCGTGCTCTCGGCCGGCCATATCGAGCAGGTCGGCCCGCCGCTGGAGCTCTACGAGCGCCCGGCGAACCTCTTCGTCGCCCGCTTCATCGGTTCGCCCGCCATGAACATCATCCCGGCGAAGATCACCGCCGCCGGTGAGGCGACCGCGCTGGAACTGACCGGCGGGCGCACCTCCAGCGTCGATATCCCGACGGCGGCCTCCGAAGTCGGCAAGACGGCGAGCTTCGGCGTGCGGCCGGAAGACCTGCAGATCACCACCGGCGAGGACTTCCTCTTCGAGGGTACCGTCTCCATCGTCGAGGCACTCGGCGAGGTGACGCTGCTCTATATCGAGGGCCTCGTGCCGGGCGAGCCGATCATCGCGAAGATCCCCGGCATCCTTGCCGTCAGGCGCGGCGACAAGGTCCGCTTCACCGCAGATAAGGCGCGGCTGCATCTCTTCGACGCGGCCGGGAACAGCTACCGCGCCGCTTGAGCGTGGGCGCTGAGACAGGGACGGGCAGCAGGATTTCGCCTTGCCGCTCAACCCGTTATTAAGCCTTGCCGGGCTAGCTTTCCCGCAAATCGAAAGTGCCGGGGCAGCAGGCGGATGAGCATCTATGGGCAAGGGCAGCGGGGCAGCTACCTGAACAAGGAAGAGTCCTTCATGTACGATCGGGAAAAGTCCTTCCCGATGGAGGATACCTGCAACGAGGCCCGCATCGAGTTCACCGAGAGCGGCGGGCTCGTCAACCTCGTCTCCCGCCGCGGCATCATTACCAAGCTCTCACGCAGCGGCGCCGTCATCACCATGACGACCAAGTTCCAGCTGCCGCGCAATTTCTACCTCGACATCGTCAGCGCCCGCATCCCGATGATCGGATGCCTGACGCAGCGCATCTATACGAACGACGTGGTGGAGGCCCGCTTCCTGCGGCTCCTGTCCGACAAGGACCTGCAGCGCATCTTCGTCTACTCGACGCATCGGAACCATCAGGGCCGGACGCTGGATATCTATAGCTGAGGGCTTGGGAGGCGCTGCCCCTCATCCGGCCTGCCGGCCACCTTCTCCCCGCAAGCGGGGAGAAGGAAACCGTGGCGATGCTTTCCCATGAATTGAAGGAAACCCGCGCGGCAATGTCCCTTCTCCCCGCCTGCGGGGAGAAGGTGGCCGGCAGGCCGGATGAGGGGCCGCCCGCCTGACTACGCGAACAGCACGCTCGCCCCATGGTCCGCCGGCCCCGCGATTGCGCGGAAGGGCGCGAAGAGCTCGCGGCCCATGCCGAATTCGTTGCCGGAAAGATCGGCCGTCGCCTGCGGGCGGGCGTCGAATTCGGCGGGGTCCACCAGAACCTCGATGGTGCCGTGGGCGGCGTCCAGCCGGATCGTGTCGCCGCTGCGGATGCGGCCGATCGGGCCGTTGTCGACCGCTTCGGGCGTCACATGGATGGCGGCCGGGACCTTGCCGGAGGCGCCGGACATGCGGCCGTCGGTGAGCAGCGCCACGCGCTGGCCGCGGTCCTGCAGGATGCCGAGCACGGTGGTCAGCTTGTGCAGCTCCGGCATGCCATTGGCCTTCGGGCCCTGGAAGCGGACGACCGCGATGAAGTCGCCGGTCAGCTCGCCGTTCTTGAAGGCGGCATTGAGTTCCTGCTGGTCGTGGAAGACCTTGGCCGGCGCCTCGATGACATGGCGCTCCGGCTTGACGGCGGAGATCTTGATCACCGCCTTGCCGATATTGCCGGTCAGCATCTTCAGCCCGCCGGTCGGCTGGAAGGGCGCCTCGATGCTGGCGAGGATCTTCGGATCGTGGCTGACCTTCGGTGCCGGCTCGCGGCGCACGCTGCCGTTCTCGCCGAGCCTCGGATCGATCGTATAGGCCTGGAGGCCCTGGCCGTAGACCGTGCGCACGTCGTCATGCAGCATGCCGGTCTTCAGCAGTTCCTGGATGAGGAAGCCCATGCCGCCGGCGGCATGGAAATGGTTCACGTCGGCAAGGCCGTTCGGATAGACGCGGGCGAGCAGCGGCACGACGTCGGAAAGATCGGAAATGTCCTTCCAGGTCAGCACGATGCCGGCGGCGCGCGCCATGGCGAGAAGGTGCAGCGTGTGGTTGGTCGAGCCGCCGGTGGCGTGGAGGCCCACGACGCCGTTGACGATGGACCGCTCGTCGATCATCTCGCCGGCCGGGGTGAACTCGTTGCCCCCGGCGGTGATGGCGAGCGCGCGCTTGGCGGCTTCCTTGGTCAGCGCGTCGCGCAGCGGCGTGCCGGGATTGATGAAGGAGGCGCCGGGCATGTGGAAGCCCATGATCTCCATCAGCATCTGGTTGGAATTGGCGGTGCCGTAGAAGGTGCAGGTGCCGGGGCCGTGATAGGACTTGGATTCGGCCTCCAGCAGCTCGGCGCGGCCGGCCTTGCCTTCCGCATAGAGCTGGCGCACGCGGGCCTTCTCGTCGTTCGGCAGGCCGGATGTCATAGGGCCGGCGGGGATGAAGACGGCCGGCAGGTGGCCGAAGGTCAGCGCCGCGATGGTGAGGCCCGGCACGATCTTGTCGCAGACGCCGAGATAGACGACCGAATCGAACATGTTGTGCGACAGGCCGACGCCCGCCGCCATGGCGATCAGGTCGCGCGAGAAGAGCGACAGCTCCATGCCCGGCTGACCCTGGGTAACGCCGTCGCACATGGCCGGCACGCCGCCGGCGACCTGCGCCACGCCGCCCGCCTCCCGCGCGGCCTCGCGGATCAGCGCCGGATAGGTCTCGAAGGGCTGGTGGGCCGAGAGCATGTCATTATAGGCGGTAATGATGCCGAGGTTGGGGACGCGGTCGCCGGCGAGCGCGTCCTTCTCGGCGGGGGAACAGACCGCAAAGCCGTGCGCGAGGTTGCCGCAGGAGAGCACGGCGCGGTGCACGCCCTTGGAGGCGGCGGCCTGCACGCGCTCCAGATAGGGCAGGCGGTGCGGCTTGGAACGTTCGACGATGCGGGCGGTAATGGCTTCGATGCGTTTGTCGGCGGACATGGGATCTATCCTGACTTTCTCGATTGCATTCTTGCACGGCAAGGCGAGCGGGAAAGCTTCGCCATCCGCGGGGGCAACGGCGTCTCTCGACGCCGGTCATGTTCGGCTTCAGCCGGCCGGGTGCTCTAGGGCGCCCAGTAGATATCGAGCGGCGTCGCCGCGCGCCGGAGAATGGCGCGGATCGGCATGTCGGCCTCCGGTCCGTCCTCCTTAGCGGCGGAAAGAACGTCCATCTTGCCCTGACCCTCGATATGCAGCACCAGAAGGCGGGCATCCTGAAAGCTGGTGAAGGTGAAGGTGAGGCGGGTTTCGCCCGCGCCCTCCGCTTCCATGGTGATCACGCCGCGCGGCGTCTCGGATGCGATCGCCTCGGCAAGGTTGCTGCCGCCGGGGAAGAACGAGGCCGTATGGCCGTCCGTTCCCATGCCGAGAATGGCGACGTCGAAGGGATGGCCGAGGCTTGCGGCATCGGCCGAGGCGATCTTCGCCGCTTCCTCCGCGCTGCCGGCGTCCCGGTAGAGCGGCAGGAAGGCGGCTGCCCTCGCTTTGCCCTGCAGCAGGTTGTCGGCGACGAGCAGGTGGTTCGAGCGCGGATTGTCCGCCGGCACGAAGCGCTCGTCGACCAGCGTGACCGTCACCTTGCTCCAGTCGATGTCGCGGGTGGAAAGCGCCTTGAAGAAGGCCTTGGGCGTCGAGCCGCCCGATACCGCGATGGTCGCGCGGCCGCGCGCGGCGATGCCGTCCGCGAGCGCGGCGGAAACCCGGTCCGCCAGCCCCTCGGCCAATGCCGCGCCATCCTTGAATTCATGCAGTTGCGCGCTCATCGGGCTTCCTTACGTTTCGTGCCAGGTGCGGCCGTCGCGCTCGATGAGGGCGATGGCCTGGCTCGGGCCCCAGGTGCCGGCGGTGTAGCCCTGCGCCTGCTGGCCGGTCGCTTCCCATGCCTTCAGGATCGGGTCGACCCAGCGCCAGGCGGCTTCCACCTCGTCGCGGCGCATGAAGAGCGTCTGGTTGTTGCGGATGACGTCGAGCAGCAGGCGCTCGTAGGCGTCGGCATTGCGCGCGTCGAAGGCCTCGGCGAAGCTCATGTCGAGCGAGACATTGCGCAGGCGCATGCCGCCCGGGCCGGGGTCCTTGATCATCAGCGACTGCTTGACGCCCTCGTCCGGCTGCAGGCGGATGATGAGCTGGTTGGCCTCGATGCGGCCCGCCGAAGGATCGAAGATCGAATGCGGGATCGGCTTGAAGGTGATGACGATCTCCGACATGCGCGTGGCAAGCCGCTTGCCCGTGCGGATGTAGAAGGGCACGCCCGCCCAGCGCCAGTTGCCGATCTCGGCCTTGATGGCGACGAAGGTCTCCGTGTTGGAGACGCCGCCTTCCAGCTCTTCGAGATAGCCCTTGACCGGGCCGCCCGAGGAGGCGCCGGCGCGGTACTGGCCGCGCACCGTCAGGCGCTCGACATTGTACTGGTCGATCGGCTTCAGCGCGCGCAGTACCTTGAGCTTCTCGTCGCGCACGGCCTCGGCGTCCATGGACGAGGGCACTTCCATCGCCACGAGGCAGAGAAGCTGGAGGATGTGGTTCTGCACCATGTCGCGCAGCGCGCCGGCCTTGTCGTAGTAGCCCGCGCGGCTTTCGAGGCCGACCGATTCGGCGACCGTGATCTGCACATGGTCGATATGGGCGGAGTTCCACAGCGGCTCGTAGAGCGCGTTGGCAAAGCGCAGCGCCATCAGGTTCTGCACCGTCTCCTTGCCGAGATAATGGTCGATGCGGAAGATCTGCTCTTCATGGAAGACCTTGCCGATCGTGTTGTTCAGCTCGTTGGCGGAGGCAAGGTCGCGGCCGATCGGCTTTTCGACGACGATGCGCGTCTGCTTGGTGATCAGCTTGTGGTCGCGGATCTTTTCCGAGATATCACCGAAGATGGCGGGCGCGACGGCGAGGTAGAAGGCGCGCACGCGGTCCTTGCCCTCGTCCAGCAGGGCCTTCAGCTTGTCCCAGCCCTGGTCCGATTTGGCGTCGACCGCGACATAGAACAGCCGGTCGCAGAAGATCCTGACCTGCTCGTCGTCGAATTCGCCGGCCTTCAGGTGCTCCTTCAGCGCATCGACGGCGAACTTGCGGTATTCCGCATCCGTGAAGGCGGTGCGCGACGCGCCGATGATGCGCGTCGGGTCCGAAAGCTGGCCGGCGAGCTGCCGGTGGTAGAGGGCCGGAAGGAGCTTGCGTTCCGCAAGGTCGCCGGTTCCGCCGAAGACGACATAGTCGAAGGGTTCAACGGGAATGATCTGGCTGCTCATCGGATATCTCGATCTCGTTCTGTTGGCGGGTGTTATAATCTAATCGATTTAAAAACGCCAGCGTGCAACGCAACAAAATCGGTGTTTCCATTCGATCAGAGCCTGTCGCGCAGCGCGTACCACGTCATGGCGAGGAACAGAAGCGGCGAACGGAAGCGCTGACCGCCCGGAAAGGCCGGAATTTTCAGGGCCTTCATCAGGTCGAGATCGCTGCTGCCGCCGGTTACCTCGTCGGCATAGAGCTTGCCGCAATAGTTTGACAGCATGACGCCATGGCCGGAATAGCCGCCGATGGTGGTGATGCCGGGCATGACCTCGCGCACATAGGGCTTGCGCGGCATGGTGATGCCGACGGAGCCGCCCCAGGCATGGGTGAGCTCGATGCCCTTCAGTTCCGGATAGACCTCCTCGATCTGCCGGCGGATGGGCGGCGTCATGTCGTCGAGGTTTTCCGAATAGGCTTCGCGGCCGCCGAACAGCAGCCGGCCGTCACGGGTCTTGCGGAAATAGCGCACGACGAACCGCGTGTCGGCGATGGCCTCGCCGCCGGGAATGACCGAGGGGAACCTGTCGAGCGGCACCGTCGCGCCGATGAAGGAGCGGATCGGCATGACATGCGCCGCCGTCTTCGGCTCGAGGTCGCCGATATAGGCGTTGCAGGCGATCAGTGCCTTGTCGGCGCGGATCGTGCCCGTCGCGGTGGTGATCATCGCCTTGCCGCCGGCACGCTCGATCTTCAGGGCAGGGGTCTTTTCATGCAGGCTGGCGCCGGCGGCCTGCGCGGCGCGGGCGACGCCGACCAGCAGCTTCATCGGGTGGATGTGGCCGGTGCCGGTGTCGCGGATGCCGAAGAAGAAGCGTTTCGAGCCGACGCGCTCCTCCGTCTCCGCCCGGTCCATGTAGGTCATGTGCGGATAGTCGTAGCGCGTCGCGGCGATTTCCACGTGATCGCGGAAATCCTTCTCGAAACTCGCCTTGTGGCTGACATTGAGCTGGCCGGGCACATAGTCGATGTCGAGGTTCTGGGAGGCGGTGAAATCGTGGATATGGCGCTTGGCGTCCTCGGCCATGTCGAAGAGGGCCTTTGCGCGTTCGTAGCCGAGTTCGGCCTCCAGCTCCTCCGCCTCGGCGCGCTGGCCGGTGCCGAGCTGGCCGCCGTTGCGCCCGGACGCGCCGTCGCCGAAGCGGTGCGCCTCGATGAGCGTGACGCGCACGCCCTTCCGCGCGAGATTGTAGGCAGCCTGCAGGCCGGTGAAGCCGCCGCCGACGATGGCGACATCGGTCTCGACGGATCCGTCGAGGGGGGCATATTCGGGACGCTCGCCGACGCTTGCCTCATACCAGGAGACGCCGGGGGAAATCGGGCTTTGCCAGGGCATTGCACACACTCGTGTTCGAGAGGGTGCAGCGGCGCGCCGGGGCGCCGCCGCTCTCAGGGTCTGGTCTCTCGCAGCGGCCCGGACCGCCGGCCGCTCAGACGTTGAGCAGCAGGAACTCGCGTTCCCAGGGGCTGATCACCTGCATGAAGGTCTCGAACTCGCCCCGCTTGACGCCGGCATAGAGGCCGATGAACTCGGCGCTCAGCACCTCGGCCAGAGCCGGATCGGATTCGAGCAGCGACACGGCCTCCAGCAGGCCGCGCGGCAGGTCGATAGAGCCCTCGTTGGCGGTGTCCTCCGTCGGCGCGGTCGGCTCGAGCTTGTTCATGATGCCGAGCAGGCCGCAGCCGAGCGAGGCCGCGAGCGCGAGATAGGGGTTGGCGTCCGAGCCGGGAAGCCGGTTCTCGATGCGCCGCGCCGCAGCGTCCGATACCGGCACGCGGAAGGCCGTCGTGCGGTTGTCGTAGCCCCAGGCATTGTTGACGGGCGCCGACATGTCGGGTGTCAGGCGCCGGTAGGAATTCACATAGGGCGCCATCATGACCAGCGTCTTCGGCACATAGGCCTGCATGCCGCCGATGAAGTGGAAGAACTCCTGCGAGGCCGATCCGTCCGGATTGGAGAAGACGTTCCGGCCGGTCTCGATCTCCACCACGGACTGGTGGATGTGCATGGCCGAGCCCGCCTGTCCCTGCATGGGCTTGGCCATGAAGGTGGCGTAGATGCCGTGCTTCATCGCCGCTTCGCGGATCGTGCGCTTGAACAGGAACACCTGGTCGGCGAGCTCGACGGGATCGCCGTGGCGCAGGTTGATCTCGAGCTGCGCCGGGCCCTCCTCGTGGATCAGGGTATCGATCTCGAGCCCCTGCTTTTCCGAGAAGTGGTAGATGTCGTCGATCAGCTCGTCGAACTCGTTGATGCCGGCGATGGAATAGCCCTGGCCGCCCTGGATGGCGCGGCCGGAGCGGCCCTTCGGCGGATGCAGCGGATAGTCCGGGTCGTCGTTGACGGCGACGAGGTAGAACTCGATCTCCGGCGCCACCACCGGCTTCCAGCCGCGGTCGCTATACATCTTGACGACGTTTTTCAGCACGTTGCGCGGCGTGTAGGGCACGTTCTCGCCGGTCGAACCGACGATGTCGCAGATGACCTGCGCGGTCGGGTCGGTCTCCCACGGCACGACGGAAAGCGTCGAAAGATCCGGCACGAGCTTCAGGTCGCTGTCGCGCGGCTCGTAGCGGAAATTGCCGGTCTCCTCCGGATAGTCGCCGGAGATCGTGTGGCGATAGAGCGCCGACGGCAGCGCCAGCGAGGTGTTCGAGGTGAACTTCGACGACGGCATCATCTTGCCGCGCGGCACCCCTGCAAGGTCCGGCGTGATGCATTCGATGTCTTCGATGCCGCGGGCGCGAAGCCAGTCTGCGGCGTCCTTCCAGGTCTTTACCCCGCGCGGCACGCTGATGGCGGGAGGGATTTTAGAGGAGCGTGCGGCCTTTTCGATGGTGGGGGTAACGACTTTCTTTTTGGACGGCATGAGACACCGGGTTTGGTTGACGATGCGCCATCATAGCCGGAGTTTGACCCTTGGCTAGCTCCCCCCGGGGGGTAGAAAAGACGATTTTTCAGGAATTTGCGCGCTTTTCGCCGGTTGACTTTCGCTCGCGATGGCCGAAAGGAAGGCAAAACGGGGATCGGACACGTGGCGGAACGGCGAGACGTCGTCATCATCGGAGCGGGCGCGGCGGGCATGATGTGCGCCATCGAGGCGGGCCGGCGCGGCCGCCGCGTGCTGGTGCTCGACCATGCCTGCGCGCCCGGCGAGAAGATCCGCATTTCCGGCGGCGGGCGCTGCAACTTCACCAATATCCATGCCGGGCCGAAGAACTTCCTCTCGGCCAATCCGCATTTCTGCAAGTCGGCGCTCGCCCGCTACACGCCGCGCGACTTCCTCGACCTCGTCGAGCGCCACCGCATCTCCTGGCACGAGAAGACCCTCGGCCAGCTCTTCTGCGATAATTCGGCGAAGGACATCATCGCCATGCTGCTGGCGGAGATGAAGGCCGTCGGCGCGGACTTGCGTCTTTCCACGTCGATCAGCGCCGTCGAGCATGACGGTGCATCCTTCCGGGTCGTCACTGAAAACGGAACCGTGGACGCCGCATCGCTGGTGATCGCGACCGGCGGCAAGTCGATCCCCAAGATGGGCGCCACCGGCTTTGCCTACCGCATCGCCGAGCAGTTCGGCCTGCCTCTGGTCGAAACGCGCGCCGGCCTCGTCCCGCTGATGCTCGATCCGGCAACGCTCGCCGCCCATGAGGGCCTGCCCGGCGTGTCGGTGGAGGTCGTCGCCCGCCACGGCCGGACGGAGTTCCGCGAGGCGGCGCTCTTCACCCATCGCGGCCTCAGCGGCCCCGCCATCCTGCAGATCTCGTCCTACTGGCGGGAAGGCGAGGAGATTGCCCTGACGATCCGTCCCGATGTGGATTTCGCCGCGATCGTTGCCGCCGCCCGGCGGCAGAACGGCCGCCAGGCGCTGCAGACCGTGCTGGCGGAGCACATGCCGAAGAAGCTGGCGCAGCTCCTCGTCACCGAGCTCGGCATCGACGGCCCGCTCGCCGAGCAGTCGGGAAAGCGTATCGAGGCGCTCGTCCAGCGCCTTCGCGACTGGCGTCTGCGCCCGCCGGCCTCGGAAGGCTACCGCACGGCGGAAGTCACCCTCGGCGGCGTCGATACCGCCGCGCTCGATTCGCGCAGCATGGCGGCCAAGGCGGTGCCGGGGCTCCATTTCGTCGGCGAGGCGGTGGACGTCACCGGCTGGCTCGGCGGCTATAATTTCCAATGGGCCTGGGCCTCGGGCTTTGCCGCGGGGCAGGTGGCCTGACGGGCATTTACCATCCTTTAAGGCCTTGCGGCGGATGCTGTCTCAGGTCGGCGTTTCCGGGCTTTCCAGCCTGACGGGCGGGGAGCGGGGACAACATGATGTGGGCCGGCTGGCCGGTTGATCCGGATTGCCTGTATCTCGTAACGGAGTGTCGCCGCATGCCCGCCAGAAACCGCCAAGCCCGCGCCCTCGCCATCGCCGCCACCGCCGGGGAGAGCCGTCGCCGGCTTGCCGCCGTCGGCATCAATTGCGCCCTCGCCGCTGGCCTCCTCGCGCTGCTCGCCATGCTGGCGTTCTGAGGGCAGCCGGTTGTCATAAATCGGTTTAAAAAGTGAGAGAATTTTAAAGATTGCCGCCGAATATCGCCGGATAGGGTTCCGGATGCCGCGTCGCCGTCAGGGTTGCCGCGCGGCTGGCAATGACTGCTCCCCCGGATGCGCGGCATTGCGGCCGCATGAAAGTCGGTAATCCGGCGTCCGAATCCTGGGGAGGCCCGAAAAGGGCAGGGGTGGAGCACGCCGACAACGGATGTTCCGCCATGTTCATTGATAAGATTCTCGCCCGCTTCAAGATCCAGACCAAGGTTCTTGTCTTCATCCTGCCATTCGTTCTCAGCATCTGCGCGGTCGGCTTCACCGGCCTTTATGCGTCCGGCCTCCTGCAGGGTCGCATGGAAATCTCCAACAGCGTTCTCCAGTCGCTGAGCGGCTTCAAGGACGTCTATGCCGGCATGAACCGCTTCCTGCGCGAGACCTCCGAGGAAAGCCGCGACGCCGTGCACGAGCGGCTGAGCGCGCAGGGCGCCGTCCTGCAGGCGACGATGGATGCGCTGGCGCCCGACGCCGACAAGTCGCGCCTTATCGATGCGCAGGCCCAGACGAAGGATATCGAGGCCCGCATGGACGGCCTCTGGGCGCTCTATGTACAGGAAAACGACCTGCACGGTGCGATGGGCAACACCCTCAATGCTCTCGGCGCCGACCAGGTGAAGATCCTCGACGAGGCCACCAAGCTCCAGCGCTCCGTGCGGCAGAACGAGAATGCCGCCAAGAGCATGCTGCGCGAGGCCGAACGCCTGACCAATGCCAGCAAGTTCTTCGCCGATTTCCTCGCCGATTTCGGCAAGGGCGCAACCCCCGAGGAGCAGCTCAAGCTCGTCAAGGAACGCTATCCGCTCATTTCCAAGACCGAGCGCTCGATCACGACGATCCTGCCGAAGAGCCAGAAGGTCGTTTCCATCACCATCCGCAACACGATCGACGAGCTCGGCGGCTTCCTGTCGTCCTCCGATCCGGCGGCCGTCACCATTCCGGACATCGGGCGGCGCGTCAGCCGCTTCCGCCAGGTCGCCATCCAGCTCCAGGGCGCGGCCGGCGAGAAGATGCGCGAGGCGACCCGCCTCTTCACCGAGCTCGACGAGCCGATCATCAAGTCCGAGGCGATCCTCGCCGCCACGCGCAAGCTCGTCTCCACCATCGACGACATCAAGGTCGGGGCTGCGCGCTTCCTCGGCCAGACGTCGGACACCAATCGCGTCAAGCTGCTCGGCCATCTCGCCATCCTGCGCATCGACATGAAGGGCCTGCGCGGCAGCGCGAGCGGCCTTGAGTTCTTCGACACGGTCGACGAGAGCCTGTCGCCGATGCTGGAGCGGATGGAGGCCGACAGCGCCGCCCTCGTGAAGATCAGCACCGAGCGCGCCGCCGATTTCGAGGCCGCCGGCCAGTCGATCGACACGATCTGGAACCTCCTCAGCCAGTTCGCCGAGGAGCAGAAGACCAGCGCCGGCACCGAGCGCGAGAAGGCCAACCAGGTCTCGGTGCTCGCGACCGTCGCGGGCGCGGCCATCGCCATCCTCGCCGGCATCGCGCTGGTGCTGACGCTGAAGGGGCCGATCGGCCAGATCACCGGCGCCATGCGCCGGCTTGCCGACGGCTTCCTCGATACCGGCATTTCCGGCGAAGGCCGCGCCGACGAGATCGGCGACATGGCCCGCGCGCTCGGCGTCTTCAAGGAGAACGCCCTGTCGAAGATCCGCATCGAGGAGGAGAGCGAGCAGCAGCGCACCGCGGCGGAAGCCGAGCGCGCCCGCAACGACGCCGAAAAGCAGTCTCTCGACCGCGAGATCGACTTCGCCGTCAATGCCCTCGCCGCCGGCCTCGGCCGTCTTGCGCAGGGCGACCTGTCGCGCCAGATCGAGACGCCCTTCAACGGCCGCCTCGAGCAGCTCCGCCAGGACTTCAACGTCTCGCTCGTCCGCCTTCAGGATACGCTCGGCCAGATCCGCACCAATGCGCTGTCGATCCAGCGCAGCGGCTCGGACATGCTGCAATCGGCCGATGCGCTCTCCAAGCGCACCGAATCGCAGGCCTCCTCGCTGGAGGAGACGGCGGCTGCCGTGGAGCAGATCACCGCCACCGTGCGCTCCTCCGCCGAGCGGGCGCATGAGGCGAACCTCGTCGTCGGCACGACGAAGCGCAGCGCCGACAGCTCCGCCGAGGTCGTCAGCAATGCGATCGCCGCCATGGGCCGCATCGAGGGCGCCTCGCGCCAGATCGAGCAGATCATCGAGGTGATCGACGACATCGCCTTCCAGACCAACCTGCTGGCGCTCAATGCCGGCATCGAGGCCGCCCGCGCTGGCGAGGCGGGCAAGGGCTTTGCGGTCGTGGCGCAGGAAGTGCGCGAGCTGGCCCAGCGTTCGGCCAGCGCCGCCCGCGAGATCAAGGGCCTCATCGAGAAGTCGACGAGCGAGGTCAGCGCCGGCGCGCATCTCGTGCAGGAAACCGGCTCCGTGCTCGCCTCGATCAGCCAGCAGATCGTCACCGTCAGCCAGCATGTGGATATGATGGCGACGGCAAGCCGCGACCAGGCGGCGGCGCTGCAGGAGGTCAACGGCTCCGTCAACCAGATGGACCAGATGACCCAGCAGAACGCCTCGATGGTCGACCTGACGACCGCCGCAAGCCGCAAGCTGGCGGGCGATGCCGACACGCTGATGATGCTGGTCGAGCAGTTCCGCCTGGAGGCGAACGAAGAGGTGCTGTACCGCGCGGCCTGATCACCGCCGCACAGGAAACGAACCCCCGGCGCGCAGGGAGCCCGCCGGGGGGTTTGCTGCTTCACGGCTGGCAAGAGCGGCCTGTGACAAACCGAGGACGCATTCGCGGCTATCATCCGGCTGGTGTGAACCATCCAGGCCCTGAGGCAAACGCAATATCCAGGGCTTGCAACGGAGGCTGTCATGACCGGAACGAACACATTCGCCCTCGCTTTCGCCCTGATGCTCGGGATGGCGCTGCCTGCGCTGGCGGACCAGCCCGGCGCCGACTGGATGCCGCTCGAAGAGGTTGCCGGGAAATTGAAGGCCGCCGGCTACACGGCAATCCATCAGATCGAGGCCGACGACGGGCGTTGGGAAGGAGAGGGCGTGAAGAACGGCACGCGAATGGAGTTCAGCGCGGATCCCCGCACCGGCGCGATCCTGACGGAGCACCCGGACAACTGACCGCCTCGCGCATTTCCAACGCGCGAGGCCATGAAGGCGGCCGCCGATCTGCAAGGCGCTCGAAACGAAAAATCCCCGACGCAGGGAACGCCGGGGATTTCCTTTCGACCGGATGTCTGCCTGTCAGCCGCGACCCTGCGTCACGATGACCGGGATCAGCAGGTCGCCCCAGTTGCCCTCGCCGCCGTGGTGACGGGCGGAGCGGACGAGCTCCACCGAGACGCCGGCCTCGACCGCCTTCATGACGGACTGGTTGAGGCGGTGCAGGTCGTTGGCGACCATGCGGATCATGGCCTGCTGGTCGGGGGTCATGGCGGAAGCCTGTTCTTCGGCTCGTTCCTTGACGCGGGTCTGGACTGTCATGGCATTTCTCCTCTTGTAACGGGGTTCTTGAAAGTGAATTGAAAGGCTTATTCGGCGGCCGGGCGGAACTGCTCGTGCTCGGTCGATTCATGCATGGCGGTCGTCGAGGACTGGCCGCCGGTGATGGCCATGGAGACGGCGTCGAAATAGCCGGTGCCGACTTCGCGCTGGTGCTTGGTCGCGGTGTAGCCGTTGATCTCGGCGGCGAATTCCGCTTCCTGCAGTTCGGAGTAGGCGGCCATCTGGCGCTCCTTGTAGCCGCGGGCCAGCTCGAACATGCCGTAGTTGAGCTGGTGGAAGCCGGCGAGCGTGATGAACTGGAACTTGTAGCCCATCGCCCCGAGTTCGCGCTGGAACTTGGCGATGGTCGCGTCGTCGAGGTTCTTCTTCCAGTTGAACGAGGGCGAGCAATTGTAGGCGAGCAGCTTGCCGGGATGGGCCTTGTGCACCGCCTCGGCGAACCTGCGGGCCTGTTCGAGGTCCGGCTTGCCGGTCTCCATCCAGATCAGGTCGCAATGCGGGGCATAGGAGATGGCGCGGGCGATGCACGGTTCGATGCCGTTCTTGACGTTGTAGAAGCCTTCGACCGTGCGGCCCTTGTCCGTGTCGACGAAGGGCTGGTCGCGCTCGTCGATGTCTGAGGTCAGGAGCTTGGCGGCTTCGGCATCCGTGCGGGCGACGATCAGCGTCGGCACGCCCATGACGTCGGCGGCAAGGCGCGCGGCATCGAGGTTGCGGATATGCGCGGCGGTCGGGATGAGGACCTTGCCGCCGAGATGGCCGCACTTCTTTTCGGAGGCGAGCTGGTCCTCGAAGTGGACACCGGCGGCGCCTGCCTCGATGAAGGCCTTCATGATCTCGAAGGCGTTGAGCGGGCCGCCGAAGCCGGCCTCCGCGTCGGCGACGATGGGGGCGAACCAGGTGTCGACCGAAAGGCCGTTGCCTTCCGCCGTCTCGATCTGGTCGGCGCGCTGGAGCGTGCGGTTGATGCGCTTGGCCAGTTCCGGCGCGGCGTTTGCCGGATAGAGCGACTGGTCGGGATACATGGCCGAGGCGGTATTGGCGTCGGCGGCGACCTGCCAGCCGGAGAGATAGATCGCCTTCAGGCCGGCGCGGACCATCTGCATGGCCTGGTTGCCCGAGAGCGCGCCGAGCGCGTTGACGAAGTCTTCCTCGTGGATGAGCTTCCAAAGGCGGTTTGCGCCGTTCTCGGCCAGCGTATGGCGGATCTGGACCGAGCCGCGCAGCTTCTCGACCGTCTCGGCCGTATAGGGGCGTTCGACGCCGTCGAACCGACCCTTCGGCGCGCTCGGGACGAGGTTGTAAAAATCGGTCATGATATCCTCCGGTATGATGTCTCTGGATCGGGATGTCGCTGTCTTGCTGCCCCGATTTCATGTGACAGTATTTACATCGCGGCGCACAATACGGCGAGGGAAAACCGGAAAATCAGCGGGATAATCGGGTAATCATGTCTTGTCTTTGACAGGACGGCTCTGTAAAAAAGTAAAATCTGTAAAATTGACAGCGCGGCCGATCGTGTAAAGGATTTGACATATGGCGGAGAACAAGATCTTTGCGGGGCCGAAGGTCCGGCGCATCCGCAACGCGCTCGGCCTCACCCAGACGGCGATGGCGGAAGGCCTGTCGATCTCGCCCTCCTATCTCAACCTCATCGAGCGCAACCAGCGGCCGCTGACCGTGCAGCTCCTCCTGCGCCTTGCCTCCGTCTACAAGGTGGACCTGGACGAGTTGCAGGGCGAGAGCGCCGGCAATGCGCGCCAGCTTCGCGAGGTCTTCGCCGATCCGCTGTTGGCCGGCGAGCTGCCGGGCGATCACGAGCTGGTGGAGATCGCCGATGCCGCGCCGAACGTGGCGAGCGGCATAATGAAGCTCTACCGTGCCTATCGCGAGCAGGCCGCGCGCCTGACCGACCTTGCCGACGTCCTCGCGCGCGAAGGCCATGCCACCACGCTGTCAGGCACGCTGCTGCCGATGGACGAGGTGCGCGACAAGCTGGAAAGCCGCCCCAATTATTTCGGCGCCATCGACGAGGCGGCCGAGCGCTTCCATGCGGCGCTGGCGCCGGGCGACGACCTCGCATCGGCGCTCAAGGGCTGGCTGCGCAAGGAGCATGGCGTCGTCGTGCGCCTCCTGCCGGTCCACACCATGCCGAACCTGCGCCGCCGCTTCGACCGGCACTCCATGCGGCTCTTCCTCTCAGAGCGCCTGTCGCCCTTCGACCAGCTGCGCGAGATCGCCATGGAGACGGTGCAGCTCGCCTTGCAGGACGAGATTTTCGCCGAGCTCGACCTGCTCGCCTTCACGACGGCGGAGGCGAAGCGCATCGCCCGCTTCGAGCTGGCGCGCTACGCCGCCCATGCGCTGATGATGCCCTACGAGGCTTTCCAGTCCACGGCGCAGCGCGTGCGCTACGATATCGACGTGCTGCGCTCGCGCTTTTCCGTTTCCTACGAGCAGGCGGCCAACCGGCTCACCATGCTGCAGCGGCCGGGAAAGGCGGGTGTGCCCTTCTTCATGCTGGAGATCGACAATGCCGGCCACCGCTTCCGGCGGGCGGGTGCGCAGGGCTTTCCGCAGGCGCGCTTCGGTGGCGGCTGTCCCAAGCTCGGCGTCCATGCCGCCTTTTCCCAGCCCGGGCAGATCCTCGTCGACCGGGTGGAGATGCCGGACGGCGGCACGTTCCTGACGGTCTCGCGGACGCTGGAAGGGCCGCAGGCCGCCTTCGCCGAGCGGGTGCGCCGCACGGCGTTGCTGGTCGGCTGCGATGCCGCCCATGCCGAGGAGACCGTCTATGGCGAGGCGGCGGGGCGAGGGGACGCGATCGCGGTCGGCGCCGCCTGCCGGCTGTGCGAGCGGCAGGGCTGTCTTGCCCGTGCCGAGCCGCCGGTCACGCGCCCGCTCGGGCTGGACGAAATGGTCGCCGGCCTCAGCCTTTTCGACTTCCAGTAAATTTCCGCTTGATTTCCGCCAAGGATGCGGTTTGAAATATGATAGGAATGGGAACAATGTGATATAAAAATTCGCTCTATGTTTGCGTGAATGCAGCTTGTCGCCTCTCGAAAAACAACCATAATCGGCGACTGTTCTTCTACGAACTCATAGGCCCGTGAAAGAAACTGGGAGATAAATCAATGATAAGGCATACTCTTTGGGCGACGGCCGCGGCCGCGGCGTTTTTGGTTGCCGGCGGTGCGTTTGCACAGGAAAAAGTGGTCAACGTCTACAACTGGTCCGACTATATCGACAGTTCGATCATCGACGATTTCACCAAGGAAACCGGCATCAAGGTCGTCTACGACGTCTATGACTCGAACGAGATCCTCGAGACGAAGCTCCTGGCCGGCGGCACGGGCTACGACGTGGTCGTTCCGACCAACACCTTCCTCCAGCGCCAGATCGCTGCGGGCGTCTACCAGAAGCTCGACAAGTCCAAGCTGCCGAACCTCAAGAACATGTGGGACATGGTGGCCGAGCGCATGCAGCCGTTCGACCCGGGCAACGAATATTCCATCAACTACATGTGGGGCACGATCGGCATCGGCTTCAACAAGGCCAAGATCAAGGAAGCGCTCGGCACCGACGAGGTCGATAGCTGGAAGGCGGTCTTCGATCCGGAATATGCCGCCAAGCTCAAGGATTGCGGCATCAACTTCCTCGATTCGCCGACCGACATGATCCCGGTCGTGCTGGCCTATCTCGGCCTCAATCCCGACAGCCATGACCCGGCCGATATCGCCAAGGCCGAGGAAGCGCTGCTGAAGGTTCGCCCCTTCGTCCGCAAGTTCCATTCCTCGGAATTCATCAACGGCCTTGCCAACGGCGATATCTGCGCCGCGGTCGGCTGGTCCGGCGATATCTTCCAGGCGCGCGATCGCGCCGATGAGGCCAAGAACGGCGTGGAAGTCGGCTATGCCATCCCGAAGGAAGGCACGCAGATGTGGTTCGACCAGATGGCCATCCCCGCCGACGCGCCGCATGTCGAAGAGGCGCACGCCTTCCTCAACTACATCATGCGCCCGGAAGTCATCGCCAAGTCGACGGAATACGTCCACTACGCCAACGGCAACAAGGCCTCGCAGGCGCTGCTGCCGGAAGACATCATCAAGGACCCGACGATCTATCCGGATGACGAGACCCTGAAGAAGCTCTTCACCAACACGACGCTGGATTCCAAGACGCAGCGCGTGTTCACGCGAACCTGGACCAAGATCGTGACCGGCCAGTAACCGGCTCGATAAATTGCCCGGAACCGGTTTCCGGGCAATTTCATTTTGTTCGACGCAGTTCCCGCCGCAAGCCGCCGCTTCGTCTCGCCGGAACTGCCGGGAATGCCAGAAAAAGAGAGTTGGGGACAGGCAATGAAATCTCTCGGCAATATCCGTCGTTCCTTCGCGCCCTGGATGGATCCGGACGCAAAACCGTTCATCACCTTCCGAAACGTCACGAAGAAGTTCGGCGATTTCACTGCCGTCGACGACCTCACCCTCGATATCTATCACCGCGAGTTCTTCGCCCTGCTCGGGGCCTCGGGCTGCGGCAAGTCCACGCTCCTGCGCATGCTGGCCGGCTTCGAGCGGCCGACCTCCGGCGAGATCATCCTCGACGGCCAGGACATCGCCGGCATCCCGCCCTACAAGCGGCCGGTCAACATGATGTTCCAGTCCTACGCGCTCTTCCCGCACATGACGGTGGAGAGCAATATCGGCTTCGGCCTTAGGCAGGACGGCATGCCGAAGAACGAGATCGCCGAGCGCGTCGCCCAGATGCTCAAGCTGGTGAAGCTCGAGAAATTCGCCAAGCGCAAGCCGCACCAGCTTTCCGGCGGCCAGCGCCAGCGCGTGGCGCTCGCCCGCTCGCTCGCCAAGCGCCCGAAGGTGCTGCTGCTCGACGAACCGCTGGGTGCGCTCGACAAGAAGCTGCGCGAGGAAACCCAGTTCGAGCTGATGGACCTGCAGCAGGAACTCGGCCTCACCTTCGTCGTCGTGACGCACGACCAGGAGGAGGCGATGACCATGGCCGACCGCATCGCGGTGATGAGTCACGGCAAGGTCATCCAGGTCGCCACCCCGGCGGAAATCTACGAGGCGCCGAATTCCCGCTTCGTCGCCGACTTCATCGGCGACGTGAACATCCTCGACGGCAAGGTCGCGGCGAGCGGCAACGGCAAGATCGAGCTGGCCGCCAACGAGGGCTTCACCATCCGCACCGCCGCCGCCAATGCGCCCACGCCCGGCAGCGCCGCCGGCTTCGCGATCCGCCCGGAAAAGCTGAAAGTGTCGCGCAATGCGCCCGCAGACGCCACGTTCAACGCGGCGCAGGGCGAGATCTGGGATATCGGCTATCTCGGCGACATGACCGTCTTCTACGTCAAGCTCGACAGCGGCAAGGTCGTGAAGGCCTCCATGCTGAATGCCCAGCGCGAGGTGGAAAATCCCATCGCCTATGACGAGAAGGTCTGGGTCTCCTTCGGCGAGACGGCCGGCGTCGTATTGAAGGATTGATGCGATGAACAAGCTCGGCTCCGCCATCTTCAGCCGCCTTGTCATCATCGTTCCCTATGCCTGGCTGCTGTTCTTCTTCCTCATCCCCTTCTTCATCGTCTTCCGCATCTCGCTCTCCACCACGGCGATCGCCCAGCCGCCCTACGTGCCGGTCTTCGCGCTGTCGGACGGCCTTTCCGGCCTCTGGGCAAAGCTCGGCGAGCTGCATTTCGACAATTTCGTCTGGCTGACGGAGGATGCGCTCTATTTCAACGCCTATTTGTCGAGCCTCTGGATCGCGGGGCTCTCGACCGCCATCACGCTGCTGATCGGCTATCCCATCGCCTATGGCATGGCGCAGGCGCCGCGCTCGCTGCGTCCGACGCTGCTCATGCTGGTGATCCTGCCCTTCTGGACGAGCTTCCTGATCCGCGTCTATGCCTGGATCGCCATCCTCAAGCCGGAGGGGCTGCTTAACCAGTTCCTCATCGGCACGGGCATCATCGACCAGCCGCTGGTCATCATGAACACCAACTGGGCGATCTATATCGGCATCGTCTATTCCTACCTGCCCTTCATGGTGCTGCCGCTCTATTCGGCGCTCGAGAAGATGGACAACACGCTGATCGAGGCCGCGCAGGATCTCGGCTGCTCGCAGATCTCCGCCTTCTGGAAGATTACCTTCCCGCTCTCCATTCCGGGCGTCGTGGCCGGTTGCATGCTCGTCTTCATCCCGGCCGTCGGCGAGTTCGTCATCCCCGACCTTCTCGGCGGGTCGCAGACGCTGATGATCGGCAAGACGCTGTGGAACGAATTCAACGCGAATCGCGACTGGCCGGTCTCCGCCGCCGTCGCGACCATCCTGCTCCTCATCCTGGTCGTGCCCATCGTGTTCTTCCAGAATGCGCAGGCCAAGGCCGAAGAGCAGGGGAGATAAGCCCATGAACAACTCCTGGTCCCGTTTCAACATCGTCTCGGTCGTTCTCGGCTTTACCTTCCTTTACCTGCCGATCGTGCTTCTGGTCATCTTCTCCTTCAACGAGTCCAAGCTCGTGACGGTCTGGGCCGGCTTCTCGACGAAATGGTACGTCTCGCTCTTCCATAACCAGGGCCTGATGGATGCGGCCTGGGTGACGGTCCGCGTGGGCCTGCTGGCGGCGAGCGTTGCAACCGTCCTCGGCACCATGGCGGCGCTGGCGCTGACGCGCTACACGCGCTTCCGCGGCCGCCTTCTCTTCTCGGGCATGGTCTATGCGCCGCTCGTCATGCCGGAGGTCATCACCGGCCTGTCGCTGCTGCTGCTCTTCGTCGCCATCGGCTTCGACCGCGGCTTCTGGACGGTGACGCTGGCGCATATCACCTTCTCGATGTGCTTCGTGACGGTGGTGGTGCAGTCGCGCCTGCTCTCCTTCGACCGCTCGGTGGAGGAGGCGGCGCTCGATCTCGGCGCGACGCCCGTCAGGACCTTCTTCGAGGTGACGCTGCCGATCATCGCGCCTGCCGTGCTGTCCGGCTGGATGCTGGCGCTGACGCTCTCGCTCGACGACCTCGTCATCGCGAGCTTCACCTCGGGCCCGGGCGCGACGACCCTGCCGATGAAGATCTACAGCCAGGTGCGCCTCGGCGTGACGCCGGAAATCAACGCGGCCTGCACATTGCTCATCGGCCTCGTCGCCATCGGCGTCATCATCGCGTCGGTCATGACGAAGCGGCGCGAGCTGCAGCGGGTGCGCGACGAGCAGGCGGCCTTCGCCGGCCGCTGATTGCTGCCGGATCACCGGCGGGGCTCTTGCCCCGTCAGGATCGCGATGGGCGAGATCACCGGCTCCGGCCAGGAGCCGCCGACAAAGAAGCTGATCGCCGGACTGGTCGGGGCGACGCCCTCCTGCGGGCGCTCGGCAAGGCTGCCGGCCAGTGCGAGGCTGCCGGTGCGGTAGGGGATCAGGCCCGAAAGCGTCAGCAGCCTGTCGGTTCCCTCGATTTCCGCCTTGGTGAGTTCGGCAAGCCCGCGATTGAGCTTCGCATCCATGTCCGCCCGCACGAAATCGAACGAGCCGTCGGCGACTTCCGACGTGCTGAAGAAGGTGTTCTGTGCCGCCCGCTGCTCGAAGGCCGGGCGGTTGAAATGGGTGAGGGTGCCCGGCCCCATGCGCAGCCGGAAGCGGCCCGACATGTCGGAGACCGTCGTCGCCCAGAGCGGCAGGTCCGTCGAGAGCTCGAAATCCGCCGAGCCGATGCCGGTCGGCAGCGGGCCGGGCAGCGCGAGCGTGCTGACGATGGCGCCGATATCGACATTGCCCAGCGACATCTGCAACTGGCCACCGCCGCGGAAGCCGCTTTCGGCGAGCACGATGCGCCCCGTCATGCGCCCGCCGAGAAACGCGCTGTCGCCGACATCGAAGGAGGCCCGGCCGTTCTCGACGCGCATCCCGGCGGCGAGATCCTGCAGCGAGAACGGCGCGAAATCCGCGCTCTTTGCGGAAAGCCGCAGGTCCATGGCGAACTGGCGGATGAAGGTGGTATCGATGCCCGGTGCATTCGGATCGGTGCCGGGAAGCGGCGAGAAGGCGGTGAGGAAGGCGCGCAGGTCCATCTTGTCGAAGGCGAGCGTGCCGTCCACCTTCGGCAGGCCGTCCGCCGGCATGGCGATGTCGAGAACGCCCGTCGCCTCCGCATTGTCGAGCACCAGCTTGACGTTATCGAGCCGTGCCGAAGCACCCGAGCTGGTGACGTTCGCCTCGGCGCTCACCTGGCCGATATTGCCGACCGCCGGAATGTCCTTGCCCTGCCAGGCGAGCAGGCGGCTGAGCGACGGCGTCGAAAGCTGCATCGCGCCGGAGATATAGGCATTGCCGGAAAGGTTGGCGGTACCGTCGAAACCGAATTTCGCCGGGTCGGCGGACAGACTGGTCTGGATCACGGCGTCCCGCCCGGCGAGAAGCGCGAGCGGGTGGCCGGTGGTGAAGGACCAATGGGTCATCTCGCCGTTGACGACGCCGGAAAGCGAAAGCTCAAGTGTCCGACGGAGCGCGGGCCAGTCGATGCTGCCGTTGATGTCGGTGATGCGGTAGGGCTTCTCGCCCCGCGCGATGTCGAGCACGCCGTCGCGGATGGAGATCGTGCCGATGCGCTCGTCCTTAATGTCGGCGGGCTGGCCCTCCGGGGCCTTGGCGGTCGCGTCGATCGCCTGGATCAGCCAGCCGCTGTGGCGCCAGTTGAAGACGCCGTCGGCGCTCCATCCGGCATGAACGACGGGGCGCACGAGTTCGAAATCGCTGAAGCCCGGCTGGCCGCGCACGGCGCCGAGGAGGTCGAAGGTCGCCGCGACCTTCTCGACGGTCGCGAGCTCCCCGCCGGTGCCGTCCGCCTTCGTGCCGACGATGCGCACATTGCCGAGTGTCACGCGCGGATAGGGCCAGAAGGAAAACTCCGCTTTCCGGCCGACATGCACTGCAGCGCCGGTCCAGTTTTCCAGCGCCTGCTCGATGCCGCGCTCCACCGCCGCCGTCTGCACGAGGAAGGGGAAGGCGATGCGCCCCGCCGCGACGACGAGCAGAACCGCAAGGATGCCCCGCACCAGAAGCTTCGAACGGAGGAATCGGGATAGGGTCATGCGGGGCGCGGCTCCTCTGCCGGCAATCTCATCTCAAGCGAAACGGGGATAGGCGCTCGTGCGGAAGAAATCAAATGCCGCCATGGCGGAATTGCGTTCGGCGACGGCGCGAACGGGCGTTCCCCGCTTTATAGTGCGACGCAACATGCTATACGAATGCCATGGAGTGGAGGACAGCATGACGTCAGAAATGCCCCTGTGGGAACCTTCGGCAGAAATCCTGGAAAAGAGCCCGATGGCGCTCTTCATGAAGGCCGCCGGCCGGCGGGCCGGGCGCGCCTTCGCCTCCTATGACGAACTGCACGACTGGTCCGTCGCGGACCGGGCCGGCTTCTGGACCGCCGTCTGGGACGAATGCGGCGTTATCGGCGAGACCGGCGCGACGGCGCTCGAAAACGGCGAGCGCATGCTGGAGGCCCGCTTCTTCCCGGAGGGACGGCTGAACTTTGCCGAAAACCTCCTGCGGAAGACCGGCGCGGGCGATGCCATCGTCTTCCGCGGCGAGGACAAGGTCTCCTATCGCTGGTCCTGGGACGAACTCGGCGCCCGCGTCTCGAAGCTCCAGCAGGCCTTTGCCGCCATGGGCATCGGCGAAGGCGACCGTGTCGCGGCCATGATGCCGAACATGCCGGAGACCATCGCGCTGATGCTCGCCGCCGCCTCGCTCGGCGCGATCTGGTCCTCCTGTTCGCCCGATTTCGGCGAGCAGGGCGTGCTCGACCGCTTCGGCCAGATCGAGCCGAAGCTCTTCATCGCCTGCGACGCTTATTGGTATGCCGGCAAGCTGCAGGACGTGTCCGGGAAGGTGAAGGCCGTCGCGGCCAGGCTGGAGACGCCCGTCCTCGTGGTGCATTATGCCGGCGATGCCGAGGCGCTCGCCGCCGCGCTGCCGGACGGCCGCACGCTGGATGCGCTGATGGCGCCCTTTGAGGCGAAGCCTCTCGCCTTCGCGCGGCTTCCGTTCCGCCATCCGCTCTACATCCTCTTTTCCTCCGGCACGACGGGCGTGCCGAAATGCATCGTGCATTCGGCCGGCGGCACCCTGCTGCAGCACCTGAAGGAACACAGCCTGCATTGCGGGCTCGTCGAGGACGACCGGCTGTTCTACTTCACCACCTGCGGCTGGATGATGTGGAACTGGCTGGTCTCCGGCCTTGCGGTCGGCGCGACGCTCTGCCTCTTTGACGGCTCCCCCTTCCATCCGGATGGCAACGTGCTGTTCGATTATGCCGAGGCGGAACGGTTCGCCGTCTTCGGCACCTCCGCCAAATATATCGATGCGGTGCGCAAGGGCGGCTTCACGCCGGTGACGACGCACGATCTTTCGAACCTGCGCCTTCTCACCTCCACCGGCTCGCCGCTGTCGCCGGAGGGCTTTTCCTTCGTCTACGAGGGCATCAAGCCGGATGTGCAGCTCGCCTCGATTTCCGGCGGCACGGATATCGTCTCCTGCTTCGTGCTGGGCATTCCCCTGAAACCGGTCTGGCGCGGCGAGATCCAGGGCCCCGGCCTCGGCCTTGCCATGGACGTCTGGAACGAGGACGGCCATCCGGTGCGCGAGGAGAAGGGCGAGCTTGTCTGCACCAGGGCCTTCCCCTCCATGCCCGTGATGTTCTGGAACGATCCGGACGGCGCGAAATACCGCGCCGCCTATTTCGAGCGCTTCGACAATGTCTGGTGCCACGGCGACTTCGCCGAATGGACGAGCCATGGTGGCATCATCATTCATGGCCGTTCCGACGCCACGCTCAATCCCGGTGGCGTGCGCATCGGCAC
Organism: Shinella zoogloeoides; assembly: GCF_033705735.1. NCBI lineage: Bacteria > Pseudomonadati > Pseudomonadota > Alphaproteobacteria > Hyphomicrobiales > Rhizobiaceae > Shinella > Shinella zoogloeoides. Next base: position 348,955 of record NZ_CP131130.1, read on the forward strand.
GGCCGAAATCTACAACCAGGTCGAACAGCTCGAAGAGATCGCTGAAGCCCTCTGCATCGGCCAGGACTTCGACGACGACGTGCGCGTCGTGCTCTTCGTGCGCCTTGCGCCCGGTATCGTGCTGGACGAGGCGCTGGAAAAGAAGATCAGGACGAAGATCCGCACCGGCGCGTCGCCCCGCCATGTGCCGGCAAGGATCATCGCGGTCGCCGACATTCCCCGCACCAAGTCGGGCAAGATCGTCGAACTTGCCGTGCGCGAGGTGGTGCATGGGCGTCCGGTCAAGAACAAGGAGGCGCTCGCCAATCCGGAAGCGCTGGCACTTTTCGCCGACCTGCCGGCGCTGAGATCCTGAGCGTCGCGGTTTAACGGTTTCAGGCCCGCCGCGTTAACCAAGTTTTCGGACAGGTGAACGAAACCTTTGTGCCGAAACCGGCCAGGTAAGCATTTGTTAAGTCGGGATGACGCAAGGTCGTGCCAACTTGAGCATGCCCGATGAGAGGGCTTTCCGGTCGTATCCGACCCCGGTGGCATGAAGCCGTTGACCCTGGCTTTTGTTGGACAGCATTCAAACTATCGGGGCGGCTTTTGCCGCCCTCTTTTTTATCCTTTATTCGCCCGCCTCAGTCCGCCAGCACGCGCGGGGAGGGGAAGACCACCTCGACCAGCGTGCCCTCGTTCGGCGTGGAGCTGATCGCGAAATTCGCCCGGTTGGCGTCGACCATTGCCTTGGTCAGCGGCAGGCCGAGGCCGGTGCCGTCGCCGCGCTTGCGCGCGCCCGTCGTCACTTGGCGGAAGGGCTTCATCGCCTGCTCCAGCTCGCTGCGCGTCATGCCGACGCCAGTATCGCGAATGCGCAGCACAACGCTGCCATTCGCCTCATAGGCGGTGGAGACGACGATCTGCCCGCCGGACGGCGTGAAGCGGATGGCGTTCGACAGGATGTTGAGCGCGATCTGCTTGATCGAGCGCAGGTCCGCCACGATCTGCGGCACATTGGTCGAAAGCGAGGTGCGGATGATGACGCGCTGGGCGTTCGCCTGCGGCTGCACCAGCGAGACGGCTTCCGAGATCGTCTCGTTGAGGCCGACGGCGGTGAATTCCAGCTCCATTTCGCCCGCCTCGATCTTGGAGATGTCGAGCAGGTCGTTGACGATGTCGAGCACATGGCGGCCGGACCGGCCGATGTCGTTGGCATATTCGATGTAGCGCGGATGGCCGATCGGCCCGAAGCGCTCCGTCGCCATCATGTCGGAAAAGCCGATGATGGCATTGAGCGGCGTGCGGATCTCGTGGCTGACGCGGGCGAGGAAATCGCTCTTGTGGGCGTTCGCCGTCTCGGCCGCGCGCTTGGCGTTGCGCAGCTCCTCCTCCGTGCGCTTCCACTGGGTGATGTCGCGGATGACCGCGCAATAGCCGGCGGAAGAGGAAAGGCGGCCCATGGTCATGAAGAGCGGGATGAAGCCGCCGCCCGCCTCGCGGCCGATGACCTCGCGCCCGTCGTTGAGGACGCTCGCGACACCATGGCCGGAAAGGCCGGCGAGATAGTCGAGCACCGCCTTCTGGCTTTCATGGGCGAAGAGCATGGCGAAGGGGCGGCCGCGCGTCTCGTCCTCGTCATAGTTGAAGAGGGCGCTCGCGGAACGGTTCATGGAGCGGATGTCGCCGTCCTGGCCGACGACGACGACGCCGTCGGTGGCGGTTTCGAGAATGGAGCGCAGCTCGCTGACCTCGATGCGCAGCGCCGCGGCGGCGGCCTGGTCGGCGGGCCGTTCTTCGGATTCGGCCGGGACGGGGGCGGTGTCGACCAGCTTGAGCGCCGGCTTTTCCTGCACCGGCGTCAGCGCCAGCATGAGCGCCGTGCCGTCTTCCCAGCGGATCGACTGGAGTCGGGCGCGCACCGCGCTGGAGCTCTCGCCGTCGGCATGGCGGAGCGCCATGGTGCCGCCGCTCTCCTCGGCTTCCTCGTCGGGACCGGCCAGCAGGATGTCGAGCCCGCCGGAGGCTTCGAGGTCCTTCAGGTCTGAATAGCCCGTCAGGCGGAAGAATTCCGGATTGGCATGGATGAGCCGGTCGCCGACATGGACGAGCAGCGCAACCGGCAGCGCATCGACGACGGGGCCGGTCAGCCCATAGTCCATCTGGCGGCGCGAGGGGGCAAAGCCCGTGCGCTCGCCGGCAGGCTCTTCGTGCAGCATGTCGTCGGCATGGGGGCCGACTTCGAGGCCGGGCATTTCCGCCGCGGCTTCGCCGGTGGCGGACGGATTGTTCGTATCATCGCCGTCGGCCTTGTCGGCATCATCCGCCGTTTCCTCCGCCGGCCGATCTTCGGGCTTGCGCTTGCCGAAGGTCTCGCCGAGCTGGCGGGCGATCTCGCGGAATGCCGCCTGCTCGCCGGTGGAAAGGCCATCGAACAGCCCGCCGCGATTGCGCCGGGTCTCGAGCTGCACGACCTTGTCGGAATGCCGGCGGGCGGGCGTCTCGACGAGGCGCAGCGCAGGCCGTTCGCCCCGGAACGCGTCTTCCTCGTCGCCGTCGGGCGCGGGAGCCGCTTCCGCATCCACGCCTTCGGCTTCGGACGGGTCCGTTTCGACAGTCGTCGCGACCTCGTGATCCGTGGAGGTTGCTTCTTCCGGCGAAATGGCATCGTCGCTGCCCGCATCCGCCGTTTCCGGCGGCATCTCGTCCGCGTCCTGCGCCGCCGTCTCCAGCAGGGTGCCGGTCTCCTCGGCGAAGGCTTCTTCCACCAGCGCTTCCCCCGCCGGCTCGGCATCGCCCAGCGTCAGGCCGCGGGCATGCGGGTCCTCGGCCGCATCGGCGATGCGCACGATGCCGAAGCCGCGGAAGCCGTCGAATTCGCGGTTGCGGGAATAGGTGGGCAGGGCGGCGAGGTCGACGGGAACGACGAGGCTGGTGCCTTCGACCGGCCACTGGATCGTCTTGCCCGACCATGTGTCGCGGCGGCGCAGGAGATCGCCGATCTTTCCATCCGGGTCGAGATCGAAGCGTCCGGCGACATCGCTGAAGCGTTCCCCGGAAATCGCGGCGGCATGCGGCCCGACGGCGGCGGCGAACTCCTCCGAAATCTCGCTGAACCGGCCCTCGGCATCGATCTTCCAGACGAAACGGATCGGACGGCCCTGCGGGTTGAAGACGAAACCGGTCTTCTCCGTCGTCTCGCTCACGGGGGCAGGGGACTCGACGGCATCGGCGGCCGTAATCTCGGTGGGGGCCTCGACGTTATCGTCGTCGGCTTCTTCGGCGGCAATCTCTTCCGCCTCTTCCGCCGGGGCAACCTCGATGGGGGCCTCTTCGTCGTTCGAAACAGGCTCGGGAGTTTCCGATACTGCCGCGACGGTCACCTCGGCAGCGGCGGGCGTCTCCTCGACGGCCGGCTCCGCTTTGGCCTGCTGGACGGGCTCGTCCTCCTCCGGGTCGAGATGGCCAAGAATGGTCTCGACGGCGAAAAGCAGGTGCAGGGCGGGGTCGTTGGAAATCTTGCCGATGGCGGCAGGCAGATGCCCGCGCCCGGTGGCGACAGGACGCTTGACGAGGTGTTCGGCGCTGCGGCCGGCGGCCTCCACGAGCGCAAGGCGGGTCTGCTGGCTGATGGCCAGCCGGTCGAAGCCGTCCGAGGCGGCGACGACCGCGCCCTCGCCGTCGAGCACGGCCATGTGCGTGTCGGGATCGTCGAAGCCGGCGAGCATCGCGGCGGCCGCGTCCGCGTCGCCCTGGCTGCCGGCGACGGGCACGCTGAACAGGATGGCATCGTCACCGCGGCGGATGGTGATCGCCTCGACCGTCGCATGGACCGGCACGCTGCGGAAGCCGCTGCCGACGCGCATCAGGAAGCTGCGCCGCTCGCCCGGCGCCCCGACCTGCCGCGCGGTCGCGGCGAGCTGGCGGAATGCGACGTCGGTGCGGTCCGGGCCGGTATCGAGGAAGTCGTAGATATTGTCCTGGCCGAAGAGGGCCGCGCCCCGGCCGTTCGACCAGAGCACCCGCGCCATGTCCTTGGAAAACAGCACGACCGCCTCGCCCCGTGCAAAGGGCAGGCGCACCCGTTCATGGACGGCGACGTCGATAAAGGGATACTGTTTCGCGGACATGTTCAGGCCTGCATCTTGCTCCGGCACCCCGGTCTTCGATTAACGCTTTATTAATAGCGGCGCACAGGCGGGGGGTCCAGCGCCGGACCCGCTGAGCCCCGGGCTTTCGGGCGGAAAGGTTAACGGCGTGCCGGATTTATTGTGCATCGCACAAAAATGTTGCAATGCGAAAAGAAATCGCCTATATGGAGGCCATCCAAGAACACGGCGCCTCTAGAGAGGGCCAAACCAAGGAGCGCAGACAATGGCTACCAAGAAGACCGACGACGTATTCTCCATCGCTTCCATCGACCCGGCCAAGCTTTCCGAGAGCTTCCGCGAATTCGCCGAGAAGGGCGCCTCGCAGACCAAGGAAGCCTATGCCAAGATGAAGGAAGCCGCCGAGGACGCAACGAAGACCGTCGAAGCGACGCTCGAAAGCGCGCAGGCCGGCTCCGTCGAACTCGGCCTCAAGGCCATCGAAGCGCTCCGCACCAATGCCGAAAGCTCGCTTTCCCACATGGAAGCCCTGCTCGGCGTGAAGTCCGTTTCCGAACTCTTCGAACTGCAGACCGCCTTCCTGCGCAAGCAGGCCGAAGTCGTCGTCGAGCAGGCCAAGTCCCTCCAGGAAACCTCCAAGAAGGTTGCCGAGAAGGTCGCCGCTCCCGGCAAGTCGGCCGCCGAAAAGGCCATGAAGTCCTTCAAGTCGGTCTGATCCGCCGCGCGAGGCGGGTTGCGACCCTGTTACGGGATGGCCGGGCGATTGCCCGGCCATTTTCGTTTGTGGAGCGTGCAGAAAACGCTTGAAAAAAGGTGCGGCTGCCCGTATGTGACCCACCAAGCGCGCTGGACGCGCCTTGTTGTGCGGTTGTAGCTCAGTTGGTTAGAGCGCAGGTTTGTGGCACCTGAGGTCGTAGGTTCGATTCCCACCAACCGTACCACTCTTCTCCCCCCATATTTGAATTTCTGCTGATCGAGGCCTCTGCCGGGCTTCAGAGGAACATCGCGTGTTCCTTGCGCACGAGTTCCTGCACGAATTCGGCGACGGTGCGAACGCGCACGAGGTCGCGCGCGCTTTCGTGCCACGTCGTCCAGTAGGCGCGGCGGATCGAGGTGGCGGGCAGCAGCCGGACGAGCTCGGGATATTGCCGGGCGATATAGTCGTGCAGGATGCCGACGCCCGCGCCCGAGCGCACGGCCTCCGTCTGGCCGGTGGCGCTCGAAATCTCGAAGCCGGCGTCCCAACTGCGCATGATCTCGCCGGTGAAGTTGAGCGAGGCCGTGAAGATGAGGTCCTCCACATAGCCGATGCGCCGGTGCGCCTTGAGGTCCTCGACGCTCTCCGGCGTGCCGTTCTCCGCCAGATAGGCCTTTGAGGCATAAAGGCCGAGCGTGTAATCCGTGAGCTTGGAGGAGACGAGCCGGCCCTGTTCCGGCCGCTCCAGCGTGATCGCGATATCCGCCTCGCGCTGCGACAGCGAGAAGGAGCGGGGGACCGGCACGAGCTGGATCTTCAGTTCCGGATGGCGCGCCGTCAGCCGGCCGAGCCGGGGGGCGAGGAAGGAGACGCCGAAACCGTCCGGCGCCCCGACGCGCACGGTGCCGGCGACCGCCGTGTCGATGCGCCCGATGCTGGCCTGCACCGCCAGCATTTCCGTTTCCATACGTTCGGCCGCGCGCAAAAAGGCCTCGCCCTCGGCGGTGAGGTCGCAGCCATTGGTGCGGCGGATGAGAAGGCGCGTCTTCAGCGCCTCCTCCAGCGCGCTGACGCGGCGGCTGAGTGTGGCGTGGTTGACGCCGAGCCGGCGGGAGGCGGCAAGGAGCTGCCCGGTGCGGGCCACCGCCAGGAACATGCGGGCGTCATCCCAGTTCATCGCATCCTCCGGCTTTAATTTCTGCACAACGGTTCCTTATCTCAGGCGCTTGAGTTGTGCAAATTGAAGTGCGATCATCTCCTCATAACCACGGAGGACTCCCCATGTACGAGATCGGACACTTCATCAACGGCAAGCACGTCCCGGGCACGAGCGGCCGCACCGCGGACGTCTACAATCCCGCCACGGGCGAGGTTCAGGCCAAGGTCGCGCTGGCGAGCGACGCCGAGCTGCAGGCCGCCGTCGACGCCGCCAAGGCCGCGCAGCCGAAGTGGGCCGCCACCAACCCGCAGCGCCGCGCCCGCGTCTTCATGAAGTTCGTCGACCTGCTCAACCAGAACATGGACGAGCTGGCCGTGATGGTTTCGCGTGAGCACGGCAAGACGGTCGAAGATTCCAAGGGCGACGTCATCCGCGGCCTCGAAGTCTGCGAATTCGTCATCGGCATCCCGCATCTGTCCAAGAGCGAGTTCACCGAAGGCGCCGGCCCCGGCATCGACATGTATTCGATCCGCCAGCCGGTCGGCATCGGCGCGGGCATCACGCCGTTCAACTTCCCGGGCATGATCCCGATGTGGATGTTCGCCCCGGCGATCGCCTGCGGCAACGCCTTCATCCTCAAGCCCTCCGAGCGCGATCCGTCCCTGCCGATCCGCCTTGCCGAACTGATGATCGAGGCCGGCCTGCCGGCGGGCATCCTCAATGTCGTCAACGGTGACAAGGCCGCGGTCGACGGCATCGTCTCCCATCCGGATATCGGCGCCGTCTCCTTTGTCGGCTCCACGCCGATCGCCCGCTACGTCTACGGTGCCGCCACCGCCAACGGCAAGCGCGCCCAGTGCTTCGGCGGCGCGAAGAACCACATGATCATCATGCCCGACGCCGACCTCGACCAGGCCGTCAACGCCCTGATGGGCGCCGGCTACGGCTCGGCCGGCGAGCGCTGCATGGCCGTCTCCGTCGCCGTTCCGGTCGGCGAGGAAACCGCCAACCGCCTGATCGAGAAGCTGACGCCGAAGATCGAGAGCCTGCGCATCGGCCCCTATACCGACGAGAAGGCCGACATGGGCCCGGTCGTCACCAAGGAAGCCCAGGCCCGCATCCGCAGCCTCATCGACAAGGGCCTGGAAGAAGGCGCCAAGCTCGTCGTCGACGGCCGCGATTTCAAGCTGCAGGGCTACGAGAACGGCTATTTCGTCGGCGGCTGCCTCTTCGACAACGTCACGCCGGACATGGAAATCTACAAGACCGAGATCTTCGGCCCGGTCCTCTCCGTCGTGCGCGCCAAGAACTACGAGGAAGCCCTCGACCTGCCGATGAAGCATGAATACGGCAACGGCGTCGCCATCTACACCCGCGACGGCGATGCCGCCCGCGACTTCGCCAGCCGCATCAATATCGGCATGGTCGGCGTCAACGTTCCGATCCCGGTTCCGCTGGCCTACCACTCCTTCGGCGGCTGGAAGGCTTCCGCCTTCGGCGACCTCAACCAGCACGGCACGGACTCCATCAAGTTCTGGACCCGCACCAAGACCGTGACGAGCCGCTGGCCGTCCGGCATCAAGGACGGCGCCGAATTCGTCATGCCGACGATGAAGTGATCCGTAACGATCAGAAACAGGAAAGGGCTCCCGTCGGGAGCCCTTTTTGCATGCGCACATTATTTGTGCCTTGCGAAGAATAGGCTGGTCATTCGGCCCGTTACCTCCTCGGTTCATGCACTGAAGGGGGCAAACATGGCATTGGCAGGATCGCCGCAGGCCGCAGGGCAGGCGGGGGGCTTTCATCGTATTTCCTTTACCGGCAAGGCATCCGAATATTTCGGCATCTGGATCGTCAACGTGCTTTTGACGATCGTCACGCTCGGCATCTATTCCGCCTGGGCCAAGGTCCGGCGCAACCGCTATTTCTACGGCAACACCGTCCTGCTCGGCCGGTCCGTCGAATATCATGCGCGGGGCGTGCAGATCCTCGTCGGCCGGCTCATCGTCCTCGGCGCGTTCGTCGTGCTGAACGTCCTGGCCGCCGTCGTGCCGTTCCTGGTGCTGCTGCCGACCATCGTCGTGCTGGTCGCCTTGCCGTGGCTCGTCGCGAGGGGCCTGCGCTTCGCCGCGCGCGTCACGAGCTACCGCAACGTGCGCTTCGATTTCGTCGGCGGTGCCGGTGGCGCGTTCAAGGCCTTCATCCTCGGCGGCCTGCTTTCCGTCATCACGCTCGGCATCCTCACGCCGCTCGCCAGCCGCTGGGTGTCGCGCTATCTCGGCGCGAACCTGCGCTATGGCGGCAAGTCCTTCGATACCGATCCGCCGCTCGGGCCGCTCTACAAGTCCTGGCTGCTGTCCTTCCTCATCGCGCTGATCGGCCTCGGCATCATCGCGGTCATCGTCGCCGCCAATTTCGCGTTGATCGCCGCGCTGATCGAGACACCCGGTTCGCTGGCGCCCGAGCAGCAGATCCCGCTGATCGTCAGCGCGGTCATCGGCTATATCGTCATCTTCGCCACGATGGGCATCGCCGGGCTCTTCTACCGGGCGGGCGTGCGCAACGTCGCCTGGTCCTCCACGACCTTCGACGGCAGGCACCGGCTGATGAGCGACGTCTCGCGCATCCGCTACACCTGGATCGCCATCTCCAACGTCATCGTGACGATCTTCACCCTCGGCCTGATGCGGCCCTGGGCGGCCGTACGCCTCGCCCGCTATACGTGGGAGCACACCGGCGTTACCTTCTCGGGCGACGTCGGCGAGCTGTTCAGCAGGATCGAGGAACAGGGTTCGGCCGTCGGCGCCGAATTCATGGACTTCGAAGGGTTCGATTTTGGCTTCTGACAATGCCGCCATCGCCGGTGGGGAATGGCACCCCGCCGGCTCCAGCCGATCGGTCGAGGCGCATCTCGTCGAAAAGGGCGGCGAGATCGCCGCCGTGCCGGTCGGGGGCGAAAGGCCGCTGGCCGGCGCCGGTCTTTCCTGGCTGGAGATTTCCAGCCGGGTCGGCTCCATCCCCCGCCGCGTGACCTTCCCGGACGGCTCGATCTTCGAGACCTGGGACAATGAGGGCATCGACCGCTACCTCGCCGCGCGGGGCAGGGGCGGGGCCGGCATGGTGCACTGGCTGGAGCAGTTCCGCCTGCGCCTCATCGTCATCGTGCTGCTCGCCTTCGCGCTCGGCAGCGCCGTCTATCGCTGGGGCGTGCCGGCGCTCGTCGAGGTCGCCGTCGTCACGACGCCGCCCATCGTGCCGCAACTGATGGGCAAGGGCACGCTGGAGGCGCTCGACAAGACGACGTTCTCGCCGACAAAGCTTTCCGAGGAGCGCCGCCGGGAGATCGCCGACGGCTTCGCCCGCATCGCGGCGCAGTCGCCGGCCGGTGCGGGCGCCTACAATCTCAATTTCCGCGACGGCGGTATCATCGGCCCCAACGCCTTCGCCCTGCCGGACGGCACGCTCGTCGTCACCGACCAGCTCGTCGAGATGGCGGGTGGCGATACGGAGATGATCATCGGCGTGCTGGCGCACGAGATCGGCCATGTCGAGTTGAAGCACAGTCTTCGCCAGTTCTACCGGGCCGCCGGCATGACCGGCCTCATCATGCTGATCGCCGGCGACGTCGGCTCGGCGGTCGAGGATGTCCTGGTGCAGGGCGGCGGCCTGCTGGCGCTTTCCTACTCGCGCGCGGCGGAAGCCGAGGCCGACCGGCGCTCGGTCGAGCTGATGGCGAAGGCCGGCTACGACCCGGCGGCCATCGCCCGCTTCTTCACGCTCATCGAGGAAAAGCTCGGCGACAAGTCCGATACCAATATCCTCTCCACCCATCCGGGCACGCCGCAGCGCAGGAAGGATATCCTCGATTATGCCAGGACCGTTACCGGCCAGCCGGCGCCGGAGGGCCGGTAAATGGTTGCATCCGCTTCAACCGGTGCTTAAACCTTACCGCAAGAGTCGCCTTTAACGGGTCGATTCCCGGCTGCCGCATAACATGAATGTGTTTTTCCGCTTTTTGGAATTGTTCTAAACCGCGATCTGTCCTATATGTGATCCACTTCAAAACCGAATTCGGAGTTTCCCATGCGCCTGACGAAGCAAACCAACTATGCCGTGCGCATGTTGATGTACTGCGCGGCGAACGGGGACAAGCTCAGCCGCATCCCGGAAATCGCGAAGGCCTACGGCGTTTCGGAACTCTTCCTGTTCAAGATCCTTCAGCCGCTGACCAGGGCTGGCATCATCGAGACCGTGCGCGGGCGCAATGGCGGCGTGCGTCTGCCCAAGCCGGCGAGCGAGATCACGCTGTTCGACGTGGTGCGCGTGACGGAGGATTCCTTCGCCATGGCCGAATGTTTCGAGGCGGGCGAGATCGAATGCCCGCTCGTCGACAGCTGTGGCCTCAACGCGGCGCTGCGCAAGGCGCTGAACGCCTTCTTCGAAGTGCTGCAGCAGTACACGATCGACGATCTCGTCAAGGCGCGCCCGCAGATCGGCATGCTGCTCGGCCTCGATCACACCCGCGCCGCCCAGGCTCAGGCTCAGGCCCAGCAGCAGCCGGCGGCCTGATGCGCGCCGCGCCGGATCGTCAGATTCCGGCGCCCGCTTCGTTCCTCACATATTCCCTGAGAATGAATTCGATGGCCGTCGGATCGAGCTCGGCCTTGTCTATGCGGAAGTCGACGCCGTAATCGTCGATCTTCTGGAAATAGGCATCGCTGATCGACGAGGAAATGACGCCGACCGGGCCGATATAGCCGGCATGGCGCAGCCCCGGCACGGTCTCGCGGAAGTCCGCCTGCGGCTGCAGCCGGTTGTCCATCAGGATCATGTCGAGCGTCACCCCGGACGAGCGGATGAAATCGAGCGCCGCTTCCACCGTCTCTACATAATGCAGGGCGATGGCATAGCTCGCCACCTTGCGCATCAGCGCGCTGAGAATGACATTTTCCGCAGGATCGTCATCAACGAGCAGAATATGTACTTGTTCTGTCATGGCGGTGGGTGACCCGATTGGCATTATGGGCGCCGGCCTCGAAGAAAGCCGTAGCTACTCTTGTTCAGGCCGCGAATATTAACAAGTCCCTAACTCTGCTATACCGGACGCCCGGCTCCGTTTTCCCGCTTTACTGGATGATCTGCTCGCGGATCGCCTTGGCGACCATCTGGGTGCGGTTGACGACGTCGAGCTTCTTCAGGATCGTCGCCGTGTGCGAGTTCACGGTATGCTCCGAGACGGAGACGATGAGGGCGATCTCGCTTGCCGTCTTGCCGTAGGAGATCCAGCGCAGGATTTCCGTCTCGCGTGGCGTCAGCCCCATGCCGGCCTTGTTGGCGAGCACCTGCCTGTAGAAATAGTCGAAGGTGCAGTTCGCCTCGTAGCAGATCTCGAAATGCTCGCGCCGGCCGATATCTTCGCCGTCGCCGAGGAAGAGGACGACATAGCGCGTACCCGCGACGGAATGCACGGGGACCGCGAGCGCCATGTCGAAGCCGATCTGGTCGAGGAAATCGGCGCCTTCGGCGGAGCCGTTCTGCGCCGCGTCCGAGGCGCGCCACACCGTCGGGATCGTCGACTTGTAGAAGCTCTTGAAGAGGGCGGAATCGTTGAGGCGGTGACGCTTGTCATAGGCGTCGGCAAGGCCGGCGGGCAGGTCGTGCAGCACCAGCCGGCCGGCGAGCAGGCTGGTCTCGTGCTCGTTGGCGAGCTGCAGGACGCCGAAATGCTCGAAGCCGTGGCGCAGGGCCATCGTATGGAAGATACGAAAGAAATCGACGCGATTGAGAGCCTTCTCCAGATCGCCTTCGAAATCGTATCGCCTGTAGTGTCTGTTCAATACGGCCACGCGGCCTCCACCCCCGGATTCCACGCGATGCAATCTAGCGCCGCAATCTCTGGCGGCAAAGGCTTTTGCCGGACAATTTAGCGCAGGTCTCTCATTTTCTGCCCGTCACGCGCGGCAAGCCGATGACGGAAAAGGGAAAAACGGCGTCGGCGCTACGGGCGAAAATCCCGGTTTTGCAGGCATTTCGAATGCTGTGGAGAATAATCTTCCAGGGATTTTTCCGTTTGGACAAAATTGTCCGCCGACTTATTGCAATCCTGCGGCAAATGTCGTTCCATCCGCGCAAGGCCGGGGCTGGACCTGCACCCGCGTCCGCACACAACGAACAAAAAAGCAAACCTGGGAAGCTCACTATGAAAAAGCTGACTACTCTCCTCGCAGCGACGGCGCTTGCCTCGATGATGGCAGGCGCTGCCTGGTCGAAGACGCTGGTCTATTGCTCGGAAGCCTCGCCCGAAGGGTTCGACCCCGGTCTCTATACCGGCGGCCAGACCTTCGACGCCACGTCGCGCACCGCCTATAACCGCCTCGTCGAGTTCAAGCACGGCAGCACGGAGCTGGAACCGGGCCTCGCCGAGAGCTGGGAAGTGTCGGCCGACGGCAAGGAATACACCTTCAAGCTGCGCAAGGGCGTGAAGTTCCAGACGACCGAATACTTCACCCCGACCCGCGAACTGAACGCCGACGACGTCATCTTCTCGTTCGAGCGCCAGTACAAGGAAGACAATCCGTGGAACAAGTATGTCGCGGGCGCTTCCTGGGAATATTTCGCGGGCATGGGCTTCCCGGATCTCATCGAAAAGATCGAGAAGGTCGACGACCTGACGGTCAAGTTCGTGCTGAAGCGTCCGGAAGCGCCGTTCATCGCCAATCTCGGCATGGACTTCGCCTCGATCCTCTCCAAGGAATATGCCGACAAGCTGCAGGCTGACGGCAAGATGGAATTGCTGAACCAGCAGCCGCTCGGCACCGGCCCGTTCACCTTCGTCGCCTACCAGACGGATGCGGCGATCCGCTACAAGGCCAACCCCGACTACTGGAACGGCAAGCAGCCGGTCGACGATCTCGTCTTCGCCATCACCACGGACGCCGCCGTCCGCGCGCAGAAGCTGAAGGCCGGCGAGTGCCACATCATGGCCTATCCGAACGCCGCCGACGTTGCCGAGCTGAAGAAGGACGAGAACCTCCAGGTTCTGGAGCAGGAAGGCCTGAACGTCGCCTACCTCGCCTACAACACGCTGGTTCCGCCGTTCGACAAGGTCGAGGTCCGCAAGGCCCTCAACATGGCCGTCAACAAGCAGGCCATCGTCGACGCGGTCTTCCAAGGCGCGGCAACGGTCGCCAAGAACCCGATCCCGCCGACCATGTGGTCGTATAACGACGCCGTCCAGGACGACAAGTACGATCCGGACGCGGCCAAGAAGATGCTCGAGGAAGCCGGCGTCAAGGATCTCAAGATGAAGATCTGGGCCATGCCCGTCGCGCGTCCCTACATGCTGAACGCCCGCCGTGCGGCCGAGCTGATGCAGGCCGACCTCGCCAAGATCGGCGTCACGGCCGAGATCGTTTCCTATGAATGGGCCGAATATCTCAAGCTCTCCTCCGCCAAGGACCGCGACGGTGCGGCCATCATGGGCTGGACCGGCGACAACGGCGACCCGGACAACTTCCTTGACACCCTGCTCGGCTGCGACGCCGTCGGCGGCAACAACCGCGCGCAGTGGTGCAACAAGGAATTCGACGACCTGATGACGAAGGCGAAGGAAACCTCCGACATCGCCCAGCGCACCAAGTTCTATGAAGAGGCCCAGGTCATCTTCAAGCGCGAAGCGCCGTGGAACACCATCGACCATTCGCTGGTCGTCGTCCCGATGAGCAAGAAGGTCTCGGGCTTCAAGATGGACCCGCTGGGGATTCACCGCTTTGACGGTGTAGACATCGCCGAGTAATATCGGGCAAAAGAAAGGCACGCCGCAAAGAGCGTGCAATGGCCGGCGGTCCGAAGGCATTCGGGCCGCCGGTTTTTCAAAAGAAGAAGGGATTGGCTCCCATGTTGCGCTTTATCTTCGGACGGCTCGCCGTCCTGATACCCACGTTCATCGGGGTATCGATCATCGCGTTCGCCTTCATTCGACTTCTGCCGGGCGATCCGGTCATGCTGATGTCGGGCGAACGCGTCATGTCGCCGGAACACCATGCCGAGCTGATGCACCAGCTCGGCCTCGACCGGCCGATGTACATCCAGTATTTCGACTATCTGACGGGCCTGCTCTCGGGCGACTTCGGCTCGTCGATCGTCACCAAGCGGCCGGTGCTTGAGGACTTCATGAACCTCTTCCCCGCCACGCTGGAGCTTTCGCTCTGCGCCATCATCGTCGCCGTCGTGCTCGGCATTCCGGCCGGCGTGCTTGCCGCGGTCAAGCGCGGCACCTGGCTCGACCAGTCGATCATGGGCGTCGCCCTCGTCGGCTATTCGATGCCGATCTTCTGGTGGGGGCTGCTGCTCATCATCTTCTTCTCCGGCTATCTCGGCTGGACGCCGGTCTCGGGACGCATCTCGCTGATGTATTTCTTCCCGCAGGTCACCGGCTTCATGCTGATCGACAGCCTGATCTCGGGGCAGGCGGGGGCGTTCAAGTCGGCGCTGACCTACCTGATCCTGCCGACCGTGGTGCTGTCGACGATCCCGCTTGCGGTCATCGCGCGCCAGACCCGCTCGGCCATGCTCGAAGTGCTCGGCGACGACTATGTCCGCACCGCCCGCGCCAAGGGTCTTTCGCCCTTCCGCGTCATCGGCATCCACGCGCTGCGCAATGCCATGATTCCCGTCATCACCACGATCGGCCTGCAGGTCGGCGTGCTGCTTGCGGGCGCCATCCTGACCGAGACGATCTTCTCCTGGCCGGGCATCGGCAAGTGGATGGTCGACAGCGTCTTCAAGCGCGACTATGCCGTGGTGCAGGGCGGGCTGATGCTGATCGCCGCCGTCATCATGATCGTCAACCTCGTGGTCGACCTGCTTTACGGCTGGGTCAATCCGCGCATCCGGCACTAGGAGGGCGATCCCATGAGCTCAGTACAGACAACGTCCGAGGCCAAGACGGGCGGCACGCCGCCGTCGGGCCTTTCCGAATTCTGGTTCTATTTCTCGCGCAACAAGGGCGCGGTCATCGGCCTCTTCATCTTCCTGGTGATCCTGTTCGTCGCCGTTTTCGCGCCCTTCGTCGCGCCGCACAATCCGAGCATCCAGAACCGTGAACTCCTTCTCCTGCCGCCGGTCTTCCAGCAGGGCGGGACCTGGGGGCACATCCTCGGCACCGACGCCGTCGGCCGGGACATCCTCTCGCGCCTCATCTACGGCGCGCGCTTCTCGCTCTTCATCGGTCTCGTCGTCGTGACGCTGTCGGTGGTCTCGGGCGTGCTGATCGGTCTGGTCGCGGGCTATTTCCGCGGCAAGGTCGATACCTTCATCATGCGCATCATGGATATCATCCTGGCCTTCCCCTCGCTGCTGCTCGCCCTCGTGCTGGTGGCGGTTCTCGGTCCGGGCCTGCTCAACGCCATGATCGCCATCTCGCTCGTCAACCAGCCGCATTTCGTGCGCCTGACGCGCGCGGCGGTCATGACGGAGAAGTCCAAGGATTACGTCGTCGGCTCGCAGGTCGCGGGCGCCGGCACGCTGCGCCTGATGTTCCTGACGATCCTGCCGAACTGCCTTGCGCCGCTCATCGTCCAGGCGACGCTCGCCTTCTCGGCGGCGATCCTTGACGCGGCGGCCCTCGGCTTCCTCGGCATGGGCGCCCAGCCGCCGACGCCGGAATGGGGTACGATGCTCGCCGAAGCGCGCGAATTCATCCAGCGCGCCTGGTGGGTCGTCACCTTCCCCGGCCTTGCCATCCTCGTCACCGTGCTCGCCATCAACCTCATGGGTGACGGCCTGCGCGACGCCCTCGATCCCAAGCTGAAGAGGTCGTGATGTCGCTTCTCGAAATCAAGAACCTCACCGTCGAGTTCCAGACGGCATCCGGTCCCTTCCGCGCCGTGGACGGCGTTTCGCTCAAGGTCGACGAGGGCGAAGTGCTCGCCATCGTCGGCGAATCCGGCTCGGGCAAGTCCGTCTCCATGCTCGCCGCCATGGGCCTCCTGCCCTGGACGGCGAAGGTGACGGCGGACGTCCTCACCTTCAACGGCCGCGACATGAAGGCCATGTCGGATGCCGAGCGGCGCAGGATCATCGGCAAGGATATCGCCATGATCTTCCAGGAGCCGATCGCCAGCCTCAATCCGTGCTTCACGGTCGGCTACCAGATCGAGGAAGTGCTGCGCATCCACACGGATCTCAATCGCAAGGCGCGCCGCGACCGGGCGATCGAGCTGTTCCAGCTCGTCGGCATCCCGAACCCGGAAGAGCGCCTTGGCCATTATCCGCACCAGATGTCGGGCGGCCAGTGCCAGCGCGTGATGATCGCGACCGCGCTTGCCTGCAATCCGAAGCTTCTGATCGCCGACGAGCCGACCACCGCGCTCGACGTGACGATCCAGAAGCAGATCCTCGACCTCCTGATGAAGCTGCAGGCCGAACACGGCATGGGCCTCATCATCATCACCCATGACATGGGCGTCGTCGCCGAAACCGCCGACCGCGTCATCGTGCAGTACAAGGGTCGCCAGATCGAGGAGGCCGACGTGCTCTCGCTCTTCTCGGCCCCGAAAAGCGTCTACACCAAGGCTCTTCTCGCGGCCCTGCCGGAGAACGCCACGGGTGGCCGCCTGCCGACGATCACGGAAAAGCTGACCGACGCCGAGATTTTCGCAGGAGCCGTCCGATGACCCCGGTTCTCGAAGCGCGCGACCTCAAGCGCGACTATCACATCCCCGGCAGCTTCATGAAGCCGTCCAAGACCGTTCACGCCGTCAAGGGCGTGAGCTTCAAGGTCGAGGAGGGCAAGACGCTTGCCATCGTCGGCGAAAGCGGCTGCGGCAAGTCCACCCTTGCCCGCATGGTCACGATGATCGATCCGATCACCGCGGGCGAAATGCTGATCGACGGCCGCAAGGTCGACATCGCCAGCGAGCCGCTGACGCCGGAAATGCGCAGCAAGGTGCAGATCGTCTTCCAGAACCCCTATGGCTCGCTGAACCCGCGCAAGAAGATCGGCGACATCCTGACGGAGCCGCTGGTCATCAACACCAAGGTTCCGGCGGACGAGCGGCGCGACCGCGCCATGGCCATGCTGAAGAAGGTGGGGCTGGAGGAGAAGCATTACGGGCGCTACCCGCACATGTTCTCCGGCGGCCAGCGTCAGCGCGTGGCGATCGCCCGCGCGCTGATGCTCAATCCGCGCCTCCTCGTGCTCGACGAGCCGGTCTCGGCGCTCGACCTCTCGGTGCAGGCCCAGGTGCTCAACCTGCTCGCCGACCTTCAGGACGAGTTCCACCTGACCTATGTCTTCATCAGCCACGACCTTTCGGTCGTGCGCCACATCGCGGACGACGTGATGGTGATGTATTTCGGCGAGGCGGTGGAATATGGCAGCCGTGACCAGGTCTTCGACGACCCGCAGCACAGCTATACCAAGACGCTCTTCGCCGCGACGCCGCGTGTCGATATCGACGCCATCCGCGCCCGCGTCGAGCGACGAAAGCGCGTCGCCTGAGGCGAGCGGCGCGTGACCGACGCCCGCGCCATCGTCGTCATGGGCGTTTCCGGTTGCGGCAAGACCTCGGTCGCCGAGGGTCTTGCCGCAAGCCTCGGCGCCGCCTTCATCGAGGGCGACAGCCTGCATCCCGCCGCCAATGTCGAGAAGATGTCCCGCGGTATTCCCCTGACGGACGAGGACCGCTGGCCCTGGCTCGACATGATCGGCCGGGCGTTGGCCGATGCGCGCGCCGCGGGCAACGGCGTCGTTGTCTCCTGCTCCGCTCTCAGGAAGGTCTACCGCGAGCGCCTGCGCAGTGCCGCCGGCGGCACGCTTTCCTTCGTCTTCCTCAAGGGCAGCCGCGACCTTCTGATGACGCGCATGGCCGCGCGGGAAGGGCACTTCATGCCCGTCAGCCTGCTCGACAGCCAGCTCGCCACGCTGGAGGACCCGTCCGGCGAACCGGGCGTCGTGACGGTCGATATCGATGCGCCCGTCGAGGCCATCGTCGCCGCCGCCCTCCGGGGATTGGCGTCCTGAGGGAGAATTTGCAGGGCCGCCTCTGGCGCCCCGCCAGCCGTCCGCCTATAGACGGCGGGCCTGCCGGCCATCGCGTGGCGGCGGGTTTCCGATATTTCCGCGACCTGACAGGAACGAGACATGGATATCAAACGCTTTGAAACCGGCCCGCGCATGAGCCAGGCCGTCGTGCACAATGGCACCGTCTATCTGGCCGGTCAGGTCGGTGAGGCGGGTTCGGACGTCACCGAGCAGACGAAGCAGGCGCTGGCCGAGGTCGACCGCCTTCTGGCGCTCTCCGGCACGGACAAGACGCGCATCCTCTCCGCCCAGATCTGGCTTGCCGACATGGCCGATTTTCCCAAGATGAACGCCGTCTGGGATACCTGGGCGCCGCAGGGCCACACGCCCGCTCGCGCCACCGGCGAATCCAAGCTCGCGACGCCGGATTACCTCGTCGAGGTCATCGTCGTCGCCGCGCTCTGACAAGCACGGCAGACCGGAATGAAAAGGCCCGCTTGCGCGGGCCTTTTTGCGTCATGCGGATTTGGCGAGCCGCGCCTGCTCGTCGAAGAACAGCGCCTGGCTGATCAGCGCCTTCACCATGTCCGGGTTGAACGGCTTGGTGACGAGGAAGGCCGGTTCCGGCTTCTCGCCGGTCAGGAGCCGTTCCGGGAAGGCGGTGATGAAGATCACCGGGATCGTGCTGTTCTTCAGGATGTCGTTGACGGCGTCGATGCCCGAGCTGCCGTCGGCGAGCTGGATATCCGCCAGCACCATGCGCGGCGAGGTGCGGTGATAGAGCTCGACGGCCTCCGAATGGGTGCGCGCGATGCCGGTCACCCGATGGCCGAGGCCCTTCACCATGTCCTCGATATCCATGGCGATGAGGGGTTCGTCCTCGATGATCATGATATCGGTCGCCACCTGACGCGAGATGTCGCGCGAGGCCTCGTCCAGCAATGCGCTGAAGCGGTCCTCCGGCACATCCATGATGTCGGCGCCCTCGGCAATGTCGAAGCCCTCGACGGCGACGAGCAGGAAGGCCTTGCGCTCCGCCGGCGGCAGGTTGGAAAGGTTCGCTGCCGCCTGCCGTTCCCAGCCGAAGGGCGAGGTGTTTTCCGGCAGGGTGATGTCGAGATTGTCGAAGAGCGTGCAGTAGAGCCGGTAGAGCGCGATGCGGTCGCTGCGCCCTTCCGGATAGAGCGAGATGTCGCTGACGAGTGCTTCGAGCATGGCGGCGACATAGGCGTCGCCGGATGTCTGCGAACCCGTCACGGCACGGGAAAACCGCCTCAGATAGGCGAGATGCGGTGCGATACGGGTGGAAAGTGACATTTCGTTCTCCCTGGCTATGTTCCGTATCGGAACCGTTTCCGCTAGAGTTCACCTTGCGGAAACCTATTGGTAGCATGCTAAGTCTGACTTGCTATTGGGAATATTGGGCAAAAGGAAGATAGCGGGCGGCAAGCGATGGAAACAAGACCATGATAGAGCCCGGTAAAGACAAGAGACGCGGCGCCGCCTCCGCGAGGGCTGCGTTCGATCCCAATGGCCCCGTCGGCCGCAAGCTGAAATCCTTCTACGACGTCATCGAGACCGAGCCCGTGCCCGATCGCCTGCTCGACCTTCTGGAAAAGCTCGACGATGCCGAGCGCAGAGCCAAGGGCGGTTCCTGACGTCATTCGTTTTCCCTGTTCAAGACATCAAGAAACGGGCCCCGGGGGCCCGTTTCGCGTTTCTGCTCGTGGTGCCGTTTAGCGGCAGCGGGCTTCGTAGCGGTGACCGTGGCGGTCACGATAGATGCAGTAGCCGCGCCGGTCCGAACGAGCGATGAGGTAACCCGCGGTGCCGCCGACGGCCGCACCGACAAGGGCGCCGCCCGCGCGGCCGGTCACCGCCCCGCCGATGATGGCGCCCGATGCCGCGCCGATGGCGGTGCCGCGTTCGGTCTGGGAGCAGGCGGAGAGTGCCACGGTGGAGGCGACGAGGCAAAGCGCGATGATGGTTTTCTTCATGGTTCCGGTTCCTGGCTGGTTGGTCGGGATCAGATGCGTCCCATGAGGACGAGGATGAGAAGGATGACGACGATGAGACCGAGACCGCCCGACGGGCCGTAACCCCACCCGCGGCTGTATCCCCAGTTCGGCAGCGCGCCGATCAGGAGGAGGATGAGGATGATAAGAAGAATGGTGCCGAGCATCTGCGCTTCCTTTCTCGTCCGGTTCGCCATTGAGCGATGCGCCGACAACGTGCCTGCCGAAACTTTGTTCCCGAAATCGTGACAGGGCGTGATCGGAACTTTCCCGTGCATCGTCCCGTTGTCCGGCCAGTTCTATGGGGAGCCCGATCCGACAGGAGATGGAGAGTGACATGGAGCACATCGCCGCAATCATGCTTCTGGTCGGCTGCGCGCCTGGCAGCCTTTCCTGCGAGGAGCTGCAGGCGCCGCAGGTAGCGTTCGAGACGATGGAAGACTGTGTCGGCGCCCTGCCGTCCGCCCTTGGCGACGCTGGTATTGGAAGACGCGTCGTGCATGGCCGTTGCGCGCCCTTCGATCCCGCCTGGGAGGAAGAGAATGTCGAGATCGGCTGGCGCATGACCCCGCAGAACCGTCTGGAGGTCCATGTGCGCAAGGTGGCCCCGCCGGCGGACGGCATCGTCGTCGCCGAGAACGCCGGCTCGGTCGATATCGGCCTGCATTGAGGAACTTTTCCGGCTCCCGCCGCTTCCCCGTCAATCGATTGCATTCAACCGAAAGGACAGCGAGATGAACTGGGATATCATCGAAGGCAAGTGGAACGAATACAAGGGCAAGGCGCAGGCGCAGTGGGGCAAGCTCACGGATGACGACCTCGACGTCATCAAGGGTCGCCGCGTCGAGTTGTCCGGCAAGATCCAGCAGCGCTACGGCCTTGCCAAGGACGAAGCGGAGCGGCAGATCGACGACTGGGCGCGCCGCCACTAGCGCAATTCCGGCAAAAGCACGCAGCGGGTTGCGTCCGGAGTTGCGTGAAACGAGATACTCTGCCGGTCGCAGCCCTCTCGATCACCGCTCATGCCGCCGCAGCCGAAAGGCCGCGGCGGCATCGTTTTGC